>CAZMHO010000086.1:4389-6328 GCA_964566085.1 uncultured Thermotogaceae bacterium | reverse complement strand
CGCGCTCTATTCCCTGCTCCGTTTTACCGGCATGCTTTTCCCCTTTCTCGGGCTGGATACGCAAGGCGGGATCATCTTCATCTATCTGGGCGCCTTACCGTTTAACATGTGGTTGTTGAAAGGGTACTTCGACACGATCCCGAATGAGATCGAAGAATCGGCGCTGATAGACGGCGCCACTCGTTTTCAAACGTTTTACAGGATCGTCTTGCCGCTTTCGACGCCGATCTTGGCCGTCGTTTTCATACTCTGTTTTATGTCCACTTTCAACGAATTCGTGTTGGCGCGGATCATGCTGCAAAGCCCGCAGAATTATACCTTTGCCGTCGGTTTGCAATCCTTCTCTAATGGTCCTTATCAGATGGAATGGGGGTTGTTTACCGCGGCCGCGCTCATCGGGGCGATCCCGATGGTGGTCGTGTTCCTCTTTATGCAAAAATACCTGGTCGGGGGCTTGACCTCTGGCGCGGTTAAGGGTTGAGCGCATCGGAGTGTTTTTATCCGATGTTTGTCAATGTGAAATGTTTTGTGATACAATTAGATAGACTGTTTAGGGGGGGATTTTCGTGCCTAAGCGCTTTTTGCTGATAATATTCGTTGTGTTGATTTCATATCTTTCACTCTTCTCGAGTACCGTTAAATTGGAAGTACTATCTCATCCGTCCGGCGCGGATATATTTATCAATCGGGTCTGGCGCGGTACGACGCCGCAGGTCCTTTATATTGCGCCGGGAAAACATCAAATCCAATTGGAAAAGTTTGGTTATAGCCCTTCTATGGAGGGGTTCGATCTTAAGCTCTCATCGATCGCGGAATATAACCTGACCCCGGAACGGGAGATTACAAAACACTATCCCCTTGTGACTTGGTTTTGGATAAAGAGAGCATCTATCGGGATATCGAAAAGAAGTATCCACAATCGGGGATGTTTTTCTTCATCGATTCCCTTTGGACTTTCTCTTCCTTCCAGCAAAAGCGCGTGACACGTCTCGAAACGACGCTAAAGGTCTATGACCCGAAGTCGAAAGTTACGCTGGGAACCTTCAAGGATACTGCCGAAAGCGTTGGCCAGATGAGTCCGGGTATTGTCGTATTGGAGATCGTCGAACGGATAACTCAGAACTTCCTGGACCATATCGGCAATTTCCTGGTCCAAATCTATACGAAACAAACCAACACGCCAATCCTTGTTTCAAAAGTCTTTGACCGGGACGTTACCACAGCCGTTATCAAGAACCTGTCTCCAATCGAAAACTTGGAAGTCTTGGACTTCAGCAACAATCTCCTAAAGACGGAGGTCAACACCTCTCTCGATTCAGGGATTAACCTTCTATTCGTTATCGATCGCAGCGGAAGCAACACCAAATATTCCGAAGTGATCAAACAGCAAATGGACTTGATATTGAAAAACCTGCCCAAAAGAGTCCGTTGGGGTATCCTCGCCTTCGACGATAAAGTGGAAGTGATACAATCCTTCACTGAAGATTATTCGCGTTGGGCTTCCGCCAAAGAGAAGATTACCAATGCTGGCATGACCCGCCTGCATGACGGATTGTTCAACGCGGCGAAGATTATGGAGCGTGAGCAAGGGGTCAATGTCATCATCCTTCTCACCGACGGCATTGACGCGGACTATCTTGATGCCGCCCCCGGCAGCATTAAAACTAAGAAAGAAGGGATCGACGCCCTTAAAACGGCAGGGGTTGTCGTCTACCCGGTTGGGATTTCCGAAAAAAACTTCACGAACTTCATGAAAGAATTAGCCTTGGAGTTCGGAACCTTTTACAGCGATTCCTTCCGGCATAACAACGAAAAGATCGCGACGGATATTTTGCAGGATATCGTTCAAAGTATCGCCGTCGTAAAAACAGCGCGGATTGACAATCCGTCCTTTTATATCAACGGACGGAAATTTTACATATCCGTTAATGGCCGCAAT
>CAZMHO010000086.1:0-4316 GCA_964566085.1 uncultured Thermotogaceae bacterium | reverse complement strand
AACGCAAAGTTCGCCGGTGTTGCCTACGCTACCCGTCGAACAGAAAACCCCGTCCTTGCCGGATGAAACGGCTTCTTCGGCTTCCGGGACCGCAACGACGCTCCCGACGGCGACTCAAACAACCACCGCCGCGACTTCCGTATCCGCTGACTCTTCGACTTCTCCGGTATTAGTTACCAAACCCGCGACAGATGTCGCGGATATCGGCACGGCCTCCTCGGAACAACCTTCCAAGATTGTGCCGGAAGTGATTGTAACGTCACCCGCGACGGTTACGGCCCAACCGGTAACGGATTCGGATGGCCTACTGCAACCGATCAAATGGCCCGAAGGCTTCAACCAAGCTCTTGAACTTCGATTCTCAGAACTGTACGATTTAGATCCGAACGGGCACTTCATCTGGACGGAGCGCAGTACCGGCTACTTATGGATTCGGGACCAGATGAAGCTGTTGGGAATCGATTTCAAGGAAATGCCGGTAATGATCGATCTTTGCTATCCCTACCTCGCGATCCTCTATGCCAATCGTGTGGAAGTTGCCACCGTAGGAGAAAAAATCTATCGTCTGTACGCCACTCCCATCGCTGGCGTTCCAAGTTGCCTAACGATTGATAAGAACGGCGTGATGGGCCTCGGGTATAAGGATGGTCGGGTTCAGGCTTTCGATAAGTCGGGGACGTTGCTCAAAGAGTTTCGCGTCGAAAACGCCTCGGTGCAGCAAATCGTCATGGACGATCAAAACCGTCTCTTATTCCTGGCTTCACCGCAAAGAGTGGGGTGGGTTGAACTGACACCGAATGCAAACGTTAATGCGAAGGAGATGCAGCGACCAATCATTCGTATCGCTTCTTTCCTGATAGACAAGACCCGTTTCCTCGCGGTAGACGCGGGAGGAGACGTCTACTATGTCCGCTTCGACGATTTCTCGGAACAGAAACGGAACATGAACCGCGGTATCGTTATGCAGAGCCACTTCGCTGAAGATCAGAACCAGCTTTTCACCTATCACTGGGATAAAACCTT
Source organism: uncultured Thermotogaceae bacterium (assembly GCA_964566085.1). Classification (GTDB taxonomy): domain Bacteria; phylum Thermotogota; class Thermotogae; order MWEM01; family MWEM01; genus MWEM01. The sequence goes on along the minus strand of CAZMHO010000086.1, from coordinate 3,293 downwards.
GCGTGTCTTCCGTGTCTACGACCTGAAAGAGATCCACAGCATTCAAACCAAGACGATGATCCTGGGATTCGCAATCGACGCGAGCGGAAAATCCGTCGCCATCCAAACGGAAGACAAAACCATCTATCTTGGTATTCAAAGCCTGGAAAACCTACCCGGGTTCATCGAACGGTATGAAGAGATTCTCCCCTTGGCGCACCAGGCACCGGTCGAAGAACCGATAAAACCGACAATTACCAGTGAGACCCCCGCCGCGACGGTGTCGGCGACCAGCGATCAAAAACAGATTCAGACCATTCCGGCGAGCACGGCGGCGCCGATAGAGGTTCAAACACCAATGATTTCCATCTCTCCTCAGACGGTTGAAGAGAAAGAGGAGAGCATTCCCCCGACCATGAACCAGCTTTACGGCTATTGGGAGTACGGCGTCGCCTACCGGGATGCAGGGTACTTCGTCGCGACGAACGGCAGCATCGCTTGGCTCAATTTGATCTTAGACACAACCTCTCGTTACGAGCTGCAACCTGGCGATATCCGAGATATCGACATCTCCAGGAACGGATTGGTCGGGCTTTTATTGGAAGACCGCATCGAACTGTGGGATGCCAAGTACATGGCGGAAAACCAAAAAGTAACGACCTATAAAGGTATGAAGTATGCGGTGACTAACGGGGCTATTCTGGCTTTTTCTCGCAGCGGGCGTAAGATTCTTATCGGGATGAATGACGGTAGAATCACGATGCTCAACAGCGATTTCACCGGGCAGATGGTATTGGATACAAAGGTCGAAGCGACTGCAATCTGCCCCGATTTGGCGCAGACGGACTCTTTCGTAGTCGGGACACAAAAAGGAGAGCTCATCTGGTTGTCCGAAAATGGTATCTATCAGAGGGAATTCGTATCAGAACAAGCGATCACGGACGTTCTTTTCGCTTACGGCGATATTTATTGGGGTGACAAGGCCGGGAACATGGGCGTATTCAAGAAAAAGACGATGAAGCTCGAGGCCGGATATGTTACCGCTCTCTACGCTCCGGAAAACGGAAAGAATTGGATCGTCGTCGGTTCGAGTTCCGGAAACATGTATATCTATTCCAGCGAATTCGCCAGGCTTATGGGAAAAGCGAATCTGGGCGCTTCGCCGGTAACCGGTATTCACGGATATATGGACAACATGATGACCTTGAACCAAGACCGGTCGTTGCGGAGTTGGAATGTCAGCCAAATCGGGCTGCTTACCACAAAACCTCCGTTGAGAACGGCCATAGGAATGTATTCGGAGCTGAGTACGCTAGGCTTTATCACAACGGAAGGGAACAACTTTATCATCGATACCGAGAAGGGGTCGATGCTCTCGAAAAAACTGGATATCGGGACGAATCGCGTGGAGCAGTTCTATAAGAAGCCGCCAGTTATCCGCATCAATGACAGTTTCTTCTCCTTGCAGAACAACACGTTAAGCGAAAAATCCTATAAAGCCTATGAAAACAGTAAACTCAATACAGCGGACAAATTCCTGATCTTCTGGTTGGGTGATCTGTTGAAAGTAATCGACCTCGAAACTGGTTCCACGATTCGTACCTTGAAGTTCGGGGAACCAAACAACGTTACTTGGGGAACAATGGTTAATAAACGCCTTATCTTCTTCCTGGAAGGGAAGATGGGGATCGTAAATCCCTACAAACCGGAAGACCTGTTGATCGTCGATGTCTTAGACGAAAGAATCGGAAAGATAGTAGAAGTCTTTATCTATCAAGACCGGTTGATTATCGTGGACGAAAACGGGCTGATCCATCAATATGGAATGATGGACAGCAAGTTCCTGACTCCGCTTAATCTGTCTCAAAAACTAACAAAAGTATACTACAGCGCATCCCGATTGCTACTGATCGGTTTTCACGGCAATAAAATCATACGCTTCTCCCCCGTCGACAACAATATTCAAATCGATTTCGTCGATGGGATAATAAAGGATATCGATTGGACGGAGAAGTCGTTCTTCGCGCTAACCGAGGACGGAGTCCTTTGGGGAAAGAACTTTTAAGGGAGATAGGCGAGATGCATTCTTTTGAAGAACTCTTGGCAACCGTCAAAAACCATACCAAAAACGAAGGGATGAAGAAAGTCGTACTTTGCGGTGCGGAGGATAGGGAAGGACTCCTCAGCGTACGTGAGGCGCTTCAAAAGGAGATCGCTTCCCCGGTCTTAGTGGGGCGCCGGTCTCTGATCGTCCCGCTGCTGGAAGAGCTGGGGTTAACCTCCGTCGAAGTAATCGAATCAAACTCTGACGAAGAGACGGCTTTTCTGAGCGTTCAGTGTATTCGTCAGGGGAACGGAGATTTTATCTTAAAAGGGGCGGTTAAAACCTCCGTTCTCTTGAAAGCCGTTCTCAATAAAGAAACAGGCATCCGGAAAGAACCCCTATTGAGCCACACCCTTGTAACGGAGATGACTCACCAGCGGCGATTTTTGTTGATTACAGACGGGGGGATGGTGATCAAACCGACACTTGAGGAAAAGATCGCCATAATCGGTAATGCGGTGAAAGTCGCTAACAGTCTTGGGATACGATTTCCGAAAGTCGCGTGTATTTGCGCTGTGGAAGTTGTCAATCCCACGATGCCGGAGAGCATGGATTCGGCCGTACTCTGTAAGATGAACCAACGAGGTCAAATCAAAGACTGTCTCATAGAAGGTCCGGTGGGGTTAGACATCGCGTTGGACGCTTATGCAGCGAATATCAAAAATATAAAGAGCGATGTCGGGGGCCAAGCGGACATTCTACTGGTTCCGGATATTCATTCCGGAAACTCCTTAGGCAAGTCCGCCGAGTACTTTGGTCATTTCCCGATCGGCGGCATCGTGGTCGGCTCCAGAGTGCCGATTCTTATCGTCAGCAGGGCCGACAAAGCGGAATCGAAACTAAATTCCATCCTTCTTGGAGCAAATGAGTGTATGGGAGGTAACCATGTCTGACTTTGACCTCAAAATAGAGAGCGCTATCGCTTCGTTTTTAAGAAACTATGCATTTCAAGAGAAGTTAATCGACAAAAACTTTGCGCAAACATTTGATGCAGAAGTCGCGCAGAAGATTGAACATACCTTGTTGAAAAGCGTCGCAACTTCGAACGAGATAGAAAAGTTATGCCAAGAGGCGCGCGATCACGGTTTTCGCTCTGTATGCATCAATCCTTCCTATGTTTCTTTGGCCGACGATTTGCTTACGGGCACGAGTGTCTTGGTGGTAACGGTAATCGGGTTCCCGTTGGGTTCAACCCTTACGAACTGCAAAG
>CAZMHO010000085.1:8575-10927 GCA_964566085.1 uncultured Thermotogaceae bacterium | reverse complement strand
GCTGCGATCGTTTTAAGTCGCTAAGATCGTGTTATAATCTCGTTAATCGCTATCGAGAGGGAGGGAAACATGCGACAAAAAATACGCCCGTTCGAAGCTTCGGACAGCGAAACCGCCTTTGATTTGTGGTTGGCGCAATACGATTTAGAGAGATCGAAAAATCCGTTGCTGCCGGTTTATGGGCAAAAAGAAAAAGAGCGAATCTTCCGCGCCTTAAGGGAGCGATCGTCAAATGAAGGAGTTTGCGCGTTCGCCAACGATAAAATGATCGGGTTTATGCTGACCGGAAGCAAGTTCCCTTTCAAATCCCAACCTGCTGTCCTCGTCCCGGAATACGCCCACGCTTCGATCGAAGAGAACACATCCGAAATCTACCAGTTGATGTATCGGGAGCTCAGCGCCGTTTGGGTCGAAGCGAAGATCCCGCTGCACCTGATCGGGCACTTTGCCCACGATCGGCCGTTAACCGATACGTTGTACCTTTTAGGATTCGGCGCGATCCTGGCGGAACGGCTGACCGATTGCGCCCCTCAGGAGAGCGTGTTTGGTTCCGGGATATCGGAGTGTTTTTCGATCGATTCGCTGATCGCTTTGGAGCAGGAGCATCACGCGTTCTATCGCCAATCCGCTACCTTTATTCTCAAGGATACTGATCGCGCCGGTATTCTCGAAGATCTATCAAAGTCGATTGCTGATGGCGATCAGATTTGGGTTTACCAAGAGAACGGCGATCCTTCGGGTGTCTTCATCGTTGGCGAGTCCAACCGTGAGGAGGATTCGGAAGGATTTCTGCTTCGAGGAACGAACAGCGCTCAAATCAAAGAGGCCTACCTGAAACCTTCGCTTCGAGGAAAAGGAATCGGCGCGTTGTTGCTCCGAAAATCAAAGCAATGGGCTTTCGAAAACCACTTTCAGCGGCTTTTCGTGGAGCACGAGACGGCCAACGTCCTCGGGGCGCGGTTTTGGTCGCGATATTTTTCTCCGTATCTCTATTACTCGATGCGGTACATCGACCCGAGGGTTTTATAATCTTCTTTTCTGCCCGCTTTTTGCCCTGCGCCTGATCCGAAAACCGTGCAACCGCCTACGGTGAAGCGCCCGGCGTCAGTCGGGGCATTGGCAGGAAGAATCCGTTAGCGGCTGCGTCTTCAGCGCGTGTATTTCTTTTGGATAGCAATAAATGCTTCCAGGTGGTTAAAAAAGATTTCCACGAGGTTCGGATCGAAATGTTTCCCCTTTTCGGATCGGATTACCGATAGCGTTTCTTCTTTGGAGTAACACGGTTTGTACGCCCTTTTGCTTGACAACGCGTCAAATACGTCGGCCAACGCTACGATTCTCGCTTCCAGCGGAATCCCCTCTTCTTTCAATCGCTCCATATACCCGGTGCCGTCCCATTTCTCGTGGTGGTACAAAGCGATATTGCGCGCCATCGGGTCTATGTTGTCATCATCCAATAACGTTTTTCCAATTCTGACGTGTTCCTTCATGCGTTCTCTTTCTTCGAAAGTATACGGCCCGGGTTTTTTTAAGAGATACGGGTCCACTCCTACTTTGCCCACATCGTGCAAAGAAGCGTAGAGACCGATTTTTTTAACGAAATCATACGCGCAACCGGCCTTTTCCGCCAACAATACAGAAAACTCTCTAACCCGACGGATATGGTTGCCCGTATCGTTATCATTAAGGTAATTCGCGTTTTCTAGCGCTTTAACCATACCCAAAGTCAAGTCTTCGATTTTCTGAGTCTTTTCCCGGACGAGTAAACTTAAAAAGCGCTCGCGATCTAAAAGCAACGCGTTTTTCTCTTTTAAATCTTCTTGAAGGTTTTTTATTTGGAGATGAACGGTGATTCGAGCGATCAATTCTCCTTTTTGGAAGGGCTTGGTGATATAGTCGACGGCTCCGCATTCGAAGCCTTTCGTAATGCTTTGGATATCTTCCAAAGCGGTAATGAATACGATAGGAATCTCTTTGGTGTCTTCGGAGTTTTGAAGGGTTTTCGCAACCTCGTATCCGCTCACGTCCGGCATCATGATATCCAACAAAAGAAGATCCGGTTTATCTCTCCCGATCTCTTTCAAAGCTTCCGAAGCGTTTTTTGCAAAGCTGATATCGCAATTCTCGAGTTGGCGCAGATACAACCCGATGATGCGGATAATTTCCGGAGTGTCGTCTACGACAAGTATTTTATTCCGTTTCATTCGGGAACCTCCTTGAATTTTTCAACTGAAGTCTGGAATCTTAAATAATTGAATATTATAACGCAATCTCTGTACCAACTGCTAATAATAATTTCTCCCTGATTCCATCAACTCCCATGAATAAAGTCTGACAAATTTTTAAAAAACT
>CAZMHO010000085.1:0-8565 GCA_964566085.1 uncultured Thermotogaceae bacterium | reverse complement strand
TCCGTTTCATTCGGGAACTTCACCTAATCTTCCGAAAAATAATCCGAGTATCGTTGTTGGATGCCTTCCAAGTTCTTTTTTAGGATCGATAGATTGTTTTGGATTTTCTCGATGGCGTTTTCCTTCACGAACCCTTTCATTTCCGCCACGAGCCGATAAGTGGCTTTATCGGCGAAGAAACCGACGGAAGCCTTTAAATAATGGGTTTTTTCACTTAGTAGCGCGAAATCCCGATCCTCAAATGCTTTTTCTATGCTTTTCATCGCTGAACGGCTTGTGTTCAGAAAGTCTTGAGCCAAGTACTTCAATTCTTCTTTCGAGACATTCAATTCTATCCTTTTTCCTTCCACGTCAAACGGAAGCGGCTCAAAAGCCCCCGTTTTTGCTTTCTTTATCCCGCTATCGCCACTTTTTCGCGATGGCTCTTCTTTGAAAGCGGGTCTGATTTTTTGAATATACTCGGATAACGCTTCTTTTTTTACCGGTTTTGTGACATACCCGTCCGCCCCCGCTTTTTGAACCGCTTCTCGCGCTTCTTTTTGAGAGTCCGCGCTGATGGCGATAATCAGGCTTCTCTCCAGGTTAAGCTTTTCCTCCCATTCTCTGATGAGTTTGATCGCGGTCAAGCCATCCATTTCCGGCATTTGCAAATCCATCAGCACGACGTTAAACGGGGTCGTTTTAAACAGGTCAACGCCTTCTTTTCCGTTCGAAGCGACGCGATAATCCCACCGGAGTTGCTGCATGTAGAGGGAAAGAACTTTCTGGTTCGAGGGATTGTCTTCAATAATGAGCACTTTCAATTCTCTTCTCGATTCCTCCGTTTCAGTCCTTTCTGCCGTGGCCGAAACAATATCCGCAACGGGAAAAGAGAGGTGAATCTTGAAAGTGGTCCCTTTTCCTATTTCGCTTTCGACTTCGATTTCTCCTTTCATCATCTCGACAAGGTGATGGACGATGCTCAGCCCCAGGCCCGTTCCTCCGAACTTTCTTGTAATGCTTCCGTCTCCCTGTTGAAAGCTCTGAAACAAACGAGGCAAGAACTCCGTGTCTATTCCGATGCCCGTATCGCTGACTTCGAGGGCTACTTTGACGGTGTGGTTCCGTGGCGCCCTCTCTGAAAGCGCCAATCGTAGGGCTACTTCTCCGGAAGCCGTAAACTTGAGGGCGTTCCCGACGAGGTTAAACAATATTTGGGAAAGTCTTGTAGGGTCTCCTAACAGATACTCGGGGCATTGCCGGTCGATATGTATGGGAAAGGCGATTCCTTTCTTCTTGAATCCTTCCTGAAAAGAGTCTGCCATCTGATTGATAACTTGGTAGATGCTAAAAGGCAGTTCTTCCAACTTTATCTGATCAGCTTCGAATTTCGAAATGTCTAAAATGTCGTTGATTAAGTTGAGTAAATGGTTCGCCGAAGCATTAGCCTCGTTTACCCATTCTTTTTGTTCTTCATTCAACGGCGAATCTTGCAATACATCCAGCATCCCGATCACCGAAACCATCGGCGTTCGGATTTCGTGGCTCATGTTCGCTAAAAACAGAGACTTCATCTCCGATGCTTCAAAGGCTTTGTCTCGAGCGTTTCGAAGCGCATTTTCAACTTTCTTCAACTCGGTTAGGTCTGTTACGACGGCGATCGAACCGACCGACTTTTGCTTTTTTAGACGGGGCACCGAAGTGATCATGACCGGCACGATTGCGCCGCTTTTATGGATCAGAGTGTTTTCGTAACTCCCGGAATACCCGTTCATCCGATCTTTCATCTCTTTTTGCAAAGTACCGTGATACTCCCGGTTCGTAAAATCGAACGGGGTTTTCCCGATGACTTCCTTTGGATCATAGCCGATTAGCTTTGCAAACGCGGGATTCACGTATTCGAATGTCTGATCGAGATTCGTAAGCGTTAATCCTTGCCCCAAGAGCTCCATAATCTGGTTTGCGAAATCCCTCTCCGCTCGTAGTGTATCTTCGTAATTTTTTCTCTCCAACGCGTTTACGATGGTTTCGCCCGCGATTCTCAGAGCGAAGATTACGTTTTCGGAAAAACGAACCCGCCTTTTGGTGAAATCAAATCCGATAAAACCGATTGCCTTTCCTTCCAACCATAAGGGGATAACCAGCAAAGAGCGGATGCCTTGCGGCTGGAGGATCTGTTTTTCCGCGGAGGCTTCTTCAGGGAGTTTGTCGACATCAAGGATGCGAATCACCTGGTTTTCGCGAATTTTTTCCATCCACCAGGGGATAACGGTTTGCGGGATTCGTTGAAGGTTGTCTATTTGAGGGGATATGCCCGGCGCGCACCATTCATGCGTATTGTCCATAACCGGTTCTTCCTCGGGCGCGCTTTCTTGACCCTGATAATCGCTTAAGAGGAATACATAGCTTCGATCCGCTTCGAAAAACTTGCCGATCAGTTCCAACGCAAAACTGATCGCTTTGTCCATATCTTCGGACTTCCGTTGGATTAACCCCGTCGAAATCGACATCAGCAATTTCTGAAAGTCATTGATATAAAAGATGGAATGCCGGATTTTTAGCATGATCAGAAAAAATAAAGCGCAGAATCCGGAGACGATAAAGAACGCATACCACAACCACTCGTATTCCATAAGGCGCCCCGTCCGCTCGCAGTATAGGAAACCCAACGCAAGAACCGGAGCAAGTATAACATAAATGAGAACTGCGTAGCAGAATGGTGTGGGTACAATAATGGGGTGGAATCGTATTAAAGAAGAAAACAATAAAAAAGACGACAAAAGACGAGTAATGTCATGACCACCCCGGCCTTCGGCCACCCCTCCATAGAGGGGAATTTCTTTAACTGCACCCCATAACTTGACACACACGCGAAATGAAAGTATGTTAAATTTTGCGCCGTTTTCTTCTATCTTGTGCCCGAACTCCGAACGAGAGCGGTTCTGAAAGGGTATCGGGAATAAAACAAGCCCCTTCCTCAAGCGGTATGCCGCGCGGGGTAAAGGTCCTAAGTTGGGCATAGACCGGTCAAAAAGCACTTTTTACCTCTGTTTTTCTTCCGTCCGCTCCTTTCCGTTTTCCAAACATGATTATGCTTCTTTATCGAATTTATGATACACTACAAAGATATGCTAATTGCGAATGCATGATCCGGCGCGGCGCAGGCGGTCTTGAGAGCCACCTCCGGACGTCGCGAAGGGAGAGAAGACGCGAACGGCGCATTTTGGGAAAAAGAGCGCTCTGGTCGCGTTGTTTCGAGGATATCGCCACTAATTATGAGGTGAAGCGGATGGACCCTAACACTCGGAAAGCTTCAACGGAATTGGCTGTAACAAGCGGAGCGCGCCCGAAAACATAGGACGATGATCGGCAAGCTTGGTGAACGCAAGGTACCTTTGGTTCTGATCGTAGACGACGACCTCACAACGATGCTTGCTTTAGAGGGCCTTTTACATGGCGCGGGATTGGAAACGGCGCGAGCGGGCGATATCGCCGAAGCGGAGGCGTTGTTCCGTTCACAGTCTATCGGTCTTGTTTTGCTTGATGTGCATCTTCCGGACGGCAACGGCCTTGACCTGTGCCGAAAAATTTCGACCACTTCATCGGTACCCGTTCTCTTTATTTCGGGAGACGGCGATGTCGCCACAAAGGTCGAAGGATTCGCTTCGGGAGGGGTTGATTATATCACAAAACCGCTTTCGGGGCTTGAAGTGCTTGCCAGAGTGCGAACGCACCTTCGTTTGAGAGCGGCTCAGGAGTCGCTCATCGCATTGTATGCGGAAAGAATTGGAAAACTGTCGACCGCGCAGCAATCGCTGATGCCGCGCCCCGAAGACTTGCCTCAAGCGGGCTTTCAGGTCTGTATCCGGCAAGTGTCGCAAGCGGGCGGCGATTTTTACGATGTCATTACTCTCGGGTCCCGGATGGTGGACTTTATCGTCGCGGACGCCAGCGGCCACGACCTGGGAGTGTCCTTATGGACCGCTTCGTTCAAGGCGCTGCTTTCTGAAAACCTTTCTGCCGTTAATACGCCCAAAGACACCTTTCGCTCGGTAAATGACTCGTTGCGGCGGGTTCTTCCTGAAACCACCTATTTCACCGCGCTCCTTGCCCGCCTGGAACGCGCCGGCAATAAGTTGACCTTAGTCAATGCCGCCCATCCGCCTGCCATCCTGTGTAAAAAACGGGAGGGGCGCGCGCTTCTGCTGGAACAGGAAGGAGATATCCTCGGCGTATTCGCCGACGCCGCTTTCGGCGTTCTGGAAGTGCCCGTGATAGCCGGGGATCGCCTCTATCTTTTCACGGACGGTTTGGTAGAAATGCACGGTTCGAGGGCGGATGGCTATGCCCGGATGCTGGAAATTTGCTGCCGCACCGTTGCCACGCCGTTATCGGAGAGCGTCAGAGCCATCGTTAAGGAGATGAGCGGCAATAAAGAACCGGAAGACGATATCGTCCTGCTGGGAGTGGAAGTATGACCGTGAAAGCGGCTTTTCGCGTCGACATTCCTTCGGAGCTGGCCAGAGTGGATGAGGTTTGCCGCGCTGCCAGAACGCTTTTGGAACAGAATGGTCTGGAAAGTCGTGTCTTTGTTGCGGACTTGCTGCTACGAGAATTCATCAACAACGCCATCCTGCATGGAAACGGTTCGGACTCCTCTAAACGGGTTTGCGTGTCAGTGAAAATCTATGGGCATACGATTGCCCTCACCGTCGCCGACGAAGGGTCCGGGTTCGACTGGCATGCTCAAATGCGGAACGTTCCCGAAACTTCGGATGTTTCGGGCCGAGGGCTGGCGATCGGAATGGAATACGCAAAAAAAATAAAGTACAACCGTTCCGGTAATCGAGTCGTCATAATTATTCGGAACGCGTGAGAGACGGAGGAAGGGGAGGAATCTTTATGAAGGATATCGAGATGAAACGCGAGAACGCAGAACTCCGAGTGACGCTGGGAACGAAATTGACCGCGATAGAAACGCCTGAGCTGCAGACGCTTCTGAAAGAAAAGATCGCTGGCGGAATCCGAAGCCTTATTTTTGACCTGAAAAAAACCGCCACCCTGGACTCGACCGGGATCGGCTTATTAGTTGCGGCAAACAATAGCTTGATCGGCGTGCAGGGACAAATAAAGCTTGTCCACGTGTCCGCGGATATTCTTAGACTGTTAAAGAGCATGCGGCTGGCGGATCGACTGCATGCGACCGCGGAAGAAGGTCGCTTTGGCGGCGGAGAAGGAGGGGGTATGGGTGGATGATGAGTTTCTAACCGAATTCGTCAACGAATCCCGTGACCATTTGGCGTCAATAGAAGAAGACTTGCTCGCCATCGAAGAAGGCGGCGCGGATATTGATGAGCAGCTTGTGAACAAGTTTCTCCGAGCCGCGCACTCCATCAGAGGCGGAAGCTGTTTCTTTGGTTTGGATAAAATCATGGAGTTGGCGCACAAAACCGAAACCCTGCTTGATATGTTGCGCTCGCGAAAGATCACTCCCAATAGCGAAGTGACCAATATATTGCTGAATGCTTTCGATAAGCTGAGAGAAATGGTCAATCACGCGACTGAGAGCGCTGAAGCGGATATTGCGGATATATTGGTAAACCTGACCGGCCTTGCCTCCTCCTATCTTCCTTCTGAGGAAAAGGCGTCGCTGTATCGGCAGGTAACCCTTGATTTTCCGATGGGTCTGGGGAAAGTGACGATCCCTCAGACGGATCTGGATCGGGCGCGTAGAATAGGTCAGCACATATACTGGATCGATCTGGATTTGATCCATGATATCGAAAAAAAGGACCAAACGATACTAAGCTTCTTCAATGACCTCTCCGGAGTCGGCGAAATTCTTGACTCCGCAATCGATTTCGAGGAAGTCGGCACTCTGGATGGAACGATCGGCAACCGGCTGCCGTTGCGATTGCTCTTTGCTACTGTCTTAGAGTCGGATCGGGTTTGCGCTCTTTTTAAAGCGATCGAACCCGGTCGCATCCATCTGTGGGTCGATTCCAGCTTTGGAGAACGATCCCCCAGCGTCCCCGTCTCCCGGTCGCGCGTTTTGGAGGCGCCGGCAGAAACGCCTGCGCCCCCGAAACCCAGTCCCTCGCCGAGGGACGCTCCTCCTGCCAAATCAGGGGCGTTCAGCTCTCAAAAAGCGACATTACCGCAATCTCCGGACGGAAGTGCTCTTCTATCGCAACCGCTCCGAACCGAGATAGAGGATACGTTGCGTGTCCGCGTCGGTTTACTCGAAGCGCTGATGAATTTAGCCGGAGAGTTGGTGCTCAGCCGAAACCAACTTCGCATTGCCGTCGATCAGAACAACAAAACCCAACTGGACTCCGTGAACCAACGCGTGAACCAAGTCACGACGGAGCTTCAGGACGTGATTATGCAGACCCGTTTGCAAACGATCGATAATGTCTTCTCAAAGTTCCCCCGCGTGGTGCGGGATCTTTCCAGATCGTTAGGGAAAGAGATAGAAATCGATATCCGAGGTAAAGACGTCGCCATGGACAAGACTTTGATCGAAGGGCTCTCAGACCCGCTGATGCATATGGTGCGAAATGCGGTAGATCACGGCATAGAATCTCCGGCGGAAAGGATAAAAGCAGGCAAGAAAACGGTCGGCAAGATTTGGATCAATGCTCGTTATGAGGCGGGTCAAGTGTTAGTGGAGATCATCGACGACGGAAAGGGCATCGATGGTGAAAAGGTCGCCAACGTCGCCGTTAGCAGGGGATTAATGACGCGGGAAAAAATCTTGGGTTTATCCGATCGCGATAAACAGTCCTTAATCTTCTTGCCTGGCCTTTCCACGTCGGAGCAGGTTTCCAACGTATCCGGGCGAGGGGTTGGGATGGATGTGGTGAAGTCAAATCTTGATCGACTCGGCGGACAGATAGAAATCCACTCGGAAGTTGGAAAGGGGTCGGCCTTTCGCATTAAGTTGCCTTTGACGTTAGCCATCATCCCGTCGTTAATCGTTTCCGTCGAGCGGGAAAGGTTTGCGATCCCGCAAGCCAATATCGAAGAACTCCACCGTATTCGTCCCCAAGAGATTAAAAACCGCATCGAGATTGTAGGCGATTCCGAAGTTCTATTACTTCGTGACCGTATCCTGCCGTTAGCGCGCTTGTCCGATATCCTTGGCGCGATGCCGACCTATTTGGATCCGGTAACGGGGCGTTTTGAAGCGGACCGGCGTTCGAAACTGGCGGACCGGCGTTCGAAACGATACGCTCTGGATGAATCCTCTCGCGACATAGAGAACGCGTCGTCCCTCTCGACGCTTTCTAACCGCTCCGAAGACAGACGGAAACGATCGTCTTCCGCCCTGGAAATTGCCGTTGTCACCACAGGAACTCTATCATACGCTCTGGTGGTAGACGCTTTTTACGACACGGAAGAGATTGTGGTCAAACCGCTGGGAAGCCGATTTAAAAAACTGCGCGAATACTCCGGGGCGACTATCCTCGGCGACGGCGCCGTCGCGCTGATTCTCGATATGGCAGGATTGGCGACAAAAGCGAGGCTGACTTCGCTCGACGCTTCCGGGAGAGGCGAAGAAGTAAAGGCTGAAGCGGAAACGCAACAATTGCGGGACTCCCAATCCTTGCTCCTCTTCGAAAACGGTCCGGGAGAGCACTGCGCCGTATCGCTGAACTTAGTGCAACGGATTGAGCGACTCCCACCCACGCAGTTGGAACCATACGGAGGGAACCGCACGATGAAATATCGTGGCGGTTCTTTGCCTCTCATCGCGCTATCGGATGTCGCCGCGGTCTCCAAAGTAGAAGAGCGTGAAGATTTGGTCGTTCTGGTTTCCCACGCCAGAGGCAGAGACGTCGGACTCCTGGGAGCGATGCCCGTCGATACGGTCGAGACAAGCGCGTTTGTCGACCAGCAGACGCACAGGCAAAAAGGCATCCTCGGTTCGGCGATTATCCAGGATACCACGACGTTGATTGCCGATCTCTACGGATTGGTGGACGCCGCGCACCCCGACTGGGTTAATGACGCCGATTTTCCTGTCTCTTCCCCGACAGGCCAGAAAACAGAAAACGCGACCGTCCTTCTGGCAGAAGATTCGGATTTCTTCCGAGGTCAGATGAAGAAGTATTTGGAAGAGGGGGGGTTTTACGTGATAGATGCTCCCGATGGCGAAGCGGCTTGGGAACTGCTATTGGAAAATGTAAACAAAATCCGCGCTGTGGTTACCGATATCGAGATGCCGAGGCTTAACGGGTTAGGTTTGACCCAACGCATTCGAAACGACGAACGCACCCTCCATTTGCCCGTCGTCGCCATCACTTCTCTGGCAGGCGACGAGAATGTGGAAAAGGGAATGGAGGCCGGAATCGATGACTATCAGGTCAAGCTGGATCGCGATAAGCTGCTTGAGAGCGTTCAAGCGATGATTGAATCGAGAAGAGGGCGATCGGAATCAAAGAAGAAGAACGCGAATGATCGGACGACCTTAGGCGGATAGAGGAGGGAAAACAAGTATGAAAAGCATTTTTAAGATGACTGTCGGAAAAAAATTGATCTTCGGGTTCCTGGGTGTTGGGGCCATCGGCTTAGTTATTGGAA
>CAZMHO010000084.1:0-10942 GCA_964566085.1 uncultured Thermotogaceae bacterium | reverse complement strand
TTCGCAGGAGTATAACATATTCCACATTTCCTTTTGTCCCTTTGATATGGGAAAATGAAAGTTTTTCAGGGGTCAGACCGCACCCCAAAGCGTGCCCGATTGTCCGTTCGATCGCTTCAACGCGGTAGGCGGGATTCCTCACAATACCTTTGACGTTCTTCTGCGGTTCGAGCTCGAACTGAGGTTTGATGAGAAAGATGGACGGAGCGCCTTCCACGAGCAAAGCGGAAGCCACGGGCAAAATCCATTTCAATGAGATGAAGGAGAGGTCGCCGGAAATCATGTCGAAAAGGTGTCCGAGCGCATCAAACGTAAGGTACCGAACATTGGTCCGTTCCCGGATCACCACCCTGGGATCCTTCCTGAGCTTCCAATCCAATTGGCCGTATCCGACATCCACGCAGGTGACCTGTCTGGCGCCGTTCTTCAAAAGAATTTCTGTAAAGCCTCCGGTAGAAGCGCCAAAATCGCAGCAAACGAAACCCGAGACGGAAAGCTCGAAGTCCTTCAGCGCCCCTTCCAACTTAAAGGCGCCACGGCTGACGTAGGGGCAGTCGGTTTTCAAAACTTCGATCGAAGCGTCGGAAGGCACTTGTTTTCCCGGTTTTGTTTCTTTGCGCCCGTTTACCAAAATGTTCCCGACGAGAATCTCGGAATGCGCCTTTTCCCGAGATGAAAAATAGGCCCGATCCGTGAGCAATTGATCGAGCCTCGTTTTATATACGCCTCGCCGAGATTTCGGAGGGAGAGGATTATCCACCGGATTGTTTTTCTAAGGCTTGTGTAACATAGGCGCTCTGACTCTGCCAGGTCTGTATCGTTTTCTCCATAAAGGAAAATTTCGCCACGAGCGCTTCATAACGTCTCGAAAGCCGTTCGCTCAGGGAGATGATCTGCTGGTTGACGACCCGCAATTGGCTGTTGATCGATCCGGAAGTGCCGGCCGTCTGGGCGATGTATCCGTTCCCGAACTTGGTGATGTCGTATAACTTATCGGATAACTGCGTAGCGAACCCTTTGACCGTCGTGTCTCCAAACCCCTGACTCGCGCCAAACGTTTTCCAAACCGCATGGGCATCGGTTTCCAAAGCATTTCGGAACTTGGTTTCATCCAGCATAATCTGCCCTTTGACGATTTCCAAATACCCCCCGGTAAACCCATCCGACGACCCGACCCCGATCTCGGTGAGGAAATCGTAAGTGAGCACCGGATCAGAATGCTGGTTAAGAAAGAAGTCGCGAAAGGCCAATGACCCTGTAGCCGGTGTATCGACGACATTGAAGTCTTGTGTCCCGTTCACGAAGACGCTGAAAATGCCGGTACCTTCTTCTATCTTCGCGGAGAGCGCGGGATTGATAAACCTGAATTTTTCGACGATCGATTGCACGGTATCTGCTCCGGTATAATCGATCGTATAAGGCGTGGAAGAACCCGCGACCGTCACCGTCAATGTGCCGCCGGTTATTCCGAAGGAGCTCAATAAATCTGTTTTGCTTCCAGAAACCACCGAAGAATAATACGCTTCTTTATTAGACCCGTCCAAGTCGGAATACACCAGAGAGCGCAGGCGGTTGAAGATGTCCCGGACGACCGGATCGTTTTTCAGAACCCCTTTAAGGGCTTTCTGCTCTTCGGTCAACTCCTCATCGTCCGTCTGGGTCGTATCCGTTTCCGGAGGATTCAACCGAAGGTAGAGGTTCTGCATGATTTCGTTGTATTCTTCGATGAACGCCTTCATATGGTCTATCATCGCGTCAATATCTTGTTCAACGGAGGCGTACACTTGTTCGGAGCTCGCGCGTTTGACGGTTACGGATATGCCGTCGAACAAGTTCTCGAATTTGTTCGAATTCGACGTGACGGCCGTGGAGACGCCGCTGATATTAACGGTGATTTGAGCTTCCTGAGCCGTTTGATAGTATAGGCCGTTTTGGAGAGCGCCCGCATTGTATCCGCTCGACCCGCTCGGATCGATCTTGAAAACATCGAAAAGGTTGCTGTCATCGGCAATGGTAATGGACGTTTCCGGATTGTTGGCGTCCAAATGCAAGAAGACTTTTCCATCCCGTTCTTCCGCCCAGGCGTAAAAAGAGTCGGAGAGTCCGGGAGTCGCATTGATGGCGCTGATCACATCATCTAATACCTCAGCTCCACCGGAGGCGGTGTAAGCGACCGCATAATCGACGCCGTCCACACTGAGCGTCAGTTGCCCGTCGTTGACACCTAAGGATTGGAGCGTCGTTGTGGAGCTGTCTCCCGTCACACCTTCGGATGAAAAGTACGACTCGGTCATATACAGCATTTCGAGCAACCCTTTTGAACCGGCTCCGGGAGCGTCGGATAAAGCAAGCGTGTCTTCGGGGTTTCTTGCTTGGATATAGAGAGCCAGCGCATCTCCCGTCGCATTGGTGCCATAATAAACATCGACTTTTCCAGCCAAGGTCGGGTCGGCGCCGATTTCGGCCAAAAGTTCGTCTAATGTTTGCGTCGTTTCGTAATCGAAAAGGATATCGGATCCATTATATTGAATCGTCAATTGACCGTTCGCTGTAATCCCTGTCCCGGCCCCATTGAAGTCGCCGAGCGGATTCGTCGCTAAACCGTTCGCAAAATAACCGGATTCATAGGATTGCGTCATACCCATTACTTGCAAAAAATCGCCGGTATCGGTTATAGAAAAATCGACAGAAGCATCCGCTCCGGAAACAAACAGTTTCAACCCTTCTGCCGAGTTGACCGTATCTATTGTAATATCAGGACTGATCGCTTTGATCTGCGCGATCACCTCGGACAAGGTATTCGATCGGTTGTAGGAGATGGGGTCATAGGCCGTCCCGTCGATCGTAAGAGTTAAAGCGCCTTCGTTCGAGACACCGTTAGCGTATCCGCCCAGGTTCTTCAATTGCGTCGCACTCGTTCCGGAGATGTAGGAGGCGGAAAAATAGGTTTCGCTTCGAGCGACCTGGTCGACGGTGAAGGAGAAGTTTTTGGTTTTCGCAGGCGCGGTAGCTTGGATCGTCGCGATCGATTCATCGGAGGAAGTCGTATTGTATTTTAGAAAACTTGATTCCAAACGCCAGTTGTTGGTGTAGGTTCTAAACTCCGTCAGCTCTTCCGATAACTCATTCAGAGCCTTTTGACGATTGGTCATCGATTCTTTTTTCGCCGTTAGCTTCTGCAACGGAGCGCTCTCGGCATCGATTATCTTATCAATGAGGGAGTCGGTGTCGACTCCGCTAGCGAGACCGCTGACTGAGTTACGATTGACTACTGACGAACTGATATAATTCATCAGATCAAAGTCTGCCATATTTAGAACCCCCTTTTTTACAGGACTTTAAGCTCTTTCGTCCATTAAAGCGCCAATTACTTCGTTGAGGTTTTGGATAAGTCTTAAGATATCGTCGGGCGGTATCTGCCGAATCATCTCGCCGGTGTCTTTGTTCACGATCTTCACAACCACCATTTCGGCTTTCTTATCGACTTCGAATTGGAGGTTGCTTCTCAAAAACCCTTTCATCTTCTCCAAGCTACTCTCTACATCCTGGACGATCTCTTCGATCGGTTGCCGGGTTTTCTTGGTTTGTTCCTGCGCGTGTTGTTGGTATTGATTGGCGGATTGCTCTACATGAAATGATTCAGCGGTTTTCGATTGTCTTTCAAGGTTGGTTTGAGTTCCGGCCACGTTTCGCGTATTGTCCGTTCTGATTTCCATAGTCTCCCCTCCATGGTATGATATATTTTATCGGCAACCGTTCTAACGAACTTTAGGTCCCTGTATGAATCCTTTCCTCTTCTCTATTTTTAATCCTTCCGGGAAACGCGCCGTCATCTTGGCAGGGCCTTTCGCGCAATAAACCCACCCCAAACCGCTGATGCAGAAGTCGTAGCCTTCCTCTAAGCGGACGGTACGTGTCTCCCACTTCCAGGCTCGTTTAGATTTCGGAGAATACGGGGGGATCAGCAGTACCCCGCAATGTCGGCTGTATATTTCGTCCGCGCGGAGGGGGTTCGTTTCGTGCACGCTGACGTGATCACCGAAATAGAACTGCAAGATAACCGTCTCTTCCGGTTCTACCTCCATCTTGATCATTCCGCTGAAAAAGAGCGTACGGGGCCTTCTCAAGAAGATGGTTTTTCGATGCCAACGCTTCGTTTTGCCCGGAAGGTGGCGATCTTTTTCTTCGATCCAACGGCTGATACCCGATCGGTTTTCCATTCCGGGTATATCCACCAAACGCGTCGCTACGCCGTCATAGGTCACGGGATCGTAGGTTGTTCCAGGATAAGGCGAGGTTGTCGCTTTTTCATCTTCGATATCGTCCTTATCTTGAGGGTCTTTCAGAAGCTCATTGATCAGAGAAGATTTCCCGGCATTGACATACCCGCAGAAACCGTTTTCTTCATTACGAACTAAAATATCTTTCAAACCAGGCAAACCGTAACGATTCAAGGCGCTCACGGGCCAAAGACGATCCCGGTCGAAATGGTAGCCCGCCGATACCTTTGTTTTTACCGCTTCGGCCGACAAAGAACGAGGCAGCAGATCAAACTTGTTCAACAGAATCACTGTCCGTGCAGGCAACCGGTCGAGAAATGCTTTATCCAACGTCCCCGTCAGGTCGGTTAAGTCTGCGACGTAAAAGATTCCGCCACACCTTTCGAGCGTTTCGACTACCTTTTCCGGAGTATAATAGCGGCTTTCGACACGATGATGAGAACCGTAGTGCCGTATCCGAAAGCATCTTTGGCAGAGCGGCTTCTCGTATTTTTCGAACAACTCCGGGGGAACGTAACCCGGCATTTCCGCATTCTGGGATTGCAAAACGACGCCACATCCCTCACAATTCAATATTTCCGGCATATTCTGCCCATCCTTTCTCTCCGAAGGTGTTCGGTAGATGAGGCGCTTTTCCTCAGGCGGTTTTCCCCAGCGGACTTATCGCCCGCTCCCGCGATCCAAAGCGTATTAGGAGTAGAAAACTGCGCTTTGGTCCGATCGTCGGTTTCTTTGATCTTCGGTTTGAAATGGATAAAGGAGATCAATCTCCTTTCAAAAAAACGAAGGATCTTGGTTACCCAAAACTCATTGTGCAGGTCCAGGGCGTCCACTTTGATCGTGTAAAGCCGAAGAAGATTCCCGCACAGGATATCGGTAAAAAGCTGATCTCCGATGATGACCGTCTTCTTCGCATCCTGGTTCGCTTTTTTAAGGCAGTCTTTCATCTTGTAGGGAAAAGGTTTCAACATCTTTCCTCGAATCACCAGCTCTTCTCCAAGTTGCTTTTTTATGGTTTCGAGCCTCCCGGTCTTGGACGAATTCGAGAGAATGAAGACCCGGAACCCGTATCGTTTCAAACGCGCGAACAGATCTTTGATTTGCGTGTCCAAAGACTCACCGCGCCATGGAAGCAGCGTATTGTCAAGATCAAAAATGATCGCGTCGAGCTGATGCGAGGCCAATTGTTCGTAATCGACGGAGAATACCGAACGCGCGTATTCGTGCGGGCTAATGAGATGCATCATACGAAAGAACCACCCTATCGTATAAAAATAGAGTTTATAGAAAAAAACCGGGACCATGCTCAACACGTAAACGAAAAACGCGGAACATTTTTTCGTCGCGTTACTCAATTTCGCAGTGTAGGGGTTGACTAAAAACGTGTGCATCATCAACCGATTGCCGACGATGATGTCCGTAAAGAACAAATCGCCAATCAGAACCGATTGCGACGGCGCGGCTCCCGCGCGGGCTACGATGTTTCTCAGCTTCTTCACGCCGGGTTTGCGCATATTCCCGAAGACGCCGATCCGCTCGTCGATCCCTTTGCGTATCTCTTCCGCCCGTTTTGTTGGCGCGTTGCTTATGATGGCGATAGAAAACCCTTTATCGATCAATTCCAAAAACAGTCTTTTCGTTTCTCTGTCCAGCAACGGGCTCTTCCAAGGGGCGAGCGTATTGTCGTAATCGAAAAAGAGAAAGCGAAACCCTTGACGGTACAAACGGTCGTAGTCGATTTCCCGGATGGAAGAAACCCTGTCTTTGGGCGTTGGCAGACTAAGGATATCCCGGATTCGGTTCATACCGTATGATTTCCAGCGGTAATTCTTCTTTGAGTAGTTCCAGCATTTTCAAAGCCTCATCTAACAGGTCAGCCGGAACGATCACCTTGACGGCTCCATCTATCAGTTCGGAATGGCGGATATTGATCAGATGCTCTTCCGCTTCCGCCAGGTAACCCAGTATGTGGGTTTCTTCCACCGGCATCTTGACATAGATGTCGTACTCCAAAACACCTTTTTTGGAGCCTGCTTCCAGCGGGTTGATCTCCTTTTGAAACCGTTCTTCCGCTTTCAATATTGCACTCTCCTCATCTCAAGTGAAAGTCTAAAACTTTAATCCGACGGTTAGAAAATATGCAAATCCGCCTTCTTGCCATTTCAACCCGGCACCCATCATCAAGGACCAAACTTGGATTTCCAATTCCGAAACCGCGTAAAGGGCGTTATCGTATCCGGCTTCGGCAATCGCGCGTATACGGAAGGGTTTCACATAAAACGCCAGCGTTTCGAGACGAATTTTCCCGTACGGGTTCCGATTATATCCCAAAACGGCAAAGAGGTTCGTTTGAATCGGTTTGATCGCGAAACCGACCTTCGCGGTGATGTCGAAGGCGGTATCTGGGAGCGAGATACCGCTAAAGACGGACAACCAAAGTGGCTCAAAGTAGATTTTAAAGCCGGGGCCGTAAGAGCGCCCGTTTTCGGCACCGAGAGTGAGCGAAAAGTGTCGTTCGATTCCGGGATACCAGACCAAATGGGGCAAGGGGTACGGGTAGATGAAATCGACTCCGGCATCCATGCTCTTGAAAGGCCATTCTTTCTGAATCACCGAAAGTCCGAAAACGCCATCGGTTACGAACGGACGGAAGGAGAATCGATTTTTTTCAAGCAGGAATGAAACGTCTTCTCCGGATATCTCGGCTTTAAACACGGCATCACCCAATAGAACCGCGGCCCTATAGTTTTGCCCGAAATCTTTCTCTAATAAAAGCCCGTTCGATTCCAGAGAGACCAGAAAATCCCACGCGCTGTCTATCCCAAATCGAATCGATACGGGGTGATCCATCGCTTTTTTACCCTTCGGATTCTGTATTTCCGCGGACAACGGAAAGACGATTTCTTGCGTTGACTCGAGGGTTTTAACTCCCTGCTCGATGGCGACCATTCTTCTTTTGGCAGGGAAGATTTCTATTGGCAGCACAAAACTGAGCCTCTGGGTCATATCGCGCGCAGGGGGGGTGGCGGTGAGCGGAGGTTCATCCGTAAATCGCTTGCCGGCTTTCCGAGGGTCAGGTATCTCCCGTACCTCAAACAGAAAACGCTTTTGAAGCGGTATTACCGTCACGCTCTCTTCTTTAAAGCCGACCAATTGCATCTTCTTATGGGTCAAGGTCAGCTCTGCCACGAAGGTCACTTCTTCACCGGTCAACGTCATCGGTCTTTGAACGGCCGGGTATATCTCAAAGGCACGTTTCTCCAACGGGTCTATCGTAATCAGCTCTAGATGAAACAGGACTCGCGGCGCTTTCAGCAAGGTATCCGGCAACTTTCCCGTAATCGTAAAGCTGACTTCCGAACCCCAAAGGACCGTCGCGAAGGTCCCTAGAATGAGAAAGAAAAGAATCCTGGCCGCTCTATGCTTGTGCTTGAGGCGCTTCTTTCCCTTCACCATCTTCTCCCATCACCCAAAACTTGGTTGTTTTGTTTTTACCGCTGTTTTTCGAGTAATACAGCGCCTTATCGGCATCAACGATCAACGCCTGTTGATTTTCATAACGCGTTTTTTCAGTGCTGGCTACGCCGAAACTGATCGTTTTGGGCGCGCCTTTTGTCTTTTCTTTTATCGCCGCGGGAAGGAAGGTTTCTTCCTCAATGGATTTCCGAATGCGTTCAACCATCCGATAGGCCTCTTCACCGGCTGTGTTAGGTAGGATAAGGATGAATTCCTCTCCCCCATAACGGCCAATGATGTCGTATTTGCGGCAATTATTGCGCATCGTCTGGGCGACCGTCACCAGTATTTCATCCCCCGTTTTGTGGCCGTATCGGTCGTTGAAGTGTTTGAAGTCATCCAGGTCGCCCATCACCACCGATAAAGGCGAGTTCATCCTCAACGCCTTCTCCATCTCTTCATCCAATCGCTGGTTGAAGTACCATCGGGTGTATAACCTGGTCAACGGGTCGAGGATAGAGGACTTGTAAGATATTGCGTTCCCGATCGCCATGGACATGATCGGCTCAAGATAATCGATAAAACTCAGGTACTTCTCATACTCTTCGTTGTCCAGCCTCAGGTTTCGATTGGAGATATACAAGATCGCTTTCTTGGTGTCGTCGATAAAGAACTCCGTCCTTGATTCGAAGGGATCGGGCGCGCTGTGGCTTTTCTTCGTCACCATCTCTTGAACCAACTCTTCGCTGTCCGTCGCGTCCAGCACGATCGTACTTCGGTAGAGCACCAATTGATGGGCGATGACGAGGATTCCGGCTCGATTAACGGGAATACTGGCCGTAATCCAATTCGTAAACTGGTCTAAAACTTCTTTGGGATCGGAGGAGGCGGTGAGTATCTTTGAGAAGTTCACGATCTGCCGAAGCACGGAGATCTCGTTGTTCAGCTTTACTAAACCCTTTTCCAGTCTATCAAAGGTGTCCTTGGTTTTTTGCGTGCGGATTCCCTCCGAATGAATCTCGGTGGACATCGCCGCGATCAGGTCCTCAAAGGCGTCTTCGGTGTTGAAAAACCGTTCTCTCAAACACTTGCACGCGTTGTTCAGCGTGGACCGTTTGTAGAGATCGTAGGCGTCTCGGGCAAATTTCGAAGACTTCTTCGCATTCCCGGTCTTTCCATAAAAGAGAGCCATCGCTTCGTAGGTCATGGCTAAGGATAGCTTCGAATGCGTTTTCAAGAGCTCAGACGCCGTAAACTCGAGGTATTGTTCGAAGATATCCGGCAGAGACTCCGTTAGTTTGCAGGCAAAAGCCATGGCGACCTCTTCATGCCATAACTGGTTGTTCTTTTTAAAGCATTCAAAGGCAGAGCGAACAGCCTCGGGGGTATTCGCGCGATAGATCGAAACGACGTCTTCAAATCCATACTCCATCATCGCTTCATGCGGTTTTTCGAGTATCGCTTCCAGAGCATGGGAGTCACCGTTCAATAAGTAGAGCATAGCGGTCAATCGGGCCGCCATTCCGATAAAGGTTCGATTATTCGTCGTCCGCGTGGCGAAGCGGTAATCTTCGAGAGCTTCTTCCCACTGTTTGTTGTAAGAGTGGTAAAGCCCTTCGATGATGTAGCTTCGAGCTAAAGCATCCTTTTCGTTAAAGATCTGAGCGAGCTCTCGCGCTTTCTCCAAGTAATCGAACATTTTTTGGATTTCGCCGCTGTATAGAAAACCAAACGCTAACTCCAAGGTAGGTTGTAGCGTTTTTTGAATAGAAAAGAACGTTTTCGAAACTTGGATCGCGTTTTCATAAAGTGGTTGCGCATACCCTGGCCCATAGGTAAAAAGAATGTTTCCGGCAGTCAAAAAGACATCGGGCAATATAAATGAGAGGTTCAGTTTCTTCGCCCTCGTAATGTTCGCTTCGCAGATCGAATACGCGGTCTGCCAATTGTTTTTCCGGTAATAGGCTTGCGCTATCAAATCATATGCCAGTACTTCCAGACGGGGATGAATATCTGTTCTTCTGTTGCGAACACGTAAAAGAAGCAAATTGAGCAGGGTTAACGCGCCATCCAATTCTCCGGTTTTCACTTTCATCAAGGCCCATTCGAACAAAATTTGACACACCCACAACGCATTCGGGATGTTTTCGGTCTTTAACACGTTAAATTGTTGATGGCAAATCTCATCCACTTTCGTATACTTTTCCTTAAGGATCAGATTGGCAAGGTACAAAAACCGGTAATTGTCAGAGGCATTCAACGTCTTCTCCATACCTTCGGGGAAAGGCTTTCCGTCAAACACGCAAAGCGAGGCGTACCAACCGGTCATCGCGGGAGAGATTTCTTCCGGTTTCAACAATTCGAAAACCTCTTCCATATACTCTCTGGCAGTATCGAATCCCTCGTTTTCCCGAAAGGCTTTTCGAGAGGCGCTCAGATAGACTTTCGCTGCCATACGGGCCTCGGAAATCGCTTTATAATGCCAAGCCCTTTTATGCAATTGTTTTCCCTGTTCCGCAAAACGGCGGTGCAACTGTAAACGCAAGTCTTTCGGACAGAGTTCGTAGGATTGCTCCCAGATCTCATGTAAAGAAAACCGGAAGGCCTTTTCCTCCGGGAATATCAATCCGATGTCCTGAAATCTCCGAAGGAAATGCTGTATCGTTTCCGGGGGAAGGTCGATCGCTGCGCCGAGCGCTTCCAGCTCTTCGGTCGTAAACTTTTCGGATAGGCTCGCAATTTTGGATAAGAGCGTCTTTTCTTCCTCTTTTAACGAGGAGAAAACCGATGACACGTAATCGCCGAAACCTTCGATCGAGGTCATATCTTGGGCGATAACCCATCTTCCCTCTTCGATAAAGAGTTTTCCCGATCCGTTGAGCAGATTGAGAAGACTGAGTATATATCCTGGGTAACCTCCCGTGATTTTGTAAATCCATTGTGTCTTTTCTTTATGCTTTCGAACGAACAAATCGCTTAACAACAGTCCCAATAGCTTCTCTGACTGCTCGAAAGTAAACGGGAGCAGGTGAATGATATCGTCGTAGAGGATCGGTTCTTTTTCCTGAACCATCGTCACGGCGATCACGATTTCGTTATCAATGATCATGTTCTGAATACTCTTTAATAATCTGAAGTAACGATCATCCACCAATTCGATGTCGTCTACCAAGATCGCCAGCTTCCCGACGGTCGTCAGCAGCTTT
>CAZMHO010000083.1:0-11178 GCA_964566085.1 uncultured Thermotogaceae bacterium | reverse complement strand
CAGAACTTTCATGATGGCGGTATCTATCTCCGCGAGGCTGTATACGTAACAAGGTGTGCCGAATTTCTCCGCAATCTGATCAACGCGCACTCTCTCGATGGTCCAGCCGTTATCATATCGCAACATCGTTATGCCCCCAAGCATCGAAATAAAGATACAAACAGTTGTAAAACTCTCACCCTTTCAGGTTGCTTCAGGATGAGGTATAATCAATCGATCGATTATACCAAAAAAGGAGAAGATTGCAAGATGGCCCATATTCAACGCGTTACCTTCAAGCTGAACGAAGTGTTCTACCAGAAACCTTTCCATATCACCAACAGCGTCCGGAGTTCTTCGAAAGTCATCGAAATCGCCCTTGAGCTCGACAATGGCATTATCGGCAGAGGGGAGGCTTCGCCCTCCTTTCGTGTCAACGGCGAGATCGAAAATGCCCTCTTGGGGCTTGAGGGGCCGATCTCCGAAATGTTACAAGGGAAAGACGTTCGGAGATACCGTCCCCTGTTCGATATTTTAGACAAATTTTCGCGTTCCGCGCCGAGTATCAAGGCGGGGGTTCAATACGCCATTCTCGACGCCTTCTCTGCGCTCGTTTCGACTCCCGTGTATGAGATACTAGGCGGTGCGAAACCCTACGTTGAAACCGACTTTACGATCAGCATCGACAGTTTGGATAACACGGTTCAGGATGCCAAAAAGGCAGCCGAACAGGGTTTTACCGTTCTAAAGCTTAAGGTCGGGGAGGATCTTCTGTCCGATATCGCGCGAGTCCTTGCCGTCCAAGAGGCGCTTCCGAAGATGCATTTCGTTGTCGATGCCAACATGGGTTACACTCCGAAACAGGCCGTTGTGTTTGCGGAAACGATGGTTCGGAATGGTGTGAACATAGACCTCTTCGAACAACCGGTATGGAGCGACCATTTCGACGGTCTGCGGTTTGTGCGGCAGCATTCCAGTATCCCCGTTTGCGCCGATGAGAGCGCAAAAACCCGCTACGATGCTTTGAGATTGATTCGAGAAGAATGCGTGGACTATATCAATATCAAGCTCATGAAATCCGGGATTTCCGACGCTTTGGCAATCGTCGAACTGGCCCGGAGCGCCAATGTGGGCCTGATGATCGGATGCATGAGCGAATCCGGATTGGGAATCGCGCAAAGTATCCACTTCGCCAGCGGGACAGGCGCCTTCACGCACCATGATCTCGATAGCCCTTTCTTGCTGAAAGACGTCATTCCGTATACGTATCGGCAGGAAGGCAATCGTCTGTTTCCGACAGGAAAATAGTCTCGGCCCCGGCGGAAGAAGTGGTTTTACCGCCGATTACCCGATAAAGGAGGGTTTATCTTGGACGTCTACTTAGAATCTTGCTCATCGTACGAGGATGCCACGAAGGTTTTGCCCCAGCTCTTAAAGCGGTATGAAGGACTGTTTTGGAAAAAAGAAAAGGTGTGGGTAAAACCCAATATGCTGACGACCCGTAGTCAGGAAGAGGCAGTAACGACGCATCCCGTCATTGTTCGAGAAGTGCTGCGATTTCTCTTGGATTTGGGCGTTCAGCCGATGGTTTCCGACAGCCCCGGCGTCGGGAGCGTTAAAAAGGTGGCAGCGGCTTGCGGCATAAGCCAAGTGTGTGAAGAATTGGGCGTCCCGCTTATCGAATTAGAACATTATGTGGAAAAAGACGGTGAAGTCTTCAAGCAGCTTCGAATCGGAGACTTGATCGATCAGGTCGACGCGGTGGTCAACCTACCGAAACTGAAAACACACGGTCAAATGATTCTCACGCTCGGGGTGAAGAATACCTTTGGATGCGTTTTCGGGTTGAATAAACCCGCTTACCATCTGCGAGCCAAAGACTATCCTCTTTTCGCCGACCTCCTCATCGATGTGCACCAACTGGTGAAGCCGGTCCTGACGGTCTTGGACGGGATTGACGGAATGGAAGGAAACGGGCCGTCGAACGGTATAAAAAAACGCTTTGGCCTCCTCGCTGCCTGTGAAAGCGCCCACGCTTTGGACCAAGCCGTGGCGACACGGCTGCATGTATCGCCGGACAAAGTCTATACGCTTGCCCGAGCGAAAGCGCGAGGATTGGTTCCACCTTATGCGATCCGCGGAGAATGGGAAAATTCCGTCAAGATGCCCAATACGGTTGGATTAACCGAGATTGTTAAAATGCCCAAATGGCTGCAGGATCTTACGCATCGTTGGGCGAGGGTGCCGACATTCGATCGCTCCAAATGTATCCGGTGCAAGATTTGCGAGGCGCATTGCCCCGCAAAAGCGATCACCGTGGACGATCAGCGGATCGACTACGAAAAGTGTATCCGGTGTTATGTCTGTCACGAGTTGTGTCCTCAAAACGCGCTGCTCTTGAAACGAAAACTCTTGAAAGTCGGTGGACAATGAAAGATAAAGGGATATTAAGAACCCTGTTCTGGACGTTTTTTAAGATCGGGGGCTTTACCTTCGGCGGCGGATACGCGATGATCCCGTTGATCGAACGAGAGGTCGTCGATACCCATCATTGGGTCTCCCGCGAAGAAATCTTAGACATTTTAGCGGTCGCGCAATCCCTGCCCGGAGCGATCGCCATCAACTCCTCGACGCTTATCGGCTTTAAGATGGCCGGAAAGACCGGCGCACTGATTTCGACCTTAGGAATGATTCTTCCTTCTTTTTTAGTCATCTTGCTCATCGCGACGGCGTTTTCCGCCTTTCAGGAGAATGAATGGGTGCGCACCGCTTTCGTCGGCATCCGCGCCGCGGTGGTCGGGTTGATCGCGATCGCCGGATACAATATGTTTAAGGCGGCAGTAAAAGACATGATCGGGGTTGGCATATTATTCGCCGCATTGATTCTTCTGTTTCTTCTGGACGTTCACCCGATCCTTCTGCTGATAGGAGGGGCCACCTTCGGGATCCTTTTGTATAGCCTCTTTCCCGATAAGGGGCGGGGCGCATGATGATCTTGGAATTGTTTTGGATATTCTTTAGGATCGGCTTGTTCAGTTTCGGCGGCGGATACGCGATGATTCCGCTGATACAGAATGAGATCGTCTCCCGAGGCTGGTTGACATCCGAGGGCTTTGCCAACATCGTCGGTATCGCGGAGATGACGCCGGGGCCGATCGCGATCAATATGGCGACCTTCATCGGCTATAAAACAGTCGGGGTTTTCGGAAGCGCCGTAGCTACCTTCGGTGTGGCACTGCCGTCCGTGTTGTTGATTCTGCTGGTTTCCAGAATATTCTTTAGATACCAG
The DNA here is from genome assembly GCA_964566085.1 of uncultured Thermotogaceae bacterium. Taxonomy (GTDB): domain Bacteria; phylum Thermotogota; class Thermotogae; order MWEM01; family MWEM01; genus MWEM01. The sequence goes on along the minus strand of CAZMHO010000083.1, from coordinate 7,910 downwards.
CAACATCCGCTAAAAAAAGGGATCTTCTACGGAATGCGGCCGGTTATCGTGGGGTTGATCTTTTCCGCCGCTTACTTTATCGCGGAGACGAGTCTTTTTTTTGTGAAACCGAACGAATGGGGAGGAAAATTCTTCGGGAATATCGATTGGATTAGTGTGGGGATTGCCTTGTTAACGGTTTTCTGCATCCGAAAACACAAACTCCACCCGATCCTGCTGCTCGGGATCGGGGGAGTCGTTCGCGTCGGTTTTAAGTTGATAGGGTTATAGGCCTAAGGCTTTCGCGATCCCGGCGCCGTAGGCTGGGTCGGCTTTGGCGAAGTGGGGGAGCATCCGTTCTTGTATGGCTTTAGGCGCATTTTTCAGGCTTCTGGCAATCGCGTTTACCAATCGATCCTGTTCAGCGCGAGGCATCAACCGGTACAGATTACCCGGTTGGATGGTATCGTCGTCTACGCCGCGTTTCTGTTCGTAGTGATCCGCGTTGCCCGAAATCCCGAGGGGCGGTTCCCGGAAAGCGGGATCTTCTTTTGGCCCGCCGAAGCTGTTCGGTTCGTAGTTCGGAGAGGCTCCGCCGTTGTCATCGAAACGCATCGCGCCGTCCCGCATATAGTTGTGGACACCGGCGTGGGGGCAATTGATCGGTAACCGTTCATAGTTCGCGCCCAAACGGTATCGGTGGGCGTCCGCGTAGGCGAAGAGACGGGCTTGCAACATCTTATCCGGGGAGAAAGAGATACCCGGAACCGCGTTAGCGGGGGAGAAGGCGGCCTGTTCCACTTCGGCGTAATAGTTTGCGGGATTGCGATTGAGTTCCAGTGTTCCGACTTCGATCAGCGGATAATCGGCGTGTGGCCACACTTTCGTAAGGTCAAAGGGATTCCAGCGATAGGTTTCCGCTTCCGTTTCGGCCATCACCTGAACATAAAAGGTCCAGCGCGGGAACTGGCTTTTCTCGATGTCATTGAAGAGTTGCCGGGTATGAAAATCCGGATCCTGACCGGCTAATCGGTTGGCAACCTCTTCGGGCATACATTTGATACCCTGTCTGGTTTTGAAGTGAAACTTCACCCAAAAGCGTTCATTCTGCGCGTTGATGAAACTGTAGGTATGGCTGCCGTAGCCGTTCATATACGGAATGCCCTCGGGAATCCCCCGATCGGAAAAGAGAATGGTCACCTGGTGCAATGATTCGGGGACCTGCGACCAAAAATCCCACTGAGCCGTGTCGTCTTTGTAATTGGTCTGCGGATGCCGTTTTTGAGTGTGGATAAAGTCCGGGAATTTGATACCGTCCCGTATAAAGAAAACCGGCGTGTTGTTTCCCACGAGATCCCAATTCCCTTCCTCCGTGTAAAACTTTAACGCGAATCCGCGAACATCCCGTACGGTATCGGCGGAACCCTTTTCGCCGGCCACCGTCGAGAATCGCCCAAACATTTCCGTTTTCTTGCCTACTTCGGAAAAGAGCTTTGCTTTCGTGTACCGGGTGATATCTCTGGTAATCGTTAACGTACCATGAGCGCCGGCGGCTTTCGCATGAACCACTCGTTCCGGAATCCTCTCTCGATTAAAGTGCGCTAACTTTTCTATTAAGTAATGGTCTTGAAGTAGTGCGGGACCTCTTTGCCCGGCCGTAAGACTGGTCTGATTGTCTGGAACAGGAATTCCAGCAGCTGTCGTGAACTTCTTTTCGTCGCTCATTCCTTCCCTCCCTTGTATCTTTTAAGATGAATAGGCATCTGTATGATGATTATACACGATTCAAACAATGAAGGGCTACTTTTCCGGCGATTGCTGAGCCGCTATGGGGATGGCTGTTGAGAGGCTACCGCGCATTGTTCTTCTTCAAGGGAAGAATGAATTCATTGATAAGGTTTTCTAAAGCTTGCGGAGTAAGCGGTTTCGTGATGAATCCATTCATCCCGCTGCAGATTGCGGCCTTCTCGATTTCTTTATCGATAAAGGCAGAAAACGCCACAATCGGAAGGTCCTTATACCGATCTTCTTTTCGAATCAGCGCCGTCGCGTCGATTCCGTTCAGGATAGGCATCTGTATATCCATCAGCAGTAAATCGTAAGTTCTTTCCCTGACCATTTCCAAGGCTTTTTGGCCGTTTTCGGCCAAGTCGATCTCGATTTCGTATCGCCGGAAAATCCTTTTCATTAAGCTTTGCGTAATCTCATTATCTTCTGCGACCAATACGCGGACTCCCTCAAGCGAAAACGGTTTTTTGTGCATGTTTTGATTGGCCTCTTTCATAGTGATCCCGGTCTGGTTCACCGGAATCTCTACCGTAATCTCGGTTCCTTTCCCCACAATCGATTCAAGGTGTAACGCTCCATTCATCCGGTTGGTCAACTCTTTCGTGATCGTTAGCCCGAGGCCGGTCCCTCCGTATTTTTTTGTAAGATATTCTTCCGCCTGCTCAAATTCCTCGAAGATGCGCCGAAAAGCGTTTTTCTCGATTCCGATACCCGTATCGGTGATTTTGAAAACCAATTGGACCGTGTTCTTGGCGCGATCGGGGGATGACACGAATACTTCGAAGACCACCTTTCCAATTTCGGTGAACTTCACCGCATTGCTCAATAAGTTGTTGAGTATCTGTTCGATTCGAAGTTCATCGCCTCGGATAAAAGCGGGTAGCTCGGGATCCCTCTTCGCTACGAAATCCAGTTTTTTGGCCTTTGCCAGATGGGAGAAGTTGCCCTCGATCCGGTTCAACATCTCCGAAAGATCGAAGTCATCGCTATGCAGCTTCATCTTTCCTTCCTCGATCTTCGAAAGATCCAAGATATCGTTAACCAGATTTAGCAGGTAACGATTGCTGGCATCGATCTGACAAAGCATCTTATTCTCTTCAGAGTCCGTCACTTTTTCCAACAACAGACTCGTGAATCCCATAATGGCGTTCATAGGGGTCCGTATCTCGTGGCTCATATTTGCTAAAAACGCGCCTTTGGTTTTTAGCGCGGCCTCTGCTTCTTCCTTCGATTTTAAAAGGGCTTCTTCCAAAGCTTTTCTTTTCGTGATATTGATGTCGATTCCCCGATAACCGGCCAACAGCTGATGCTCATCGTAGACAGGGAACCCTGTCGTTAAAGCCCAAAGAATCTTTCCATCCCTGGTTTGAATCGGATGTTCAAAGTTTGTAAAGGCCTTCTCCGTTCGCATCATCTTCATAATCGTCGTTTTGAAAGCTTCTCTGGTTTCGATGGGGTGAAGATCGAACAGGCTCACCTTGCCGATCAATTCGTCCTCAGTGTATCCCACTGACTCAGGATGCAGATTGTGAAGGCTCGTAAGAATACCGTTTAAATCGGTCTGCCATAAGAGGGCTCCGGTCTGAAGGAGCAGTTCATCGAAATCTCTTTGGCTCTTTTCTAAAGAAGCGTTCTTCAATTCGATTTCAGTGGACGATTGCTCCAGCGCCTCGTTGGTTGCGTTCAGTTCTTCATTGGTGGCGGCAAGCTGTTCGTTGGTTGCGCACAACTCTTCGTTCTGGATCGCGATCTTCTTTTTGGTCTCGAGAATTTCCCGGTCAGCGCGCTTCTGTTTTTGGATCGAAATTCCTAAAAGGGTGGCGGTAGCGAGTAGCCCAATAACCCCGATCGCGAGAATCAACAAAAAGAAGTCGGTCCGATTCTTTAGGTCCTCTTCCGCCTTTCTTCGGTCAGTGATATCTTCAATCACCCCGAAAAGCACGTTGTTTGTCGCGTCATATTCTGCGATCGACCTGATATAGCGGGTATCTCCGTCGGTTGCGCGGCGGATTGGAAAGGTTACATCGTAGGCCTTTCCCTCCCGAATCAGCGCTTCTTTTCTTTGCATGACCCAGTTGCGGTGTTCCGGAAGCGTCATCTCCTGAACGTCGGGAATACTCCAAACAGTCCCGGTCAGCCCGTAAATCTTCGCAAAGCCCTCCGAAGCGTACACTTCGTTTTTTGAGTAATGGAATTCGTAGTGGCCCATATTGGCCATTAACTCCGCCTTCGAAAGCTTTACCAATGACTTGACGAGTTCATGATGTGTCTTTTCTTTTTCTGTAATATCAAATACGGTAGAGAATAAAAGCTGCTTCCCTTCTACTTCTACGGGCCAGGCATGCACTTCGACCGTTCGGATCTCGCCGCTGGACAATCGATGTGAAAACACGAATTCATTCTGTTCCATCCGAAGAGCCTGGCGGATCCGGTTTTTCAAATCCTCCTGAGGCAGCGTACTGATTTGGTTAAGGAATAGTTGCGTAAATCGATCGGGGGGATACCCGTAATACTCGGCGGCTCTTTCGTTGGCATAACGGATTTGACCCGTTTCAGGGTCAAAGACATAGACGACGTTCCCGTAGTAGAGAGCGAGGTTTTGATCGAGTTCCGCCTGTGTCATCGACAATAACCTGCCGGCCAACAGCAGGACAACGGCAAAAAGGATGGGCAGTAAGGATTCTCGCCGCAAGGGGCTCCCTCCTTTCCGAACAACTATCATCAAATTATACCATTATTCGGGTCAGTATTATAAATAAACAAAATTATTTAATGTTAAGGCCGCGCTATTCTCTACTGTTACTGCAAACGATCGATGGCGCGCCGGGCTGCAAAAGCCGTGTAGCACCCGATAAGTACGTTCCCGACGGGCAACTCCATTTGATCAAATGGTCGCCATAGAAACGCAATAACGCCTCTCGCTTCCGACTGTTTTAACTGCTTCTATTTCCCGGTCGATCACCTCAGAGACTGCTTTCAGCGTTTCGTCCCCATTGAGCCGAACCTTAAACCCAAGGAGTTTATGGAATGGCGTATCTCCATATCTTCAATCTTGCGGAAGCCGCTTCGAACGAAGAACCCACGGGGGGGATCAATGCGTTTCTAAAAACCGGGTTACCTCTTGCATAGAGGGGATCGAACTTTGGGCGCCGGGTTTTATCGTGCTTAGCCCGGCGGAAATCCCCGCGAAACGCAAAGCCTCCGCAAATGGTTTATTGTTCGCTAAATGCGCCGCAAGGGCGCCGGAAAAAACATCTCCCGCGGCGGTCGTGTCGACGGTAGAAAAGGAGTGAGCCTTCGAAAAGAAAGGATTCCCGTCGATAAGCGTTACGGCTCCTTTGCTCCCCAGCGTAATGACCGGCTGCCCGATCCCTTTCTTTGTTAGGGTAAACAATGCCTGATACGCCTCTTCGATGGTTTCGATCTTTTGTCCTGTAATGGAGGCGGCTTCCGTTTCGTTGGGTTTGAGAATATCGACCGATGCGGCGAGGTCAGGGTATTCCTCGAAGAGAGAGGGATCGGCGGGGGCCGGGTCAAAGATGACCAGCATCCCGTTTTGTTTCGCTAAGGCAATGCTCTCGACGATCGTATCGTGAGGCATTTCGAGAGTAATCAACAGGATCTTTCCCGCCGAGAAGAGGGGTTCGCAACGCTGAAGATGCGCCTTTGAAAAATGAGAGTTACTTCCGGGCGTAAAGGCGATCGCATTATCGCCCGTTTCATCGACGAAGATCATCGCGATCCCCGCGCACCCTTCCGGCTCTCTTTCGATATAGTCAGTGTTGACGGCGTGTCCGCGCAAAGAAGCGATCAGCGCTTCGCTGTACGCATCCTTTCCCAACACGGTAAGCATCGAAACGTTTCCGCCTAACCTCGATGCGGCTACCGCCTGATTTCCGCCCTTTCCCCCGGGAAAAGTGCGAAAAGAATCGGCCGCTACGGTCTCTCCGATTCGAGGTGCACGGGGCATGCGCATGACCAGATCCATATTGACGCACCCGATCACAATAACGGTTCCGTTCGCTAAAAACGACATCGTTTTTCTCCTTTCTGCCGGGTTCTATCTCTTCGCCGCTCTTCGATCTCGCGGAAGCTTGCGAACAAAGGTTTATTGACGGCATAAAGCGATTGGAATATCGATAGAAGCTCTTTATACACCTCATTTTTTCGCCGATCCGGGTAAAAGGTATGATCGATGCGCACCTTGTCTCGACACAGAGAAGGAAGATCCTTCCGTGTTCGCTCTTTCATCGCTAACAGGGCTCCTCCCCAAAGTTCAGACTCTTGAATGTGAGGTACCGCGATCGGTTTTCCGAGTATATCGGATTTAATTTGAGTCCATAACGGACTAAGCGCTTGTTTCCCGGTTGTTCGAATGGTTTTAATCGAACATCGGGTTTGTTCCATGCGTTCAATCGCGTCGGCCATTGCAAATCCCACGCTCTCTAAGATCGCGACGATCATACGGTCTGCATCGCTTTCAAGGGACAGCCCCCAGAAGATGCCTTTCGCATGACTGTCCCAATGAGGACACCTTTCGCCGTTCAAATACGGCAAGAACAGGATTTTAGAAGGCCTGTCCACTGTGGCGGCCTTTTCAAGAGAGGGTCCAAACGGTTGCCTTACCACTTTACTGCAGAACCACTCCAGGGAGATTCCGGTCGTGTTCATGATACTGCTGATCTTCCAAAGGCCGGGAAGAAAGAATGGGGTCGTCATGAGCCCAGAAGGAAACGCTTTCGTTTCAGTGCACAGCGTGACTCCCTGAGAAGAACCCCCTCGGTCGCATAAAAAGCCTTCTTCCACGGTTCCCGTACCGACGAGCGCGGCCACAAAATCAGGAGCGCCGGAGACAAGGAGCGTTTTTGGCGATAAGCCGAAACGGGCGACGGTCTCCGGGCTCAGAGACGACAACGGGTGCCCGGTCTCGACGAGCTCAGGAATTCGAAAATCGGCGGACAAGCCGCTTTGATCCAGGCTTTCCTGGCTCCAGGGAAGGTACCCGGCGTAAGGAAAAGACATATTCACCATCTTCCCGGACAGTTGGTAGGCGATATAGTCTGCCGGTTGCAATAAAACCGCGGGCTCGGTTAGCTCTTTCCTTAACCATTCCAATTTGGACAGGCCAGCTGCGAGTTGCGGATCGATTCCTTGATCCATGAAGATCGGGATCCGTTCCTTTCCGCGGTCGTCCAACCATGAGATTGCGTTGTAGAGGGGCTCTCCAGATATCTTGACCGGGATAATCGTCGGACCTTGCCCGATAAGGCAGAGCGTTGCCATCTGTTTTTTGGTTGTTTCCGGCATTCGTCCCAGCATTGCCGAAACGGCCTTCCAGATCTCCGACGGGTCAATCTCTTCTTTCCCGTTCTTAGAAACGGATATCAGCGGCTGATCGTCACGGTGGATCAGATCGCCGTTCTCGCTGAAGATACCGATTTTGCAGTTCGTAGAACCGATGTCGATAGTGCCGTAGTATTCTAACAAATCCGTTACATCCTTTATGTGATAGGAAATATTCGCTCGAGCCGGGCTTAAGCGCGAGGGTCTTTCTTCGATGGTCTGAAAATAGATTGAGGCTAAACGCCTTCCTCGGCCTTGTTTTTTCTTGCGATCATAAACAGCAGCGTGATCAAAAACGGCAAAGCCATCAACAGCTTCGGAGAAATCGAGACGCCGGCTTGAAGAAAATTGGCTAAGGCGGAGGCGCCGCCAAAGATCAGAGAAGCGCAGAAAACGCCGATCGGGTTTCCTCTCCCTAAGATCACCGCTACCAGCGCAATCCATCCTCTCCCGTTCGTCACACACCGCTCACAATGAGCGCCCAGAGTCTATGGCGATAAACGGAGATACCGGCGTTTCGCGCCGCTTCGGTATCTTTCCCGACGGCGCGCAAATGATATCCGTACGGGGTTTTAAAAAGGACTAAGGCGCATATGAAAACGGAGCAGACCGCCAGATAGTCCAGCGCGCTATAACCGCTCAGAATCGGTCCCAGAACGGGAACCTGGTGAATGAACGGAATTTTTAAGTTAGCCAACCTCGGCAAGTCCTTGAAAAAAATCGTCCCTTTCGAGCCGAACAACAACGACGCCAGCATCACCGTGAATCCGTTCGCAAAGAGATTGGCTCCGAGGCCGACC
>CAZMHO010000082.1:4254-11249 GCA_964566085.1 uncultured Thermotogaceae bacterium | reverse complement strand
TCTCATGAAAAAGTCGATGAGGACTTTGAAGGCGGGTGAAGGACGCAAACCCAAAGACAGCAGGGTATCCCCCGAGAACAAGCGCTCACACCGGGTGATTTTCGGCAGCATCAAACGGACGGATTTCACGATCTCCTCATGCGCTTTCCCTTCGGGACTTTCATTAAAACGAGGATGGGTGGCTCGTTTATCCGCACGGACGAACTTGAAAAACCGGTTATACGCTTCCGGGCGGCGAAATTGAAAGCTTAGCTTCTTGATTGCCTTCTGAGAGCCGATCGGAACCATATGATGCCGAATGATCTTTTCTACCGGTTCGATAATTTTATTTGGTATCCCCCAATCATTAGCCGTCGCGCGCAGGATTGCGACGCTTTTTTCCTCATGCTGGTAGTAATGCGCGATCTTCTCTTCCGCAGTATCCGGATTGTAGGATAAGGCGCTGAGTTTTCCCGCGTCGTGAAACAACCCCGCCCATCTCAGGATAGGATCGGACCCGCAGCCGGAGATCACGCGCAGGCTATGGTCGAAGACGCTTTCTCCGAAATGGTGCCGGTCTTGATGTCGGAAATCCAGAGGGCCCGCTAACAAAGGAAAAAGTTCGGCGAACAATCCCGTTTTTTTCATCTCTCGCAACGCTTTCGAAAAATAAGGCGTGGTGAAGAGCTTTTCGAGTTCGCGTTCTATACGTTCTCTCGCGACAGAGCGAACCTTCGCGGCGTGCCGATTGATCCATTGAAAGGTTAAATCTTCTATCTCGACCCCGAACTCTCCTTGGAACCTGAAAATGCGGACCAAGCGCGCGGGGTCCTCGATGAGGTTGCTTTCGTTCAGGCAGCGCAATGTTTTTGCGTATAAGTCCGGCAATCCGCCTGTTGGGTCGATTATATCCTCAAACCGGGTCGGCCCTTCTACCGCCGATTCATTAACTCCCAGAGAGAAGGCCGTGGGACAAGACAGCCCCATCGAATTGATCGTCAAATCCCGCCGAGGCAGTTCTTTTTCGATGGGGACGCCATTCAAGGACACCAGATCGATGGAAAGGCCTTTCCAAAAAAACGTAAGGGTCATCTTCTCCCGATTCGAATAAAACCCTTTCTGAATCCTTTCCCGGATGGTCTCGACAGAAGATTCGACCGCGATATCGATATCGACCAGGCGGTCTCTGTATCTGCGGAAGAGTCGCCCCATCAGGAGGTCACGAACGTACCCGCCGACAACAAAGAAAGGCCCTATCCTTTCAGCTAAGGAACGGAGAAGATCGATTGGCGATGGATCTGGGTTACCCAAGCGTTCACCTGCTCTTTCGGATCGTGGTTTCAAAGTCGAGATCTTTTGTCCTCAGGTTTTCGTCGTGCATCCACCGTTCTTTGACGCGTACGTAGAGCTCCAATTCAACTTTTCTTTCAAAAAGGTACTCAATATCTTTTTTTGCGGAAAGCCTGATCTTTTGAATCATCTTCGCGCCTTTCCCGATCAGGATTCCTTTGTGATTGTCCCGGCTTACGAGGATCTCCGCGCGAATCGAGAGGCTCTCTGGACGGTTCTCCTCAAGGTGCTCGATGAATACCCCTGTCTCGTAAGGAATCTCCTCGGAGGTGAATCGGTAGATTTTTTCGCGGATCAACTCGGAGACCATGAAACGAATCGGTTTGTCGATCAAAACTTCCGGATCGTAGAGGAGTCCCCCTTCTTTCAGACGGGTTTTTACCCCTTCTAACAAAATGGATAACCCGTCCCCGGTCTTCGCGGAAATCCGAAAAACCTCTGCGAAGGGTCCGAATCCTTTTATATCCTTAAGAGTCTTCTCGATCTTCGCCGGTCTCACAAGGTCGGTTTTGTTTAAAACAGCGAAGACCGGTATCTCGACCGATTGTATTTTATCGGCGACGTACCGCTCGGCTTCGGTCACTCCTCGTTGGCAATCAAAGAGCCATAAGATGGCGTCGATCCCCTCCAGCGCGTTTCTGACCGCTTTGGTCATGTATTTGCCCAACGGGCCCACGGGCTTGTTCAACCCGGGTGTATCGGTAAAGACGATCTGCGCCGTGTCGTCGGTATAGACGCATCGGATTTGATGCCAGGTCGTCTGAGGCTTGTCTGAGACGATCACAACTTTTTGTTGGAATAACGCGTTGATAAGACTGGATTTTCCGGTGTTCGGTTTTCCGATAAGCGTTACGATTCCTGATCGAATGAGGCGACACATCCTTTTGGGATTATAGAATCAACGATAAAAAGAAACCCCCGCCACAACTGCTCATCATTTGTTTCGGGGGTCTATCGCTTTCAAACTTTATTGGAGCAGGAGATGGGACTCGAACCCATGACCTCCGCCTTACCAAGGCGGCGCTCTACCGGTTGAAGCTACTCCTGCCAGAACAGCGGAGCAATTTTACCATATTATCAGCGCTTCGTCAAGGCGGAAAATTGTCCCATAAAACAATCCGTCGTGTTAGGTGAAAAGGGCTTGCCTTCCCTGGAGCAAACCGAAAAGAACCCATCCGCGAAGGAACACGAAGGCGCAGAAGGGTCACAAGGCGTTCTCAGGAATGAATCGTCGAGCATTTGATTCTGTCGTGGCTCCTCCGTTCTTTGCCTGCGGTCACATAAAGAAATTTAACTACCGAAGATTAGGAAAAATACCCGTATGGATCCTTCGTGTTTCTTCGTGCCCCTTCGTGACCTTCGCGGGTCAATGCTTTCCCCGCCTTCTCGAAAATTTTACCTTCTTCCTGTACAATAGAGTCATCGCCGAAAACTGGAAGAAGGTGTCTATCATCGAAAAAAACCCGCCTATACCGCTCATTTTAGCGCCAATGGCAGGCGTGACGGACTACGCTTTCAGGGAACTGATCCGTTACGCCGTTCCCGACTGCGTCGACCGTTTTTATACGGAAATGGTAAGTGTCAAAGGACTGCTGAATAAGAATCGCGCGAGCTACAGAACGTTGCCCAGATCCGACGAAACGGCAACAGTCCAGTTGTTCGGCTCTGATCCGAAGGACTTCCAGAGGTCGATCGAGATTGTCTTTGACCGCGCTCCGAAAACGGAAGGGATCGATATCAACGCGGCTTGTCCCGTTCGTAAGGTCGTGCGTAATGGAGCAGGCGCCGCTTTAGCGAGGAACCTTCCGGTTCTTCGCTCGATTTTGGAAGCCGTTGGGTCGATGGTCCACGCCAACGGACGGAGATTGACCTTAAAAATCCGCAAAGGATGGGATTCAGACCATAATTTTCATGAAATCATCACGATGGCGATCGGATGCGGCGTTGACGCGGTCGCGCTGCATGGTCGGACCGTCGAACAAGGATACTCTGGGGAGGCGGATTCGACGGTTTTAGGTCGGATTCCCGTAGACGAATGCTCTCGGGTTCTGTGGAGCGGGGATATCGTCGATCCCGACTCTCTCGAAAACGTGGCCCGATATCCGATAGCGGGGGTTCTGATCGGAAGAGCTTCCATCGGCAATCCCTGGATCTTTCGGGAACTGAAAACCCGGATCGATGGGCATCCCTTCGTTCTCCCTACCGCGGAAGAACGCCTCCGAACAATCGAGCGCCATATCGCCCTTATGGAGGCAGACATGCGTCGAGAGCGTGTTTGCGGCGCCTTCAAGAAGTTCGTCTTGGGCTATACAAAAGGTAAACCGATGGCTCGACTCGCCCGTAACCGGCTGTTGATGTCGACCGACATCGAAGAGTTGAAGACGGGCTTGTTCGCGTTTTTATGCGAACACGAAACCTTGTCGCGGGTTGAAGAAGGATGAAAGGATGAGTAGCCTGCGCATTATCGGGATCGACCCGGGTTACGGCCGCGTCGGCATCGGCGTGATAGAAGTAGAGGGGAACCGCTACATTTGGCGTTTCCACGGATTGATAGAAACGAACAAAGACGAGGCATTTCCAGAACGGCTCTCTCTGATATACTCCGAGACAAGCGCGCTCTGTCGGACCTATGAACCGCAAGAGGCGGCGATAGAGAAGTTGTTCTTTGTTAAAAATGTAACGACCGCTATGAAAGTTAGCGAAGCACGCGGAGTGATCGAATTGGCGCTCCACCAGCATCAGGTATCAATTTTCGAGTACACCCCCTTCGAAATCAAACAATCGGTAACCGGCAACGGTCACGCGGAGAAAGGCCAGGTGCAAAAAACGCTGGCTTTGCTATTGAAACTGAAGAGTGCTCCCGATCAAGACGACGCTGCCGATGCGCTGGCCGCCGCCTTCTGCCACGCCAATTCCAGAAAAGTAACGAAAGGGATTTCCGCCTATCTGAAGGCGCAACCCCCGTCTCGAGAAGGGGGTTTTCTGTGAAGTGCGTCGTCGAAGCGGTAGGCTGCCCGCTTTCCAAGCTCTGCGGCAGAATCGGGCTTGAAGGGTTGTCCTTCGAGGCGGAGATTCGTTCGGTCACACTTTCCGAAAGGCAAGTGGTTTTCGAAATCGCGAATACGCCTGAAAGTATCGAAACCTCTTGCCTTTCTTTTTTGGAGACCGCCTTCTCGCGCTTCTTCAAAATCCCCGCGCGGATCGTGACGATTCTATCCACCGGCGAAGTAAACGGCATTTCTCCGGCAGCGCAGTTCCGAAGGCGATGGGAAGACGTTTTAGCCATGTTGAACCAACAAATGCCGATCTTAGGCAGCCAGCCGACCGTTCGGGTCCTAAACGATCAAGAGATACGGATTGTCGCGCCGGATCCCTTCGTCATGAAAAAGCTAAAGGAGAAAGAACCGGCGATTGCGGCTTGGTGCGAAAGCGAATTAGGGGCGAAGATCGATATCGGTTGGGACTGCCTCCCCCCCTCGGGTTCCCTTCTTGCAGAAGAAAAGGGGTCTGGTGTCACACACCCGAAGGAAACGGAGATCGATGAATCGAAGATCGTATCGATCGGTTCTCTGAAAGCGGACGGAACGGATGTGGCGATCCTGAAAGGGCAAGTGTTCTTAAAAGACTTCAAAGAAGAAAGAGAAAACGCCCACTATCCCGCGCTCGTATTCCTGGGGCTCTTTGACGGCGCCTATTCGGTGAAAGCGAAAGCCGTGGGAGAGCTCGCGAAAACGGTCCACGAATCGATCCGGGAGAAGGATACGATCCTTGTGGAAGGAACCCTTGCGCCCGATTCGAAAACCAATGAACCGGTTTTATCCATTAGGCGATTCAAGAAATGCGCGTCCGAAACCGAACCGGAGCGTCTCTCTGAACCCTCCGGCGTATCCGTTTCCGATAAGGCTGTGGAACCGGCCGTTCATATAGAGCTGCACACACACAGCCACCTCAGCGCAATGGACTCCACCCTGTCGGTAGAAGCCTTGGTGGAGAGAGCGGCGAGATACGGTCAGACAGCCGTTGGAATAACCGATCATGAGGTCATTCAAGCCTATCCCGAATTCTACGAGAAGTGTATAGCGCGCGGGATGAAACCGGTCTTCGGGATGGAAGGAAACATCGTCGACCTCACGCCGATCTTGATGAATATCGATAAGCGCTATCCGGGATCAGAAAAGGCGTTCCTGGGAGAACTGTGGGAAACGCGCCCCTTTTGCGTGATCGATTTCGAAACGACCGGATTAAGCGCCCTGCGAGACGATATCATCGAGATCGGAGCCGTCAAGGTGTTCGGCGGGAAGATCGTCGATTCTCTGCAATCCTTCGTTAAGCCGACCGTAGCCATCGGAGAAACGACCACACGAATAACCGGCATCACCGAAGAGATGGTACGAGAAGCGCCGCCGCTTTCCCAAATTCTACCCGTTCTCAAGGCGTTTATCGGAGAAGAGGTGATCGTCGGCCATAATGTCAGCTTTGACTACCAGTTCTATCAGCAAGCCCTTCAGAAAACAGGTGAGTCTTCGGTCCATCGGGTGACTCTGGACACATTGGCCCTCGCGCGTTCTTTGCTCGCGATGAAATCTTATACGCTGGACAAAGTCGTAAAAAAATTGGAATTGGCAGAAGAGGACGGACAGACCGTTACCTTTCGCCATCATCGCGCGATCGAAGATGCGCGGGTAACCGGTATGGTTCTGATCGCGCTGCTCGAAATGGCGAAAAAGGGTAATCGGCTTACCTTCGGAGAAATTCAAAACCTACAGACAGAAATCGCATTAAGTAGCTTGCACGGAGACAGCTTTACGGTTTTTGTCCAAAACAAAAACGGTCTTAAAAACCTCTATCGTATTGTTTCATTGAGCCATCTGGAGTATTTGGGAAAGGTGCCGGTGATCCCGAAGAATGTGTTATCCGAAAACAGAGACGGATTGCTGTTGGGGACTGGCAGTCCGGTCAGCGAATTATCCAAAGCCTATCGCATGGGGAAGGATCATTCAGAATTGATTGATATCGCCGGATTTTACGATTTCATCGAGATAATGCCCCCGGACGCCTACACCGACATCGAAGAAGGATTCGACGCCAAAACCCTGAAAGAGATGTACGCGCGCTTTTATGAACTCGGTCGCGAGCGAGGTTTGCCGGTTCTCTTCACCGGAAACGTCCACTATCTCGATCCGGTGGATCATAAAGCCTGGGGCGTTTTAAAAATAAGCGATATAGCCCTTCACCGCAGGGGGCAGTCTGTTTCCCCAAAACTCTTTGACTCGGTGAAGCTCCACTATCGGACAACGCGAGAACTCCTGGCCTGCGCGGAAGAAGTCCTCGGGAACGCGGAAAAAGCGCGCGAAGTCGTCATCGACGCGCCATCGCGTTTAGTTGAAAGGATCGAGACGGTTCAACCGATCACCCGGACGCTCCATCCCCCCGTTATAGAGGGGGCCGATGAGGAGATCGAATCGTTGACGCTGGAAAATATGCGAAGGCTCTACGGCGACAATCCGCCTCCGATCATCGCGGAACGGGTTCGGCGAGAACTGGACGCGATCATCGGAAACGGATACGCGGTACTCTATCTTATCGCTCAAAAGATCGTCGCGCAATCGCTCAAAGACCGCTATATGGTTGGATCGAGGGGTTCGGTCGGCTCCTCTTTGGTGGCG
>CAZMHO010000082.1:0-4244 GCA_964566085.1 uncultured Thermotogaceae bacterium | reverse complement strand
ACATTGTTGGAAATCACCGAAGTGAACCCGATGCCCCCGCATCTGGTTTGCCCTTCGTGCAAGCATTGCGTCTTTTCGGAGAACCCATCCGTCACTTCCGGATACGATCTTCCGGATTCGTTCTGCCCGCTATGCGGCAAGAAGATGAAGAAATACGGTCAAACGATCCCCTTCGAAACCTTTATGGGGTTCAAAGGGAATAAAGTGCCGGATATCGATCTGAATTTTTCGGGGGAGTACCAGGCGAAAGCCCACCGGTTTATTGAAGAGCTTTTCGGTTCCGAACATGTCTTTCGCGCCGGCACGATCAGTACCGTGGCCGAGAAAACCGCCTTCGGTTATGTCCTGAGATATGAGGAAGCGACCGGCATCTCGCTGGCAGAAATAGAGAAAGAACGGCTCGCGAAGTCTATCGCGGGGGTCAAGCGGACCACGGGTCAACACCCCGGCGGGCTGATGATCGTGCCGAAAAACTACGAAGTCTACGATTTTACCCCGGTGCAACACCCAGCGAACGACCGGCGCACGGAGATAAAAACCACCCACTTCGACTATAACTCCATTCACGAAGACCTCGTGAAAATCGATGCTCTCGGTCACGACGACCCGACGTTTATGCGGTTTCTACAGGACTGCACGAACGTCGATCCGCTCTCGATTCCGATGGATGACCGGAAGGTGATCGAACTTTTCTCCGGACTGAGGCCGCTGAAAATCCGAAAGGGGCAGATACCGGAGGTGGATACGGGAACCTTGGGCGTTCCCGAATTCGGGACCTCCTTCGTGCGCGGGATGCTGAAAGAAACGAAACCGAAGTCCTTCGCAGACCTCGTTCGGATTTCCGGTTTGTCACACGGTACAGACGTCTGGCTCAATAACTCGCGCGATTTGATCGTGACGGGTAAAACCCCCCTCTCAGAGGTCATTGCCTGTCGCGATGACATTATGATCGACCTGATACAGAGAGGATTGGAACCGATTCAAGCCTTTTCGATTATGGAACGCGTCCGGAAAGGGAAGGGGTTGAGTCGCGAAGAAGAGGCGTTAATGAAGGAAAACGGCGTGCCCGAATGGTTTATGGAATCCTGTCGCAAGATCAAGTACCTCTTCCCGAAGGCGCATGCGGTCGCTTACGTATCGATGGGATTCCGTGTCGCGTTTTTCAAGCTTTACTTTCCGTTAGCCTTCTATTCCGCGTTTTTCACGATCAAGGGGTGGGACTTCGACATATCCGCTGTCCTGAAAGGACCCGAAAGAGTTCGGGAGTGCCTCCTAAGCCCCAACGACGGAAAAACCAAAGAGGCGAAGAGTCGTCAAAAAGCGGAAGGGGAGAAGTTTGTCAACGAAGTCGCGCTGGAAATGCTGTTGCGGGGATTCCGCTTCCTGCCCGTCGATATCGTCCGATCCCATCCCACCCGTTTCGAGATCGAAGGCCAATCTTTGCGGATCCCTTTGAATAAGGTCCCCGGTTTGGGGGAGAAGGTCGCGCTGTCGATTAAAAAGGCGAGAGAAGAGAAGTCATTCTCTTCGATCGAAGACGTCAAAAAGCGAACCTCGATCTCCAACACCGTGATCGATCTCCTCAAGCAATACAGCGCCTTCGGAGATCTTTCGGATTCGTCGCAGTATTCTCTCTTTTAAGAATCGAAAGCGGGAGAAGGGCGTATGAGAGTGGTTCCTTGCGGTGTTGACGGGTTACTCTTAGAATTCGAGCAGCGAATCGGGCTGTCTGTTCATCAACGGGTGCTTCGTTGGGTTAATACGATCGAAGCCGCGGGTATCCGGGGCGTTCGAGAGGTCGTGCCCTCTTACGCCGCGTTGCTCTTACGGTATGACCCGCTAATCATTGGTTTTTCGGAGCTGAACCGAGAGGTAAGGGGAAACGCGCCCCTTTGGGGATTGAAAGGGCGTCTCTGCCCGGACGCGGAATCCCAAGGAAAGCTGCGTTATATCCCGGAATTATATGGAGGCGAGGCCGGTCCCGATTTGATCGATTCGGCAAAAGCCTGCCGTTTATCTCCCGAACAGCTCATAAGGACGCATCTCTCAACTCTTTACCGCGTCTTCGCGATCGGCTTCTTGCCGGGTTTCCCCTATCTCGGACTGTTGCCGAAAACGCTTTCGCTTCCAAGATTGGAGACACCCAGAAAGCGCGTGCCGAAAGGTTCCGTGGCGATTGCCAACCGCCAGACGGGCATCTACCCGCGCGAGAGCCCCGGAGGCTGGCGTATCCTCGGGCGAACCCCTTTCGAGCTCTTTTTCGGGACCGAAGACCCCCCCACTTTGTTACAGACGGGGGATACGGTTCGTTTCATCGCCATCGATGAAGCGGAATATGAACGTATAAAATCCGAGGTGGCGCAAGGAAACCGAAAGACCTTCGAACAAAATTGGGAGCCGGCTTCCGTATGAAGTTCGTGACGGGCGGGTTTTACCGGTCTGTCGTGGGGATAGGGCGATCCTCTCTCGAACGATTCGGCATCGGGCCTTCCGGTCCGATGGACCTTCGCGCGTGCCGTCTCAATCACATGTTACTCGGAAACCGGGAAGATGAAATGGTTCTCGAGATGACGGGGCCTATGCCTACGATCGCTTTCGATGAGGCGGTTAGCTGCGCAGTCACCGGAAAACCGGTTCATATCCTGTGCGACGGGTACACGATCCCGATGTATCGTTCCTTCGACGTTCGGCCCGGTTCAGTCCTAACCTTCGGACGAATCGGCGATGGCGGGTGGACCTATCTCGGCATCGGCGGGGGAATCGAAGGGATTACGCGCGATCAAATACGTCTGAAAGCCCCTACCCGCAATCCTTGGATTTCCTTCCTTCCGGACTATCTCTGTCCGAGCTCTGCCGAAGACAGTCCGATAGGGGTCGTCCCCGGTCCCGAGTGGGATTGGTTCGACTCACGGGCGCAACGGTTGTTTTTAAGCCAAAGGTACGGTATCGCTTCGGTCGACCGCATGGGCTACCGGTTGGAGGGAAAGCCGATACATACGCGTAAACCGCGCGAGTTGATCTCTTCTCCGGTCAGTACTGGCATCATTCAGGTTACCGGAAGCGGGCAGCCGATAGTTTTAATGGCGGGAAGGCAAACCGTCGGCGGTTATCCGAGGATTGCGTTTGTGTCCCTGGCCGACCTTTCCCGAATGACGCAAACTGGCCAGGGGGAGACGGTCCGCTTTCAGAGAATCGGGATAGAAGAAGCGGAACGCGCATGGAGAGAAGAAACTCAACGGTTGGCGGAGCTCGCGCAGATCCTTTTCAACCAACGAGATCGGCTTCTCTTCTCCGAATCCGTTTGTATCGCGAACCGTCGCTTTTTCGTGCAAATAACTCCTTAAAGCGGATTTCTACATCAAGTCCGCAACCCAAGGGTGAAGGGGTGGCGCCACCGTCGGACAAGATTCTCGAAAAAGGCCGCTTTCATCGGATCGGTGAGGTGATGAAAAGAGTAGAAGAAGGAGAGCGCTTCTTGACGCAAAGGATCTTATCCGGCAAAACGTCGGAGGAAGTGGGATCCTTCCTATGCCTCTTCACTTTCTATAAGGTTTTCAAAGGATCCGCGGAGAAATCGGACGTTCGATACCCCCGCGCCTCCGGCAGCCGGTGCGTCGCTGGGCATGCCGCTACCCGCCTCCCGGGCTTGATGGACCAAAGCATCGCTGATATCGATGCCGACAACGTTTTTGCAGAAAGGGGCATAAAACAGCGCCCACCGGCCTAACCCGGTCCCGATATCCAGTTAAGGTATCCGTCTTTCGCGGATCCAGCCAAACGGAGGCTTTTCTTCCAACGACCGTTATGATCGAATCACTTTCCGTGTTTAACTCGACGAGCGGAGAGTCTTGCCGTAATTTTCCGAATGCTTCTTCCAAAGCGTCGCGATCGTAATGCTGATTTGCCAAGCGCCCTCCAATAAATCTCTGTTTGTGATAGACTATTATAACAAATGACGAACGTGTTGAAAGCGAACGCGTTGATGGAGGCGGGTATTTTTATGAGACGCATCGTGTGGATCATCGTGGGATTTGCAGTTTTTTGTCGCCTTTTCGGCGGCGCCTTCGACAACCAAGCCCATCGCGGTGGAAGAGGGCTTATGCCAGAAAACACAATGGCCGCCTTCGTTTACGCGCTGGAAAATCAACTTGCGGATACACTCGAGTTGGATGCGGTCGTGACGAAAGACCATGTCCTGGTCGTCTCCCATGACCGATTCCTCAATCCGCAAAAGATTCAAAAAG
>CAZMHO010000081.1:0-11314 GCA_964566085.1 uncultured Thermotogaceae bacterium | reverse complement strand
ATTTCCACCCCGCTCGGCATTTCCACCCCGCTCGGCATTTCCACCCCGCTACTTTCCTGCGATGTGGGCGGCGATTTGGGTGTGGAACGCGCGGATCCGGATACCACCCGAGTGGCAAATTGATCCGCTTTGTCTTCTTCGTACCATTCAGGGAACGAAGAAAGACCGTTCGATACTCCCGCGGTATTCCCATCCCGCTCCCCGTTTCTCCCTTCTAAAGGACTTTTCGGGACTTCTTTGGATCGTTTATACATACCCTAAGCGTTCGTTAAGCTCCTTCAAAATCTTGACGGCCGCGATGGGGATTAACGTGCCCGGGCCAAAGATCAGCGAAGCGCCTCGCTCTTTCAAGAAGGCGTAGTCCTGAGGAGGAATCACGCCCCCGGCGACGATGATGATGTCCTCACGTCCGCGTTCCTTCAGCTCCTCCACCAGCATCGGCAGCAACGTCTTGTGACCGCCGGCGAGGGAACTCATACCGATGATATGCACGTCGTTCTCAACGGCTTGTCCGGCCGTTTCGGCAGGGGTTTGAAACAATGGGCCGATATCCACGTCGAATCCGAGGTCGGCGAAGGCGGTGGAAATCACTTTCGCGCCCCGGTCATGACCGTCCTGCCCCATCTTGGCGACCAATATACGCGGACGTCTTCCTTCCACTTTTTCAAAGTTTGCCACCATCGCGCGAACCTTTTCGATCTCTTCCTGATCTATGTACTCGGAGCTGTAGATGCCAGAAATGCTTTTCACCAAAGCCTGATGCCTCCCGGAAACTTTTTCTATCGCGTAGGAGATCTCGCCGAGCGTGGCGCGCGCGCGCGCCGCTTCGACAGATAACGCCAGGAGATTTCTGTCTTCCTTCTCTGAACGGAAGCGCTCTTCTTCCGCCGCTCGAGTGATCGCCTCCAAGGCTTTCTGAACGTCTTCTTCACGCCGGTTGCTCTTCAAAGTTTGGAGCCTTTGAAGCTGATTTTGCCTCACGACGGTGTTATCGACCTCAAGGATATCGATCGGTTTTTCATCAACGGGTTTATAGAGGTTTAATCCGATAATGGGTTCTTGCATCGAATCGATCTTAGCCTGTTTCCTCGCCGCCGCCTCTTCGATTCGCATCTTCGGCAATCCGGTCTCTATCGCTTTGGCCATACCGCCTAAAGACTCCACCTCCCGGATATGCGCCCAAGCTTTTCGCGCGAGCTGGTCCGTCAGCCATTCCACATAGTATGAACCGCCCCACGGGTCAACGACCCGACAGATTTCGGTTTCGTTTTGCAGGTATAGCTGGGTGTTACGCGCAATTCGAGCCGAAAACTCGGTGGGCAAAGAAACCGCTTCGTCCATTGCGTTGGTGTGGAGGGATTGGGTATGCCCGAAAGCGGCGGCCATCGCTTCGATACAGGTTCGAGCGATATTGTTGTACGGATCTTGCTCAGTCAGACTCCAGCCGGACGTCTGGGAGTGCGTTCTTAATGACAAGGATTTGGGGTTTTTGGGGTTAAACGTGTTGATCAATTTCGCCCATAGCAATCTACCCGCACGGAGTTTGGCCACTTCCATAAATAAATTCATGCCGATTCCCCAGAAGAAGGATAACCGCGGAGCGAAAGAATCGATATCAATACCGGCTTTGATACCGGTTTTCACGTATTCGAACCCGTCGGCCAGCGTATAGCCCAGTTCCAAATCGGCCGTCGCGCCCGCTTCCTGCATATGATAACCGGAGATGCTGATACTGTTAAATTTGGGCATATGCGTCGCCGTGTATTCGAAGATGTCCGCGATAATCCGCATGGACGTTTCGGGGGGATAGATATAGGTGTTTCGCACCATATACTCTTTTAAAATGTCGTTCTGGATTGTGCCGGTGAGCTGATCCAGCGCGACGCCTTGCTCTTCGGCCGCGACGATATAAAACGCCATAATGGGCAACACGGCGCCGTTCATCGTCATCGAGACTGACATTTTTTCGAGGGGGATGCGATCGAAGAGGACCTTCATATCCAATATCGAGTCCACCGCGACCCCGGCTTTTCCAACATCGCTGATGGCTCGTTCATGATCGGAGTCGTATCCCCGGTGGGTCGGCAAATCGAAGGCGATGGAGAGGCCTTTTTGCCCGGCCGCCAAATTCCTTCTGTAAAACGCGTTGCTCTCTTCGGCTGTCGAGAATCCGGCATATTGGCGGATCGTCCAAGGCTGCAGACTGTACATCGTGGCATAAGGCCCGCGTAGATAGGGCGGAAGGCCGGCGGTAAACCTCAAATGAGAAAGGCTTTCGATATCTTTATACGTATAGAGCGGGCGCAGAACGAACCCTTCGTCCGCTTTCACTTTCGTCTCTTCTGCGTTCTTCCCCATTTCGGATGAGAAGCGACTGTTCCATTCTTCAGCTGTCGCCTGTTGCTTTCTCAGGACGAGTGGTATCTGAGAAAAATCAGGGTATTTAGGCATCCGTCATCACCTCGTTCTGTATGGACGTAAAACAATCGGCAAGATCACATCCCATAAAGATCCAGCGATCCACGCCGCTGTCTTTGTATGCCTGCTCTTTATCCTGCGCGGGTTTTCCGGCGAGTATCACTTGACTTTCTGGGTATATCGCTTTAATCTTTTTCGCGACCGGCGGGACGATCTCGGGGTAGAGATCATCGGAAGAGCAGAGGACAAAGAGAGCGGCTTTTTCTTTCAGAATGGGCGAGAGCCCTTCTATCCCGTTCAAAGCTTCCTCCAACGAGCGGAAACCAAGCGTTCGTTCGGATCGAAATCCGGCTACGTCGAAAAATCCCTCGGAAAAATCGGCCCGGGCTTTGTATTGGCCGATAGTTCCGTAGTTAACCAGATAGAGCGGAAACGCTTCGCCATGCAGCCTTTCCCATTTTTCGGTCCGCTCTCGGATCCTTTCAAAGACTTCCGTGGCGCGGTAACGAGTCAGCCGTTCGGCAGTAATAGAATCGGAATTGGCCCCGGGAGTCAGTAAACGCTTGAGCCCCCCGATCGTTCCATCGGAGGCGAAAAACCCCACGATCGCTTCCATCGCCTCTGGATCGCCTTTTTGGAGGGAGTCCGCCACATCTTTGGATAGTGAGAAATGTGTGCGCGTTTTCATCTGTTGACGGTAACGTTCGAAGGATTCGGGGTCTTCGGGCTGTGTGACGAAATCGGATATCATCTCGTCGCGGTTGGTGAACAGCGTGGTTCCGATGAAGGGGCGTTTTCGACTCCGAATGTTTTTGTCTTTCTTTTCGCGAGAAGCAACGACCGCTTTTTGAACCCACCCATCGCGTAGCGCCGCGATGAATCCCCCTTTGGATTCAAGCTCCTGGAAAAGAGCCCACGCTTTTTTGCAGAAAGCTTCCGTAAGCGATTCAATGTACCAAGAACCCGCCGCCGGATCGATCGGATAGGTCAATCGGCTTTCCTTTTCCAGGAGATGGTGCAAATTCCTCGATACTCTTTCGGAGAAAGAATTCGAAGAAGAGAAGACGGTATCGTAGGCAGGGATCTCCAGACTGTCGACGCCCCCGGTTACGGCAGAAAAGGCTTCAGAGGTGTTGCGGAGAAGATTGACGTGCGGATCGGAGAGGGTCTTATCCCATAGGGCTACTTTTCCGTGCAGGAAACATCCCTGCTGCGGTAGGGGCAAGCCGAAAGCCTCTTGTATCTGCTGCAGGAGAACACGCAAACAGCGGATTTTCGCGATCTCCATAAAGAAATTCGATCCGATCCCGACCGAACAAGCAATCGTCGAAGCGACGACCGTTTCGGACAACCCTCGGCGCAGCAATTCCCGGAAGTACTCGGCATATAGTCCCAAAAGAATCGCGCTTTCGAGCGCCGAATCGGCTCCCGAATCCTGGTAATAATCCCCGCGTATTAGGATCGTCTTTATGGCCTGCTCGTGTTTTTGATTCCACCGGATAAGAGCCGGAAGGGTATCCAGTTGCCAGGAAATGCTGCCTAAAGATAGCCCGTTAACAGCCCATTCCGAGAGAGGATCCCCCCCGACGATGCCGTGCACTTTCGGATGATCGGGTCTTTCGGATAACACGGCAGCCAATAGCCCCAACAAGGCGGTCGGGCTTTCTCCGGCGTAGAGATGAAGGGGAGTGCGCTCGAGCGGTATATCTTGCAAGGCAACAGCCAAATCTTCTTTGCAGAAGAGGCTTAATCCGCGAACGTTCTCTGCGTGGGGAAGATGCTCTGATTCGGGATCGTCCCATTTCAATACGGCGGCGTCTAAATCCAGATGTATACAGTTTTGACCGCCTGTCAGCTGTTCGCGAATTCTTTCATTGGCCGCGGCGGGATTGACATTTCGAACCCCCTGTGAAAAACACCAGCGTTTTTTCAAGTATCCGGTGGGGGAACTCCCTCTTTCGAAGGCGTCAATTCCAGGAAATTGCTCGGATAGTTCGTTTGTTAGGTAATCGTCTAAAGTATAGATCGGTTGGACCGGAATCCCTTCGTCTGGTTGGAAGATTAGCTTCTTGTCGAAGGGCGCCCCCTTTAGCGCTTCGATGGCTTGTTGTTTCCAATCGTCCGCTGTCGGAATGTCGAATTCGGTAAAAGAAAACAGTTCCTCTTCCATATGTATCCCTCCCTGATGACAAGGGAACGAAACGCATCTTCCGTTCTCCGCTTCTATTCTACCAAATATGGCGGGGGAATTCAATCAGAAGGATTCCTGGAGCACAACTTGAGCGCTTGGAGTCGAAGGGGAGACTCAAAGTAAGGTAAGCGAATCATCCGGCCCGCCCTTCTGGTATAATAACAGAACCGTGTTCAGTGACGAGGGGTGGATAACCGTGATGGATCCGCGAAAAAGGAAGGGACTGATCTGCGGCTGATCTCCTTTAAGGAAAAGTTTCGTGAGGCCTTTCCGGCCTTAGGAATCAGAAACTTCCGCTGCTTTTGGATCGGGCATATGGTCTCGTTGATCGGAACCTGGATGCAGACATCCGCGCAATCCTGGTTAGTCCTTGAGATCACAGATTCCCCGCTGCTCTTGGGGTTATTGGGCGTGGCGCAGTTCACGCCGGTTCTTCTATTTTCTCTCGTTGCCGGCGTCTTTGTGGATCGTTTTCCCAAACGAAGACTTCTTCTGTACACGCAAACCATTTCTATGGGGTTGGCCTTTATTTTGGCCGCTTTGATCTTTACAGGCCAAGTGGCTTATTGGCAAGTTTTCGTCGTCTCTTTGTTTTTGGGCATTATTAAAACCATCGATATTCCCGCACGGCAATCCTTTATGACAGAGCTGGTAGGCAAAGAAAACCTCCTCAACGCCATCGCCTTAAACTCAACGGTCTTCAATCTGGCAAGAATCGTAGGGCCCGTGCTTTCCGGAGTGATGATGGGGTGGGTAGGGGCCGGTTGGTGTTTTTTCATAAACGGCGTATCCTTCCTCGCGGTTTTGGCCGGTTTGTGGCAGATAGACGCTCCCGACAAGAATACCCCCAAAAAGCCCAAGACCGTAGTGCCCGAACTCTTGGCGGGACTGCGGTACGTTTTCCGAAATCGCGAACTCACCCAAACGACCCTCTTGCTCGCGATCGTTAGCGTCTTCGCCATGAACTATAGCGTTTTGATTCCGGTATTGGCGAAGAACCAGCTGAGTCTGGACGCGTCCGGATATGGCCTTTTAATGGCCAGTTTGGGGGTGGGATCCGTGATCGGCGCCTTGTCCCTTGCTTCGAACAGCAAAAAGGGAATTCGAAAAGGCTTTATCAGAGCGCTTCCCGTTTTAACGGCCGTTCTGTTCATTTTCACGGGGTTCGCCAGACAGTTTTGGTTAGCGATGATCTTGGTTGCCGGCATCGGATTGTCCAATATTTCTTTTACAACAATGGCGAATTCTTCTATGCAAGTGCTATCGGACGATGAATACAGAGGACGCGTGATGAGCATTTACGCGCTGGTTTACACGGGATCTTCACCGATCGGAAATGCCTTCGTCGGCTGGATATCCGACGCTTATGCGGTGTCTTCCGCTTTCATCCTTTCGGGAGCGATTACCCTGGCGCTCCTTTTATTCCTTAGGGTTTCCCGGGCTCCCTTCCGATGAAGCCGGTTTTTTCGCGCCCCTTTCTTAGACTTCGAAACCAAAAGATCCCGGTTTTTGTCACTATCGGGAATCCGAGAGTGAATGATTTATATTTTTCGGATAAAGGAGTATAATTTAACCTGATAAGTCATGAGCTCTCGACGTTTGAGGAATCTGTTATCGGTCGTTTAGGGATTGTAAGAGAAGAAAAGGAGGTATGAAAAGTATGAAGAAAATACCCATTCTATTTTTCGTTCTTATCTTAGTTCTCGCCGCTTTGATGATGGCCAGCAGTTTCCGTTTGAACTTCACGGATGCTTACCTCGTTTATGTCCCGTCTAATAAAACACTTCAAGTTATCGCCCACGGCAGAGCGCTATCGTACGGTTCCGGCTGGATCGTTCAACAAGTACAGCCTTACTTGTACCATATGAGGTTGAGTACATGGCAAGGTTTTTTCTGGAAGATCAACACGTCTCAAAAGAAAGTATACAAAACCACCAACGGCCAATTTGGCACGAACGTCGGTCATGACACGCCGATGAACGTCTCGCTCGATGTTGTCGGGGGCTCAAACAACGTGCCTCCCACCCGGTTTTTCATACGGTTCAACGACGCTTATCTCATCTACGTCATAGAATCTCAATCGATCCAGATTGTGGCGCAAAACATGGTGCTTTCCTACGCGAGTGACTGGAATAAAGCCCAAATTTATCCGTACTTGTTCCATATTCGCTTGGCGACCTGGCAAGGCTTTTTCTGGAAAGTGAATACCAGTAGAAAAGAGCTAATCGAAGTGAGAAACGGGACTTTCGGGGCGATCGCGCCCGGGACAGAAGTTGTTTTACCGATTTCTGTAACGACCCAATAGCCCGTTCCGGTCGTATCTTCACCGGATGCGCCAACAAAAAATGCCGATAGAAGGAGAAGCGATTGTGATTCGGTCTCCAGGCAGCAACGACCCAACGCCTTCGGGCGTTCCCGTAAAAACGATATCTCCGGGCAACAAGCGCCAATAGCGGGATATCTCGGTTAAGCAAGTTTCTGTGGGGAATATCATAAAATCGGTGTTTCCTGTCTGCCTTAATCGATCGTTTACGTGACAGGTGAAAGAGATAGTGTTGAGCGGCGATCCTGGATTATAGGGAACAAAATCGCCTAATGGGGCGCTCTGATCAAAGGCTTTTGCCTTTTCCCAGGGTAGCCCCTTTTTCTTGAGTTCATTTTGCAGATCCCGGAGGGTGAGGTCCAACCCCAGCGTCATGCCGTCGATCCAGTCTTCAGCCGAATCCCCTTCTTTGAAAACCCCTTCTTTTCCGATGCGTACCACCCACTCCGCTTCGTACTGCAGATCACGCCCTGATCCGGGATGGCGGATGTCGATTCCTTCGAAGATGACCGATTCCTTTGGTTTCAAAAACACGACAGGCTTTTCCGGCATGGCGTTGTTCAGTTCTTGTGCATGCAGGCGATAATTTCTTCCGATACAGAAAACTCTTCTAATCACTTCTCTTGGCAGCATGTCTCTCCTTCCCGTTTCTCTTTTCCGTCCGTTCTTCAGGGGTCTTCGGTCATTTCAGTATGATATCGAAAAGAATCGCGAAAAAGTGAAAGAGGCTTCCGGCTAACACGAAAAGATGCCAGACCAGATGATGGTATCGGAATCCGCGATAGAGGTAGAAAAACGTACCGACGGTATACATAATCCCACCGAATAATACGAAGAAAAACCCTCGAAAACTTAACGTATCATACAAGGTCCGAATCGCAAAAATGATAAACCAACCCATGGCGATATACAAAAGTGTGGATAGAACAACAAACCGTTTGATAAAGAAGATTTTGAAAACGATGCCAAACAGCGCGATGCCCCAAATCACACCGAAGAGAACCCAACCGGTCAAACCGGGAAACACCGCCAACAAAAAGGGCGTATAGGTACCGGCGATCAACAGATAGATCGAAGAATGATCGAAGATTTCAAACAGGTTCTTTATTTTTGCCTTTCTAACGCCATGATAAAGAGTGGAACTTAAGTAGAGAACGATCATGGAAACGCCATAAACGATACTGCTGAAAACCTTTATCGGGTTTCTGTCCAGGACCGAAAAAACAGTCAGGAGCACAAGCGCTAAAACCCCGAGCAATACTCCCGCGCCGTGGGATATGGCATGCGCCGTTTCTTCGCGCATCGAAAAACTTTCGTGTTTCACATGGGTTCTCCTTTCGTCGTTCTGTACTCAAGGTTAACTCGGCATGAATCCGTTCGCCATCGATACAGATGCTTCCTGCCGGTTTTTCCGATGAACTCAGCCATCTGCGTGGTTCTTAAGAAGTACGCGATGCGCGAGGCAAGAGGAGCCGATACAGATAGCTTTTGTCTGATGTCCGCGGTCGTGAAGGGGCTTTCTTCGTTCAGCAGGAGGAACTGACGATACTCATTCGGAGCCGTAAGCGTTTGCATCGATAGAACAGAGAGAAGCTTGCGGTTTACAACGCTTACCCCTTTTCTCCTCCAACTGCCTTTTCCGTCATCGCAACGCGCCTCTTCCACTTCTACGAAAGAGAGCGCGATCGTGATCGCGGGATCGGGAAGGATGCTCGCGAGATAGATCAGTTCTTTGAAGACTTCGTAACCGTTTCCCTTTTTTGGCGACCGCCTGCGGTACAGCCCGTTACCTTGTTCATCGATCAGCGTGATCCATTTGATGACCGGTATCGGATGCACGACAACAATGGGCCAGTCGGCTTTTAACGCCATCAGTTTTTGCTTCATTGCGCCAAGGTTTCTCGTTTGTATTTCATAGATCGTTCCGCCACGTAAAACGTCTACATAATACCCTTTTATCGCTACCTCCGAGAGCCCGTCTTCCCCTTTATAATATTTTTTAAGACCGTCGTGGAGGGCGCTTTCGTTGAAAGTGGAGATTCGTTTATCCATTCTTTCGATAGAATGCCGCAAGTGCGTTTGTCATACAGGAAATGACTTCGGCAATATCCTCGTCAGAAACCCAGTAATGTGTGGCAAAACGGTAAACCTGACCTTCCGGGCCGTTAATCTTTATGTTCTGTTTGAAGCATTCTTCCTTGATAAAGGCGCTAAGACGATGACAGACTTCTCGATGATGCGTTTTATCGCGTTTGTCTACCCCAGGGTCGATCGTGAAGAAGACCATATTGATGTCTAATTGTTCAGAGAACACGCATACCCCTTGTATACTCGAAAGGCCCGCGGCTAATGCTTTCGCCCGGCGATGGTCTTCCGAAAGACGCCTGCTCATCTTTTCCATCGCGATGATCCCGGGCGCGGCCAGAACGCCGGCTTGACGCAGAGCTCCCCCCATAATCTTCCGATTTTTTCTTCCTTTTTGTATAAATCCTGCGGTACCGGCGACGATCGACCCCACTGGCGCGCAGAGCCCTTTAGAAAGGCAAAACATGACCGAATCCGCGTATTGGGCGATGTCCTTTGCCCCGCAGCCTAATGCGGCGGCAGCATTGAAGAGGCGCGCGCCATCCAGGTGAACAGGGATTCCTGCGCTATGTCCGATGGCGTAGACTTCCGCCATGTTTTCCAAAGGAACAACCGCGCCGGACGAATGCGCGTTTTCTACACAGATCAATCCGGTCCGCGGCGCGTGAAGGTCTTCCTCCCGTATACGCGCTTCAAGGCCTTCCGGATCGATGTTCCCCCGGATAGCCGGCAAAAACCGCAACTGAACGCCCGCGATGACGGCGGAAGCGCCAGCTTCATGGATTACGATATGATTGTCTTCGGGAATTAAAACTTCATCGCCGCGAAGTGTGTGGGTCAGTATCGATAGCTGATTGCCGAATGTTCCTGAGGGAACGAAGATCGCCGCTTCTTTCCCGAGTTCTTTCGCGGCCTTTTCTTCCAAACGATTGACCGTGGGATCATCCCCGTAAATGTCATCACCCACCGGAGCGCTTCTCATCGCCTCGCGCATCTCATCGGTCGGTTCAGTGACGGTGTCGCTTCGTAAATCAATGTACTTCAAAGGTTTTCAGCTCCTTTTTCATCCCCGCCGGCCCATCAGCCGGAACGAGAGATCGTTCATGTGATAGGGTCCGACGGTGATCGTGGAACCGGAAGACTCTATTTGTATCCCAAGGTAATCGTTTTTCATCCGCTTACGACGGAGCGCTTCGTCGAGTTCGCGAAAAGCGCAGTTTTGAAACCATAAATCCCGAACGAGATGTACTCTCATAAACAGAGCGGACAGCCCCTCCGTCATCGGGATCTTTCGCATAATCTCGGAAAGCGTAGTTCTACCCGTTCGAACCTGTTTTAAAAGCGTGAGGAAGAATAACAGCACTTCGGGATCGAAGGGTGTTTTTTCCGGTTTTCTTCGTATCGGGTTCGCCTTTTTAATGGTCGATTCGGCCCGTGTGATCAGACGAGTGGCAAAGCAGAGCCGCAGAGGTGTCTTGGGGGGGATAAGCATTCGGAAAAAACCACGATAGGCTTCACGTGAGGAAAAAGAGGTATGGGGCGCTAATATGGCCGGGATTACCTGCGTGTGGATACCCCGCGACTCGGGGGTTAAGAGCTGCTCGTATTCGTTTTCGCGCACTGATTCATAGACTTCGACGATCGAAAGGACTTTTCTTAAGAAACGCTCTGCCCCCTCAATCATCAACGCGGGTTTCTCGGTAAGGGTTGTTCTGCATTGAAGGATCGAAACGGTTTGCCCTTCCTCACAGACTGTACCGTCTTCGAAACAGGCTTTTAAAATACGAAGGCCATCCAGTAGTTCTTTCGATAGGCGATCCGCTTCCTCAATCAAGGGGTGGAAAGCCACCGCTCGTCGGCCGCTTTCTATCGCAGCCATACGGGCCGAGAACTCTTTATGCCTGATTCGGAGGGTATTTGTCACTATTTCTATCGCTTCCTCCATCTCTGTTTCGTTTCGGCTGTATCGCGCGTTCCTTACCATCTCCGACAACAAACGAAAATCCCCTGATTCTCCCCATTCTTTCAACGTGCGGTAGACGTATTGGCCATAGAACGACAGGCTCAGACCGTTAAGACTAATCTTTCGATTCGGTCCGGACCCCGAAAAGAGAGAAGGCATACCGGTTTCTTTTTCGAGCCGTTCAAGGCCGCTAAGCGCCTCATTCAAAGGTTGAGACGGTTCGGCAACCGTTCGCTCTTGGAAAGCCTTTCTTAGGAGTTCAAGAAGAAGACCCGCTGTATCCGAGTAGTGCATGTTCACCACTTTTCCAAGAGCGGTGACGAGCGCGGAAACG
>CAZMHO010000080.1:8934-11413 GCA_964566085.1 uncultured Thermotogaceae bacterium | reverse complement strand
TCCAGTTTGACTCATATTGGTTGACTTTGCAGCCATAGGTTAAGAAAGCGATTGAAGGAATCAAGGGCGCATCTGCTTCTGCCCTAAAACCGTTTCTTCTAATGGAAGCGGCATTCTTCCTCAACCTCTTGAAGGACGGCGAGTAGGATTCGCGAGCGATTGATGATTCCGGTCAAGCGAGAATCCTTGTCTACCACGAACAGATTCATAAACTTGTGCCGCAGCAACAGGTCGGCGGCGTGGAGGACCGTATCCTCTTCTTCTATCGTTATCACGTTCCGTTTGATAAACTTGCCGATCGGTTCATCTTTGATCTCCGATAACTTTCGTTTCATCTGATTGGTATCCGGGATGAAGGAGGCTGATTGTAGCAGTCCGAAGTAAGAAGGGATCGTTTCGTTGATCACATCGTCTTCACTGATGATCCCGATGATACGCATCCTTTCATCAACGACGGGTAGGACATGCCGAAGATGCAGCGCGGAAATCCGAATGAAGGTTTCTATTTTTTCATCTTCGAATATAGCCGAAACATCCCGTATCATCGCATCTTTTACAAGCATCTCTCTCAACCCTTTATCTTTTTCGTTTCTATTTTTGGAAGCGCTTCTTCGATTTCTTCGATCGTGGGTATTTTCTTAAAGAGGTACTTCGTTTTCGCCAAAGCGGCCGCCATTCCAATCTTCGCCCTTTCTACCAAATCAGGGCCGTATTTTCTCGAAAAATACATCATCGCTGCGACATACGTGTCTCCTGAACCAAGCAAATGTGACGGATCCACGTGAGGGTCGCTAAGGGAGAGGAGCCAGATCCCGTCTTTCGTAAACACAAGATCGTTGACGATTTCGAAAGAAGAAACGACTAATCGGGCCCCTTTTTCGATAATCTTCTCACCGGCTTCGATGTAGTCTGCCATGGTTTCCAACTCTTTACCGAATATTCGCGTATCGCTCCGCAAGTCAGGGCGAACGATGTCGGCGCAGTGGGTGTTGACGGAATAGGTGAGTAAGGTTCCCCGCGCTTCCAAATAGACTTCAGTATTTTTTTCATGGGCAATTTGCGTGAGGGTCGAATACATCTCGATCGGGATTCCGTAGGGCAAAGAACCCGAAATCAATACCGTCTTGGGATAATCCACGAGGGATCGAAACACTTTTATGAAATGCGTGATATCTGTTTCTAAAACCGTTGGACCGGCTTCATTGATCTCCGTTATCGTATGATTGCACTCATCAAGGATCGCGATATTCTCCCGGCTCTCATCGTTGATGTGGACAAAGCTCGTCGTAATGCTCCGGTATCTCCGATGAATTTCGTATTCTATCATTCTCCCGACGTTGCCTCCCAAAAACCCGGTCGAAGCGCTATCGATACCCCACTCTGAAAGGATGACGGAAACATTGATCCCTTTCCCGCCGGGAGAGAGATTCATTTTGTCTCGCTCAAAAACGCGATGCAAACGGTTGGGTTCGAAAAAAGGGATGATGATCTCTCTATCGAGTGCTGGATTGAGCGTGACGGTCAATACTTCCAATGCCTTCCCCCCTGTTGAGAAGAATCTCTATCTCATCACCATTTTGTATCGTTTCCATAAAAGCCACATTTTTCCCGTTAATTTTAAGTTCGTAGCTGCGCGCGTGGCTCAAATCGAGTTCGAGCAAAGAGAACAGGTCGATCAGTTTCGGAATCTTCTCTATCGTATCGATCTGTACCTCCGCTTTGTCGTATAACGGACTGTCCAGATTCGCCACCGTACCGTCGATCCGCACGTTAAAAGCGGTCACCGACAATCCCGTTTCTTTACCATTAACGATGACTGTCACCATTTTCACCGGAATATCCTTAATCAAGTTGCGAACGATCGGCGTCTTCTCGAAGGTTTGCACCCTGACGTGGTCTCCGGATTTTAGGATATCGTCGGGGGTCACAACCTGCTCTCCGACCAATACCTCCTCCTCACGAACGGCGAACGACCGGATCATCCCGTTGACCAAAATCGACATATACTTTTTCGCGTGATCGGAAACGTACTCGGAGATTTGAGAAGCGCGACACCGAAAATCCGTTTCTATCCGGTCCCCGTCTCTTACTTGAACATCTCCTGTGAGCTCGTTCCCATTGATGGAGGCCTTGGGCATCAACGCGATCTTGTTTCCGTTCAAGATAAGCGGCAACGGCGGTATAATCGAAGAAAGGAAAAGCTCCGGGGGTTTTCCTTCTTTACCGGGCGAAAAAAGAACCGTATCCCCGTGATTTAAGCGCGAATGAACATTCCCTGTCTCCCCCTCGATTTTTATGGTTGCTTCTTGCCCCAACGTTCCTTTTACGATCTTGACTTCGTCGTTCAGCTCATAGGTCAAAGCAGGTCCCGGTTTTCCGATGATCTCGTCGACACGATACCCGCACTGTAAAAGCGCTTGCATGACAGTGTTTTTGTTATCTATTCCCATCAAATCGACACTCTTGCCATTGATGCTGA
>CAZMHO010000080.1:5543-8924 GCA_964566085.1 uncultured Thermotogaceae bacterium | reverse complement strand
ACTCGGACGAAGACGCTGCTCGTATGTGTATCCACAGAGTAGGCGATGCCGACGGGCGTAATATATTCGCTTCCGTGCATTTTTCCGCTCTTATCTTCAACGTTCGGTAGATTTTCGATACACTTCAACGCGACGCGGTTATGCGAGAGATTAAGTTTCTTCCCTAAAACCTCCACAAAAGAATAGGATTTCGCGCCGCCCCCGACAATCAATACGGCTACGGGCGGTTTGCCGTTCAGCTCAATCGTCTCGTCCGCTATCTTTTGCGCGATCTCGTCGATGACCGGCTCAATCGTTTCGATGAATACTTCTCGGGTAATATTCACTTCGGTGTCCAGAATATCATTAACCGTCATTAACTCCGTCTTTTCCGTCGAGATACTCCGCTTTACCTTCTCCGCCGTCTGAAAGTCGATGAGAAACCGCTCGCACAAACTTTCGGTGATCTCGTCTCCCGCCATGGGGACGACGCCATAAGCGATCACGGTTCCGTCTCTCGAGACCGCAATATCACTTGTGCCGGCTCCGACATCCGTTAAGACGATGTTAAGCTTCCTAAGATCGGGAGGAACGACTAAGTTGATCGCTGCGATCGGTTCCAAGGTCATATGCTGCGGAGTGAGGCCAGACAGTTCCAGCACATTCATCATCGCGTTCACGATATAGGCAGGGAGAAAGGCGGCGATGACTTTGACAGAAACGGCTTTGCCCCGCTGACCGTATAAGTTCTTTATCCACTCGCCGTCCAAAGTATAGAAAAGGACGGAGTAACCGACGCAGTACCTCTCGCGATCGTCCGATTGAAGCTGTTCCATCGAATCTTGGATCGCGTTCATCTCTAATAAGCGAATCGTGTCCGATGATACCGCACGTTCTTCCTCAACATGAAGGTGTGCTTCTCCGATTGTAGTTTTCAGAAACCTTCCGGCAACCGCTACGGAGACTTTCGTCAACTCGATATTATTGCGCTGAGAAAGAACTCCCGTCACGGTTTTTACGATTTTTGATACCTTCTGCACATCGTGTATAGCGCCGTCGATCATCGCGCGTTCCTCATGTTCCATGATTTCCGAATCGTAAACCACGATCTTTTCATCGAATTTTTCTGCCAAGATCCCGATCACCGTTCGGGTACCGATATCGAGCGCGTATATCAAAGAAAACACCTCATGCTTTTTATGAAAACAACGCATTCCATTTTAGATTTCCGGAAAATTATACCATACATTTGGTTTACCATAGATTTTGTGCTAAGATACGCGTAAATTATACGCAGGGGTTGAGTTTTGTGAAAGACCTAAGAAAAGTATTCGAGCGGGGCGGTTTACACGTTTTCAGAACCACTCTTCCTCCAATTGGCGTAAACACCTACTTTCTCTTCGATGAAACGACGCTCGTCATCGTCGATCCGGGATTTGGCGCTTTCGACCTCGTTCAAAAAGAATTTCCGGACAACCGGGATACGCCGAATGTATTGATCACGCACGCGCATTATGATCACGTCTCGGGTTTGGGCGAGTTCCCGAACAAACGGATCTATCTTTCCGCGGCGGCTGAACCCGGTTTGTATGCTCCTGAAGAGAACCTGAGCGACCAGTTCTGCAAGAACGGGTTTTGCCTCTCTCGCGACGAAGGAACGATTTTTATCTTGCCAGAGGGGCCTGCCACGATCGGTTCTCTACGTTTCCGAACTTGGATTCTGCCAGGACATACCGCCGGAGACGCGCTCTACGATTTTGACGATTTCCTATTGTGCGGGGACATCTTGTTTGAAAACTCTATCGGGCGAACCGATTTTCCGGGTTCCAGTGAGCGCTTGATGGAGCAGTCCCTAAGAAAACTCTTCGCTTTCTTAAAAACACAAAACCCGGACAAACTGATATTTCCAGGGCATATGAGCGCTTTTACCGTCCGACACGCCGTGACGCGAAATCCATTTTTAACTGTTTTCGAGAACCCGTCTGTATAGCCTGCGCGTAGCCTGGCAGGAACGGATGAATCGGGGATCGCTTTCGAGTGATGCTTGGAAC
Source organism: uncultured Thermotogaceae bacterium (assembly GCA_964566085.1). GTDB lineage: Bacteria > Thermotogota > Thermotogae > MWEM01 > MWEM01 > MWEM01. Next base: position 6,894 of record CAZMHO010000080.1, on the reverse strand, counting down.
ATGCCGCGGTTTTCGCGCTAAAATGGCGAGAACTTAAGGTTCGGAAAGGACTTAAGCATTCCCTTGAGTACGTTTCCGTACCCAATCTCATACACCCCTTCGACGCCGTTCGCTTCCATCTCGGACAGGATTTGAGACCAACGCACCTGTCCCGTCAGCTGACAAGTGAGGTTCTCCTTAATCTGCCGAATATCGCCAGAAGGATAGCCCGTAAAATTAGAAAAAACGGGAACCGCAGGCTGCCGGAAAACGCACTGATCAATGGCGTCCTTCAGCTCTTCTTCCGCATTTTTCATGTAAGGCGTATGGAAGGCCGTACTCACATTCAGTTCGACGACGATTTTCGCGCCGGCTGATTTCGCTTGGTTCATCGCTTCACGAACTTGATCGAAGGCGCCGGATAGGACCGTTTGGTTCGGCGTGTTGATATTGGCGACCCATACTTCCGAGAAACGGCCTGCGATCTCCGAGACATTTTCGAAGGAGAGGCCGATAATCGCCGCCATTCCTCCTTTCTTTTCTGTGGATCCGGCCATTAGCAACCCCCGTTTTCTGACCAGCGAAAGACCTTCTGAGAAAGAAAAAACCCCGGCCGCATAAAGCGCGCTATACTCCCCAAGACTATGACCGGCAACAGCGTCATAGGGATGTCCTTTCGATTGAAAATGCTCGAAACACATCGCGGATACCGTATAAATCGATGGCTGAGCGATCTCCGTTGGTTTCAACGCCTCCGGATCGTCCCCAAAGATCAAGGATTGGAGATTAAACCCTAAGACTTCATTCGCTTCTTCTAAATAGCGCCGAGAGGGTTCATTTTCCTCAAAGACTTTCCGACCCATACCCGGTGCCTGAGATCCTTGTCCCGGAAATAACAACGCCGTCTTCATACCTTTCTCCTCCTAATCCTTTCGCCCGATCGGAAAAACACTCAACAGGGCGAAAACGATCTCGCGGCTTAAACGCGCCCCTTACGCCCTCTCTCGTGGCGAGCAATCACGATGGGCATCCGTATCGGCAGTCCCGATAGGCCGAAGGGGCATCATTGACTCCGTTAGCCCGATTCTACCAGTTTTATTGCCTAATTGGAAATATCGAGTAGAAAACGCGAAAATTTGGTACAATCACTCATATTGGAAAAAGGGAGAGGGTCATGCGAATCGTTGAGGTAAAAACCAACCAGGAAAGAAAGCTTTTTAAGGCGTTTCCGTACACGCTGTATCAAGAAAACAGCCAATGGTGCCCGTACTTTGTTCACGAAATGGATCGTATTCTCTATCACAAACGGTCGATTGTCTACGACCGAAGCCAAGCGGCTTTCTATCTTGCCTTGGAAGGGAACCGCGTTTTA
>CAZMHO010000080.1:0-5533 GCA_964566085.1 uncultured Thermotogaceae bacterium | reverse complement strand
TTGGTCGAAAGAAAGAGGGATGCTTTATCTCAAAGGTTCGGTCTCTCCGACCAACGGCGACGATTTCAGAGGGATTCTCACGGAAGGCTTTCAACACCCTTCCTACTTCTTGATGCCTTTCAATTTCGAGTACTATAAAACCTTTTTTAGCGATTGGGATCGTTATCTGGACTATTATGCGTTTTTCCAAGATATCGGCCAACCGATTCCGCGAACCCGGTTCGAATTGATGAAGCGGATCCTGACCGAAAACTTGTCCAATGTAGAAGCCGAGCATATCACCGATGAAACGCAACTCACTCGGGCGTTTCTCGACGGATTTTTCTACAAAGAAGGGTATTCCATCGAAGAATTAAACTTGAATGACGTTCCAAAGAGCGCTTCCGATTTGTATGAAGTGTTTTCGACAAGCATACCAGACGATTGGGAAGAAGACCTCATGCCATTCGAGTACTCCCAATGCGAACAGCTGGTGAAGGACTTTAAGTTGACGCTCCCTCCGCCTCTCTGCTTAGCGGTCTATTACAAAGGAAAAGCGATTGGAATCGCTGCCGTTCTCCCAAACTACAACCCGGTTGTTAGAAAGATCAAGGGAAATCTCTTCCCGTTCGGATGGCTCTCGATACTCTCTTCCAAGAAGCGTATCAAAGAAGGGCGCGCCGTGATCCTCTTTGTCGTTCCGGAACACCAGAATCGGGGCATTTCCGCTCTGCTCGTATTGAAGCTCAGAGAAAACCTGATACGATTGGGCTACGGGAGTATAGAATTCTCGTCAATTAGCGCTTATAATACTCAAATGATCAGACTAGCCGAGTTTATCGGCTGTAAACGCTATAAAACCTACACGGTTTTCGGGAAACCTCTCATCGATCGCGCGCTAACGCTTGAGGAAATCTATGGTACCGGAACAGAAACAATGAGGAAGTTTGTAAAAAAACCTTAATCCCGCTCTGTTTTAAAAATAAGGGAAGCGTTGTGCCCGCCAAATCCAAAGGCGTTTTTAAGGAAAACCGAACTCTTGCGATAGATCGTTTTCTCAGGTATGCTCAAATCCGTGAAGGCATCATCCCTTTGTGTGAGAGAAGGCATCCCGTGGATAAACCCGTTTTGGGTTTCCAGTATCCCGGCGATGAGTTCGTTGGCTCCTGAAGCCCCTAAGCTGTGGCCGATCAAACTTTTGGTGCCTTGAACCGGGATGCTTCCCAAGGTCTCTCCAAAACAAGACCTTAAGGAGTTCGCCTCCGAAATATCGCCGATAATCGTCGCGGTTGCGTGCGCGTTGATGAAATCGACTTGAGAAGGGCTTATCCCACTCACTTCAAAAGCTTGGTTGATCGCGCGTGTCGCCCCTTCTCCTTTAGGGTCTGAAGCGCTGAAGTCGAAGGCGTCGCCCGACATGCCAAACCCGGCGATATATCCGTAAATACGCGCTCCGCGTTGGCGCGCGTGTTTGGCTTCCTCGAGGACAAGGACGCCCGCCCCTTCCCCCATCACGAACCCGTCGCGGCGGCGGTCGAAGGGATTGGAAGCTTCTTTCGGGTTCGCGTTGTTCCGGGATAAGGCCATCATATTCCCGAAAGCTCCGATAGGCAACGGATGGATCAAGGCCTCTGATCCGCCGGTAACCGTCAGCTTCGCGTATCCGTGCTTGATCATCATGGCGGAAACGATGATCGCGTGCAGCGAGGTAGCACAAGCGCTTACGGTCGCAAAATTCGGACCTTTCAAACCAAATTCCATCGATACGGCTCCTGAAGCCATATCCGGGATAACCATAGGGATAAGAAATGGGGAGATGTATTCCGGACCGACTTCATGGAAATCCTGCATCGCTTTCAGAAGCGTCTGCAATCCTCCGATCCCCGAAGAGATCGTCACACCGGTCTCGTTTTTCCAATCCCCTTCCACCGGCAACCCGGCGTCTTCTAATGCAAATCTCGTTGCAGCCACGGCGAACTGGATGAAGCGGTCGTACTTCTTGGCCCTCTTTCTGTCCATATACAATTTCGCGTCAAAATCCCTGACCTCAGCGGCTACTTGATAGGAGTAAGGCGTGGCGTCGTAAGCGGAGATTCGGTCCACGCCGATCGTCATCTCTTCCAACGCTTTTGAAAAAGACGCGAGATCCTTCGCGAGCGGGTTGACCGTCCCCATACCCGTAACCGCTACTTGAAACGTTTCATTCTTCATGCGCACCTCCAAAAAAAGATAAATACCGATATGATTCTCGAAGTATAGTCAAAAAACGAAAAAAAGTCAAACCATGGCATGAAAACCCGGATCGGTGATATAATAAGGAGGTAGAGTATGACCGATAAATCCGGTTGCGGAAGTAAAGGGGAGGTTTCCTTGAATATCGATGAAATAAAGTCCGTTTTACCCCATCGATACCCGTTTTTGATGGTAGACCGCGTGAATCGTTTAGAGTCAGGCAAAATCGAAGCGTATAAAAACGTAACGATCAACGAGCCGTTTTTTCAAGGACACTATCCTCATTATCCGATCGTACCAGCCGTTTTGCAGCTGGAGGGTATCGCTCAAACCGCCGCCTTGCTTCTGCATGATACTTATCAGGGGAGAGACGGGATTCCGCTATTCTTAGGGATTGATAACGCTCGGTTTTTGAAAGAGATTCGCCCCGGAGATCGAATGGATTACACCGTGGAAATCAAGCAAAAAATGGGGGATTTTTATAAAGTGAACGGCCAAATCCAAGTAGATGGGGAGATTGCCGCGAAATGCACTCTTTTCGTTGGTGTAAAGCTCTTTGACCAATCGGAGGAGCATGTTTGATTCCTTACCGCTCTGTCAGCGTTTAAACATACGGTATCCCCTCCTCTTGGGAGGAATGGCGTGGATAGGAAAGGCGGTGTTGGCCGCGGCAGTATCCAATGCGGGCGGGCTGGGGACGATCGGCTCGGGTCCGATGACATTGGAAGAACTCCGGGAAGAGATAATCCGTTGTAAGTCCTTGACACGAAACCCTTTCGCAGTGAACCTCATCATGTTGGACCCTTCTGTCGAAGAGAAGGTCTCTCTTCTTCTGGAATTGGAGGTGCCGGTCGTTATTTTCGGCGCCGGTAACCCCGGAGCGTACTTAGACACCTTTCGACAGAGAGGTACCGTAACGATGGGAGTCGTTTCTTCGGAGAATCTCGCCTTGTTATTGGAGAGAGCGGGTGTCGATTTTGTTATCGGGGAAGGGAGTGAGTCCGGCGGGCATATCGGATCGGTTACGACGATGGTCTTGATTCCCGCGCTGGTAGATCTTCTACACACCCCCGTCATTGCGGCGGGCGGTATCGCCGACGGAAGAGGCGTCGCGGCGGCCTTTATGTTAGGGGCACAAGGTATCCAGATGGGAACGCGCTTCATCGCTTCCGTTGAATCCGACGTAAATGACACCTATAAACAAATGATCCTCAAATCGGGGATCCGAGATACGATCGTTACAGGAGAACGATTAGGCCACCCCGTTAGGGTCCTTAAAACGTCGTTTTCGAAAAAGATTAAAAAGATGGAACTCGAATCAAGCGATGAAGCGGAAAGACTTCTTTTAGGTAGTTATCGAAAAGCATATCAGTGCGGAAACCTCCACGAAGGCTCGTTTCTTGCCGGACAATCCGTTGGATTGGTCCATGAGATATCGACGTGTCGGGATATAATCGAAAAATTGTTTACAGAAGCGGCAATTCTTTTAGAACATAGAATGACTCACATAATCGAAAGGAGAAAAAATGAACAGAGAGGAAGTATTTAGCAAAGTGAAAAAAGCGTTGGTAGAAAAGTTGGATGTCGAGGAAGATCAGATTTCGTTAGACGCGGATCTCCGAGATGATTTGGGAGGCAGCTCTCTGGAACTCGTGGATTTGGTCATGGATTTGGAAAAAGAAGCAAAAATCAAAATCGAATTAGAGGAACTAAGAAGCATTCAAAAGGTCAAAGACGTCGTCGCGCTTATCGAAAAGAAACTCCATTAAATAAGGGACTCCGTTTTACGTCTCTATACATGAGAGGGAAAAATCCCTCAGGATAAAATGTGTAGAACGGGGGTGTCGAAATGTACTTTGTTTTCGTTATGTTCGCTTCCAAGCGCGAAGGTTATTTAGATGAAAAGCGTACGGTGACCGGTGAATACGAGGAATACCGCGATGCGAAAAACGCATACCGTCATTATTCGAAGCAGATAAAAAAGTGGAAACGGTTAGACCCAAGCCATATCGGTCGTTGCGCGCTCATAGCGGCGCCAAGCCAGAGTAACCGATCCCCCGAATATCAGAACCGAAGGGACTTCTTTGGGAAGCAACCGAAATTGCTGGCTGAAACGAACTAACCAGATCGATAAAAAAAGGGAGCCCGCTCCCTTTTTTTATAACTGGTCGATCCACGAAGTCTTTAAGAAGGGCCGTTACTTCTTTGACGCGAAAAATCGGAACAGAAAATAAACGCCGATACCGATCAAAACAGCCGGGAATGCTACGGAAAAAAACGTATGCTGCAGCAGCGTAAAGAACATGAAAAGCGCTCCAATAGCAAATGGGATGATTCCGCCGATGAACACTCCTTTCACCCGTGAGGCTAAGTAATACATTTGCAACAACCCTATTCCGGGCGCCATGATGAAAACCGGCCATAGATACTGAAGGATTCCGTAATCCGTGAAAGCGCAAAGGAAAAACAATAGTCCTAACGTGATCAGAATCCCTCCGGGAACAAGCAATCCCGAAAGTTTATTGTTCCGAAAATAGACGACTTCAAAAACAAGACCCGGTACAAGTAAAAACAACGGCCATACTTTTTCCCACGTGATCAAAATAATCTGAAAAGCCCCCAATAATCCAACAAAACCCAAAACGATGAGGGATACTGCAAACACAAGCATAAGCGAGCGTTTTGAAGATTCCGTGTTACTATGGTTAGGCATTCGTTTCGCTTCCATACACGTCTACCCCTTTCCTCCCGTTCTTCTCACAACGGTAATTTCATTCAGCCTTAAGGAATTCGGATATTGAATCTTATGAATTATACCACTTGCGCGGCTGTTATCCCGCGAAAACATCCTAAATATCTCTCAAAATTCTTCACCCTCGCGTTGCAATTTTCCTCCGTTTCTGCTACACTTCAGAAGAACCATTTCTTGAAGAGGAGATGAACTCCATGTTCGGTTACGCGCCGGGTAGAGTCAATATCATCGGAGAACACGTAGACTACAATGACGGGTATATCTTCCCATTCGCGATTGAGAGAAAGACAACCGTCCACATAAAAAACTCGACGGATTCAACATTTCTTATCCGGTCGGAGGGATTTGGAAGTCTCCGAATCGACCCGGAGAACATCGAACAGCAAGGTAACTGGGCAGATTACGTTAAAGGAGTTTTTTGGGTCCTAAAAAGACACGGCCGATTCCCTCTATCCCCCGTAACGCTCGACATCATTTCGGATGTGCCGATCGGAGCGGGCCTGTCGAGCAGCGCGTCGATAGAAGTGGCGACACTCGCCGCTTTGAACGGTTTCTTCAATCTTTCACTGG
>CAZMHO010000079.1:0-11465 GCA_964566085.1 uncultured Thermotogaceae bacterium | reverse complement strand
TGTCGCAACCGGGTATCGGCTCCACTTTTTTCTTTTCGATTCCGACACGCAAGCCCTAAGTGGCTGTTTTGTCATAGCGGGGTGGAAATGCCGACAAAAGCGTTACAGAACTCACTGGTCAAAGACGCGCCTTTTCTCAAAAATTGTTAAACACCCCCATTTATAGCGTGTGTCTTTGCATTTGTAGCCAGCTCCAGTCTCTATCCGAGCAACTGAACCAGGAGATCGATAAGTTCCGAATCAGGTAAAAACGCCAATGGAAACGGATTATTATAACGGCGGCGAAAAGAAGGAGCGTCAATAAACGAAGAACGCGATAATTCGTTTTCTTGTCGGAGAGAAGAGGGTATTATCGCCGGACTTCATCATATAAGGAGCGTGGATTCATGAAAAAAAGAACCTTATCCTCCAAAATCATTCTCTTGATTCTTGTGGTAGGGATTATCCCTATGGTTCTTCTCTCTTTGCTCTTTCTGATCCTTTCCCAGCAATCCCTTCGCGAAGAGATCGACAAAGCCAGCCGGATCTATCTGGAACAGACGGAAAGCCTTTTGGATCAGTTTTTCTCTACTACGCGGGCCCAGATCGGGTATCTCTCAACGATCAACAACCCGATCAATGCGGTGCGCCAGTTCGGGCAAGTCTCAGGAGATTCAGAGGCATGGAAAACCACCCGGGTGGCCCTGGATGCCTTTGCCAAAAAGGTTGAAACGGAGTTTGGCTATACCCAACTGCTGATTACGGACCTAAAAGGCGCGGTGATCTACGACAGCCTTAACCAGGTCGAGGGTCAGAGCTATCAACAACGTGACTCTATTCGGGGGGCTTTGGGGGGAACGACAACTTTCTCCGAGTTGTATTATTCCGATCTGGCGCGAAGGAATGTCATGGTGTTATCCGCGCCCATACGCGATCCTGCCACCAAAGCCGTTATCGGCACCATCAGTGTGGTTCTGGAGCAGGGGATCATCGATAGCTTGGTCCACGACGGGCTGGACTCTTTGGGAGAGACAGGGGATGCTTATTTGGTCGCTGCCAATGGCTCGCTGCTGACCAATGCCAAATTTGGAGAGTATAGCCGAGATGCCGCTTTAAGAAAGTCGATCGATACTCGCGCGATCGAATTGCTCCGAGAGCCGGTCCTGCAGGGGAGCGACGAATTCTTTGCTATCGACTCCTATGTCGATTATGTCGGCGATCCTGTTTTAGGATGCATGTCTGTAGTCCGACTGGGAACCTCCTATGCGGGGCTGATCATCGAAGTGGATCAGGCGGAAGCTTTTGCGAGCGTGAATCGGCTCAGAATGATTATATTGATCCTTCTGTCCGCCTTATCCGTCTTGGGCGTCCTTCTGTCCTTCTTTATAGGCAGGGGTATCAGCAAGCCCGTGGTCGCGCTTGCCAATCTCCTGAAGGGCATCGCCAACCTGGATCTGACACAGAAAGTGCCCGAGACTCTCTTGAACAAAAAAGACGAAACAGGATCCTTGGCGCGGGATGTTCAGACCTTATCCGAAGCCCTGATCCATTCGATCAATTCGATCCATTCTGTGATGCAAAAGTTGCGTCAATCCTCGGCTCAGCTTGAAACCCTGTCGCAAACGCAATGGTCGTCCTCACAGGAGATGACCGTCCAATCCCGGAATGTGGAAGAACATGCCCAAAACACCTCCGCGGCGATCGAAGAGGTCACCTCTGGAGTGGAAGAGGTGGCAGCGAGCGCTCAAAGTGTATCAAAAACCGCCCAGGAGTTGGCCGATCAAAATGGGCAGACCTATGCCAAGTCATTGGAAGGCGGCGAGCAGATCAATCGTGTGGTTTCCCAGATTGCTACAGCCTCCAAACAAACCTCCAATACTGCCGGGCTGGTGAAGAAGATGGCGGAAAAAGCCGAAAATGTTCAAACCATCGTGGAAACGATTGCTTCTATCGCCGGGCAAACCAATTTACTGGCGCTAAACGCAGCGATTGAAGCGGCAAGAGCAGGAGAGGCGGGACGGGGTTTCGCCGTGGTTGCCGAGGAGATACGAAAGCTTGCCGAAGAAAGCAATAAAGCGGCCTACGACATCGCAAGCATCTTGAAAGGAGTCGTACAAGACACGATCGAATCAGGAAAGGCGACCACGGAAACAGAAACCATCGTCGACGGGGTCAACCGGGAAGCGCTGAATACTCAAAAGCTGTTTCAAGATATTCTGAGTATGGTGGATGAAATGAACGGAAAAGTAGGAAACCTGTCGGCTATTTCCGAAGAACAGTCGGCCGCAGCAGAAGAAATGGCCAGCGCGATGGATACCTCCGCAAAATCGATGGCGGAGGTATCCGAGCAGGTGGCGCTTTTTGCGGGCGAAGCAGAAAAGCAGACCCAGTCAGCCAGTCAGGTCAGAGACACCGCAAGCCAGCTCCAGTCTCTATCCGAGCAACTGAACCAGGAGATCGATAAGTTCCGAATCAGGTAAAAACGCCAATGGAAACGGATTATTATAACGGCGGCGAAAAGAAGGAGCGTAAATAAACCGGTATCGGCGGCGCACAGATAGCGAAAAGACGATTTGAAGCCTGGACGATACAGGGGGAACCGATATGAAACACGGACAAACACGTTCCATGAAGCGCGTCGTGCTGACGGGCGTAGGGTTGCTATGCCTGTTCTCCACATTGGTTTTAGCTCTTATCTTTGCCTATTATCTACGAAGCATGCTGCTGCAGAAGACCGACACGCGGTTGTATTCGGCCGCGGAATTCCTGCACGAACTGCTGGGACCGGGTTACCACGACCGGATTGTCGGGAGCGGGGTGGAAAGGCCGGTAGATTCGGTTTCCGACGAGGAGTTCAGGCGCATTCTCGACCGAAATGACGATATCTGCCGCCGGCTTGGTTTGCAGTATCTCTGGAGTGTCCTGGTGTTGGGCGATCGCATCGTGTTCACCTCCGCCACCAGGTCGGATGTGAATGATCCGGCCTCCGCGCATGCCTCCTTTTTCCAGACCCATGAAGACCCGCACGCTTTTGACGGCGCCATGGGGAAGCCCGGAGCGCCGGTCTTTTCCTCCTTCCATAACGAGTGGGGCGAGGGGCGCATGGTGCTGGTCCCCCGGCTGGATGCTGGAGGCCGCCGCTATATCGTGGGCGCCAGCGTCCAGCTCGCCGAACTGAACAGGCTTACTCAAAATGCGGTGGTAACGGCGGTCGCGGGAGCGGCCGTGATCTTCGGCTTTATCTGGCTGATGGCGGGCATCTTAATACGGCGGTTTTCCGGCGCTCTTGCCGGTATCGGCGCGGCGGCCGGCCGGATGGCTGATGGCGGCCTGGACGAGCCTCTACCGGTGTCCCGCGTTGAAGAGCTGTGGCGGCTTTGTCAGGCCCTGGATACGATGCGGGTCAATCTGAAGGATCGCATAGAGCGCCTGGCCCGGTCCGCCGAAGAGCTGAAAACCGAACGGAACCGCCTTGCCGGCATCGTCGAAGGAACCCGCTCAGGAACATGGGAGTGGAATGTACAAACCGGGGAGATTGTAATCAACGAACGTTGGGCGGAAATCATCGGCCAAACCCTTGAGGAGATCAGCGGGGTGGAAATGCCGAGCCCGATATCGATAAAAACCTGGATGGCATACTCCCATCCCGATGACCTGAAAAATTGCAACGAACTTCTCGAAAAGCACTTCAGCGGGGAACTGGACTATTATGAGTGCGAATCGAGGATGAAGCATAAAAACGGCGAATGGATCTGGGTGCTTGACCGCGGTAAGGCCATGTCCTGGACCGATGACGGTAGGCCCCTCATTGTAATGGGCACCCATCAGGACATCACCGAGCGCAAGCGCGCTGAGGAAGCCTTGCGCGAGAGCGAGGAAAAGTTTTCGACCCTATTCGCCTCCATGACCGATATGGTGGTGCTGCACGAATTAATCTTCGATGATAACGGCACACCGGTTAACTACCGCATTACCGACTGCAACGCCGCCTTCACGCGCATTACCGGCATCCGCCACGAAGATGCTGTCGACAAGCTGGCAGACGCATTATACGGCACGCCAGCCCCCCCCTACCTGGATGAATTCTCCCGGGTGGGCATCACCGGCGAGCCCTGCCACTACGAAACCTACTTTGCGCCGATGGACAAGCACTTCGCCATCTCGGTGGTATCGCCCAGCAAGAATCGCTTCGCCACCATCGCCGCCGACATTTCCGAAACCAAGCGGATCCAGGCGGTCATCGACGCCAAGAACAAGGAGCTCGAACAGCTTGTTTTCGTCGCCTCACACGACCTGCGCTCGCCTTTGGTGAATGTGGACGGCTTCAGCCGAGAGCTGGATTACTCCATCAAGGAACTGACCGCCATGCTCGAGGGCGGCAAAGACAAAGAGGAACTGGAAAAAGCGCTACGGCGGGAATTTCCAGACATGGAACAATCGATCAACCGCATTCGGGCCAGCGTCAGCCAAATGGACAAGCTCCTCAAGGGACTGCTCCATCTTTCCCGTCAGGGCAAAGCCGCCCTGCAGATCGAGGATATCGACATGAACGGATGCCTTGCCCAACTCGCGTTATCCTTCGCCTTTACGTTGAAGGAAGTGGGTGCCGAATGGACCGTAGACAGCCTTCCAGACTGCCGGGGAGATGCGGTGCAAGTGACGCAGGTCTTTTCGAACCTGATCGACAACGCCATCAAATACCGCGATCCTGCCCGACCGCTGAAGATACGAATTAAAGGCTCAATAGAGATGGATCGATGCGTGTATCGCGTTGAGGACAACGGTATCGGAATTGCCGAAAACCATCTGGAGCATGTCTTCGAGCTCTTCCATCGCCTCGAACCCGACAAGACCAAAGGAGAAGGACTGGGGCTGACCGTTGTCAGGCAGGCGCTTTCCCGGATGTACGGCGAGATCAGAGTAGAATCGCAGCTCGGTCAAGGAAGCGTGTTCCGTGTCACGCTGCCATCGCCCCAAAAAGGCGTGAAAAAACAGCAGCGATAAGCCATGAATAAGGATAGATAATCAAGAACAAAAGAATGCAAGGAGGGAATAGAGGTGGTTATGAACAACAAGGATTTCCTGCAGGACAGCCCCGTGATGGGGTATGCCCATCACCGCATCATACTGGATGATGCCGGCAAACCCTTTGATTACGAGTTTCTCGAAGTCAATGCCACTTTCGAAAAGTTGACGGGGCTTCAGTCGGAAAATCTGATTGGCCGCACCGTTCGCCAGGCGATTCCCGGTATAGAAAAGGCCGAATTTGACTGGATCGGGTGTTACGGCGAGATAGCCCTGAATGGTGGTGAAAAGGAGCTCGAGCAGTACAGCGAGCCTCTTGGCAAGTGGTACCGCGTGCATGCCTATTCTAACGAAAAATTCACCTTCACCACCGTGTTTGCGGACATCTCCGCAAGCAAAGAACACACCGAAGAGCTGGAGGCCTTCTTTACGGTGAATCTTGATCTGCTGTGCATTGCGGACATAGAGGGCAACTTCATCAAAACCAACGAGGCATGGAGTCATGCGCTGGGTTATAACACCGAAGAACTCAACAAGCGGAAGTTTCTTGAGTTCGTCCATCCCGACGACATCCCGGCAACGTTGGATGCGATGGCCAATCTGGGAAAAGGCGAGGACGTCCTTCAGTTTACCAACCGTTATCGGAGGAAGGATGGATCCTATCGGTTTATCGAGTGGCGTTCGCACCCCAGGGGCAATTTGATATATGCGGCGGCGCGAGATGTGACGGAAAGGATCGAACAGGAACGGGTATTAAAAGATACGCAGAAGATGCTGCAGGTCGTGATGGATACGATTCCGCAACACATTTTTTGGAAAGACCGCCATTCCGTATACTTGGGCTGCAACAAGCGGGGGGCAATGGTCGCCGGCCTCTCCGATCCGTCGGAAATCGTTGGCAAAACAGATTATGATCTGTCGTGGAAGAGAGAAAAGGGCGATTTTTTCCGTGCGGATGATCAACGGGTCATGCAGAACAACGCTCCGGAACTCCACAATATCGAGCAGAGACTGCAGGCCGATGGCAGACAAGCCTGGATCGATACCGCGAAGATGCCTCTCCATGATGAAAAGGGTACGGTGAATGGCATCCTCGTGACTTTTGAGGATATTACCGCGCAGAAGGCTGCCGAGGAAGAAAAACTGCAGCAGGCCAGCCTGATCCAATCACTTCTTGCCAGTATTCCCGATATCGTTTTTTTCAAGGATCGCAATGGGGTGTATCTCGGCTGCAATCCGCTTTTTACGGAGCTGGTAGGAAAAACATCCGAGGAGGAAGTGATTGGTAAAACCGATTTCGATTTGTTTGATAGGGAGCACGCGAATCTTTTCCGGTATCACGACAACGAAATGCTCAAACAGCTCAAGCCCCGCCAAAATGAAGAAGAGGTCACTTTTCCGGATGGCCGGAAGGTTTTGATCGATACGCTGAAAACACCCTACAGAGACCCGAATGGCAATGTGGTCGGCATTCTTGGGATAAGCCGAGACATTACCGAACGTAAACGGATGGAAGAAGAGCTTCGCGCTTCCAAAAAGCGCTTTGAACTGGTTGTTAGCGGTACAAATGATGGCGCGTGGGATTGGAATATCTTAACCAATGAATTGTATTTATCAACGCGATGGAAGGAAATGCTGGGTTATGAAGATTTTGAAATAAAAAACGAATTCAACAGTTTTACCTCTCTGCTTTATGAAGGAGATATCGCGGGTGTTGAAAAATTTATCCGAGGTTATCTGAACGGAGAAATAAAAAAATACGCGATAGAGTTTCGGATGAAACATAAAAATGGTTCACTTGTGTGGATTCTCGCCAAAGGGGAAGCTTTACGGGATGAAAAGGGTATTCCGTACCGAATGGCCGGTTCGCATAGCGACATCACCGATCGAAAGAAGGCAGAAGCGGCTCTCAGAGATCAGACTGCGCGCCTGAATGCCTATGTCGATAATGCCCCCTACGGCATTCTGATTGCCAATGCGCAGGGGCAGTATGTGTTCGTCAACCGCAAAGCCTGTGAACAAACCGGTTATCGTCTGGAGGAACTGCTGGAACGCGGACCCATGGCGCTGACCTATCCCGAAGACCATGAAATTGCCCGGGAACATTTCGGAAGGGTTGTGGCCAATGGTTCCGCCCAAGGTGATTTTCGCTTTGTCGTTAAATCGGGTGAAGTGCGCTACTGGAGCGTTCTTGCAGTAAAGATCAACGACAATGAGTTTGCGGGTTTCTCCGAAGACATCACCGATCGCAAACAAGCGGAATTGGATCTAAAGAGAGCCAAAGTACAAGCGGAAGCCGCCAGCAAAGCCAAATCAGAGTTTCTGGCCAATATGAGCCACGAGATTCGCACCCCGCTCAATGGAGTCATCGGGTTTACCGACCTGCTCAAAGGAACGCCTCTTTCGCCGACGCAACAGCAGTATGTCCATAATGCCAATGTGTCGGGTCATACCCTGCTGGGAATCATCAACGATATTCTCGATTTCTCAAAAATCGAAGCGGGGATGCTTCATCTGGAGAGGATCAAAACCGACATGATCGAACTGCTGGAAAACAGCATGGATATCGTGAAATTCGACGCCGGCAAAAAGGATATCGAACTGCTTTTGCATATAGACACCGCCATGCCGCGATTTGCCGTAACGGATCCGATCCGGCTCAAACAGATATTGGCAAACCTCCTGGGCAACGCGGTCAAGTTTACGGAAAAAGGGGAAGTGGAACTCAAAGTGAGGTATGGTCCTTTAGCCAATGGAAAAGGCGAACTCTCATTTTCCGTTCGCGACACGGGCATTGGCATCACCGAAGAGCAGAAAGGAAAGCTATTCAAAGCCTTTTCACAAGCCGACAGTTCCACAACCCGCAAATACGGCGGCACCGGCCTGGGGTTGATCATTTCCGACCTAATCGCCAAAGAAATGGGAAGCAAGATACAGATAGACAGCAAACAGGGAGAAGGAACCACTTTCTATTTCGATATAATCACCGATACCGAAGAGGGTGAAAAGCTTGACAAGAGTTCTCTCGAGCAGATCGAACGCTGTTTGATCATCGACGACAACGCCAACAACCGTTTGATCCTTGAAGAGAGTCTGGCAAACTGGGGTATTGCCCATCAGTCCTGTGGGGATGGTTTGACGGCGTTGAGGCTCCTGGAAACTTCAAGACCCTTCGATATCATCCTCTGCGATTACAATATGCCCCATCTGGATGGACTTGAAACCATCCGCCTGATCCGGGAAAAACTGAATCTGAGCCCGCAAACACAACCGATCATTTTATTGCACTCCTCTACCGGCGATGCGGAACTGCATCAGAGATGCGAGGAGCTGGGCGTGCGTTTTAGGCTGACAAAACCGGTGAGGAGTAGCGATCTGCACGCATATTTATGCCAGGTGCCAATGCCCCGGCAAGTCAGAAAGCAGTCGGCGGTTTCACCGATTCCTGAAGCGCATACGAACTCTCTCGGCAAAGGATTCAAGATTGTAATCGCCGAAGACGTCGGGATGAATATGATGATGGTAAAGGCGCTAATCGGCAAATTCTATCCCTGCGCAGAATTAATCGAAGCCGCCGATGGTCTGCTGGCAGTAAAACAGTTTTCCGAAACTGCGCCGGATCTGATATTCATGGATGTGCAGATGCCTGAAATGGATGGATTGGACGCTACCAGAAAGATTCGCGCGCTCGAAAAAGAGAGCGGAAAACATGTACCCATCATTGCCCTCACTGCCGGCGCATTCAAGGAAGAACATGAAAAATGCCTGTCTGCCGGTATGGATGATTTTTTAGCCAAACCGGTTGCGCCGGAAAAAATCAAGGCGATTCTGGATAAGTACTTTGCGGATAAGAAAGATAAACCGGAGTAAGACAGATTAGGCGAATCCATACTACCGCACATTTACCGGAGGCGTTAGCTGCACTTTCGACTTAAAACCGTACAAAAGGCCATAAAAGCCACGTTATTAAAAAAGTTGGCCACTACAATCGATGAGCCACCGACGATATCATGGGGGTTTCGGATGATGTCTCCCCTTAACTTTGCCCGTTTCTTTCAAACCGGTCGCAAGTTGGGCTAAAGCTAAAAATCGGTGCTTCGTTGCGAGAAGCGATGAGAGAAGAGGGAACGTTTCTCGAATCGTCTTGACGCGCAACCAGAAAGAGCGAACGTTAGGAAGCCGAGGCTTATTAGCGCGCGAGGCTTCCATTTCTATCGTGATATAATACGCTGTGAACGCGTTTTCCTCAAAGTGGCGCAAACTGCAGAAAGCACAGAGCGAAACGCTGTAACCGTTTGATCCAAAAGGAGGGTTCAGTTGTGGCGATGAATTTTTACGAGCAGCAAAAGAAGAATCTGATAAAAACAACCCTGTTGGTGATCCTTATGTTTGCCATCGTTACTTCGGCGGGAATCGGGTTGGATTTTGCCTTCGGGACGGGGTTTCTGATCACGGGCGTTCTCATTGTGATCACGCTGATCCAAACGGTCGTTTCTCTGTCCTCTGGAGCCGGGATCGTTCTTAAGTCAGTAAACGCGAAAGAAGTGAACCCCGATACACGAGATCTTGAAGAAAAACAACTGTTGAATATCGTCGAAGAATTATCCATTGCCTCCGGAACGCCGAAACCGAAAATCTATGTGATGGACGACGCGTCGATCAACGCCTTCGCCACGGGAAGCAAGCCCGAAAAAGCCTACGTCTGCGTCACAACAGGGTTACTCCAGCACCTGAACCGAGAGGAAACCGAAGGGGTGCTGGCTCACGAGCTGGCGCACGTGAAGAATCGCGATATTTTGTTGATGACGACGGTCAGCGCGTTAGTGGGAGGGGTTTTACTCCTTTCGATGATTGCCTTTCGCGGAGGATTAGCGGTTTTTCAAACAAGCGGGAGATCGCGAAAGTCCAAAGACAGCGGAGGGATCGCCGGAATCGCGGTGGCGATGCTGGCGACGGCGGGGGTTATGTTTCTCATCGGGCAACTCAGCCGCTTGATGACCTTTGCTATCTCAAGGAAACGAGAGTTTTTAGCCGATGCGACCGGCGCGGAAATGACCCGGAATCCGATGGGGTTGAGTCTCGCCTTGCGTAAGATTCTTAATCTGCCGGTTATGACGAAATCCGCCAACAGCGCGACCGCGCATCTCTTTATCTCCGAACCAAAGAAAAGAAACCTGGCCGAGAAGCACGGTCTGGTCGCGAACCTGCTGAGCACCCACCCGCCTTTGATCGACCGCATCGCGGTCCTGGAGGGAAAGGATCCTCAAACTGTCCAAAGAGAGCTCAGCCAAACGTGATGTGATGGCTACCCGTCTCTATTGATCTGATGGATCAGTTCCTTAAGCGTCTTTTCGGAGTCTTCGTGGGGGACCTGGCAGGTTCCCGCGTTTTCGTGCCCGCCACCCCCGTACTTCAGCATTAAAGCGCCGATATTTGTCTTTGAGGTCCGATTGAGTATGGATTTTCCAACGGCGAAGACGGTGTTCTGCTTTTTCAGACCCCACATTTGATGGATGGAGATATTGCAGTCAGGGAACAACGCGTAGATCATAAACCGGTTTCCCGCATGGATGGTCTCTTCTTCTCGGAGATCCAAAACGACGAGGTTTTGATACACTTTTGCGCAACGTGAAAGCTGTTCGCGGAAGAGTTTTTCTTCGGCGAAATAGAAATCTACCCGTTCTTTCACATCCGGCAGTTCCAAGATTTGAGAGATCGGGTGGTTTTTGCAGTATCCGACGAGATCCATCATCAGCTGATAGTTCGAAATCCTAAAAGTCCGGAAACGCCCCAAGCCCGTCCGTGCATCCATCAGGAAGTTCATCAGATCCCAACCCGTCGGGTTGAGGATGTCTTCTTTGGAAAATTGGGCCGAATCCCCTTTATCTACCGCCCGCATCATTTCGTCGGGGATATCCCGGAAGGTCTCTTTTCCGCTATAATAATTGTAAACGACTCGAGCAGCCGAAGGCGCGTTCGGGTCGATAATATGGTTGGGTTTTTTCCCACCGATACGGGCGATTTCGCTCAAGTGGTGGTCAAAAGCTAAATAAACTCCCTCCACGTAAGGAAGGTTCGTCGAAATATCCGAGTTCGTGATCGGGATCTTTCCGTCTTGCATATCCTTCGGATGGACGAAGAGAATATCCTCGATCATATTTAGCTCGCGGAGCAGGATGGCGCACACGAGCCCATCGAAATCGCTACGCGTGACCAGACGGTACTTTTTTGGGGAGTTATTCTGTTCGCTCATAGAACACCTCTTCTTTCGAATTTCCTGGGAGTAGAGTCCTTTCAAAATTATACCACATTCGCCGGGGGGGCCAGGGCTTCCCGTGTGGGTATAATAATGGGGTGGAATAGTATTAAAGAAGAAATCAACAGAAGAGTAATGTCATGACCACCCCGACCTGAGGTGATGGCCACCCCTCCGTTGAGGGGAATTTCGTTAACTGCACCCC
>CAZMHO010000078.1:5491-11615 GCA_964566085.1 uncultured Thermotogaceae bacterium | reverse complement strand
GTGTCCTTCGTGGATAAATCCTTCTTCTTTTCGGGAATCCGAGAACTTGCAAAAGCCGGTTTTATCTGGTAGAATATGCCAACGGAAGCCAGCGTAGCTCAGTCGGTAGAGCGGCTCACTCGTAATGAGCAGGTCACGGGTTCGATTCCTGTCGCTGGCTCCATGTTTTTTGGAGGGCTTATCCGATTCGATAGCGATCTTGTTTCCGAAATCTCCCGTGTCGTCGCTTCCTTTTTTTGCCGTTTTTTTGTTGAGACGCGCTTCGTTATTGCCGTTTCAGGCGGCGTCGACTCCATGGCGCTGTTCCACCTCATGATAAACGCGTTGCCCGACCGACGCGAGCGGTTTTGTGTCGCGCATTTAAATCACGGAATCAGAGAAGCCTCCGCATCAGAATACGACGGAGTTCGCCAGCTCTGTGAAAGAGAAGGAATCCGTTTCTTCGGAGATAAGGTCGATATTCCGCTGCTCGCCCGAGAAGCTTATCGGGGAAGAAGCCTCGAAGAGGTCGCCAGAATCGAGCGCCGCCTCTTCCTCGAAAGGGCGCGGGAAGAGTGGGATGCGGCGTATATCGTAACGGCTCACCATCGGAACGATCTGCTGGAAACCTTCCTGATGCGGTTGACGCGCGGAAGCGGGTTATCCGGGTTTGATTGTATGAAAGCCATCGAAGCGCCTTTCCTAAGACCTTTGTTGCCTTTCTGGAAGGCCGATATCGTCCGGTATGCCGAAGACCAAAAGGTTTTCTACTACGAAGACCAGACCAATCAAGACAATCGGTTTCTCAGAAACCGTATCCGAAATGAGCTCGTGCCATTCCTTTCCACTCGTTTTGGCGCAAGTGTACGCGATGTTTTAGTAAGGGATCAGGAACAGCTGTCTTTGGCTTCGCAAGTGATGGAGGAGTTATTGGAGCCTTTTGTCAGGAGCGCGGTTCATCCCGAAGAAGAGCCGCGGTTTTCGTGGGAAGCGCTCAAAGAGCATTCGGATGCGTTCTTGTCCGAATTGTTCGTTCGATCCTATAAGAGATGGCGTGGGCATACACAAGGAATCGAAAGCGTAAAAATGGCCCGGACGATGAAAAGGCTTCGACAACCCGGCAGTTTTGCGATACCGTTCCGCGAAAGGGTATGGTTCTTCCGAGAATTCGATCGCTGTGGTTTTACGTCTGAAAAAGCTGAAAGAGTCGAATACAGAAAAAGGAGCGGGCTGAACCCCGCCGTTGGCGTGTGGGAAAATCCTGATGATCCCTTCTGTTTTAGGGCGCATTTCGGAACGTGTTTGACCTTGACCGCACAGCGGGGATTACGTCCCGAGGATATGAAGATTCCGACTGAGGATCGCTGGACCGCTCTGTTCGACGAGGATAAGATCAAGTTCCCTCTTTTGATACGCGCCGCGAAACCCGGTGACCGCTTCCGGCCTTTGGGGATGTCCGGACAAAAGAAGATAACGCGATTTTGCGCGGACCAAAAGATGCCCATAAAGAACCGAAGGGAAATGCTGCTGTTAATCAATCAGAAAAGTGATATAATTTGGTGTATCGGAATCCGGATAGCGGATACGGTAAAGATTACCTGCGAGACACGTCGCGTCATGCGCGTCAGGTGTCAGTTGGAACCCGAAAAGGGAATGGAAGGGAGGGAGCGGAGTATTCCGCAGTTTTTTGATTAAAAACACAAAGCATATAACAGGATTGGACGAAACGGCACAAGATGCCATTTATGCTTTCGCTTCAGATTCGGACAACCAGGATTCCAATCAAGATCCCAGAAAAAACCCGCGTTTTATGCCCAATAAGAAGCCGCCGAGACCGACCAATCAGCTGTTCTTTTTGCTACTGATGGTTTTTTTGGTCGTTTTAATCTTCTTAGCTTACAAAAGCCCCAGTTTCTCGAGCGTGCAAGCGGTCGATTTTTCAACCTTCTGGACGATGGTCAAAGATGGAAAGGTTCGAGAGGTGATCATTGAAGATACCGGAAACGTTCAGTTCAAGACATCCACCGGTTTCCAGGAAACGCTTTATGAAACTTATGTGCCGTGGGTTATGAACAATCCGGATATTCTTGGAGAACTGATCGAGCAGGGGGTAAAGATCAAAAGTCAGAAAAGCTCCGGGGACTTTATCTGGGCTCTGCTGTTGAACATCCTCCCGTTACTGATCTTCGTATTTATATTTTTCGGAATGATGCGTTCGATGTCCGGCAAGAACAATCAGGCTTTCACCTTCACGAAAAGCCCGGCGCGGATGGTATCCGCCGGTAAGAAACGCATAACCTTCAAAGACGTGGCCGGGGTGGAAGAGGCTGTCGAAGATTTGCAAGAACTCGTTATTTTCTTGAAGACCCCGCAAAAATTTGAGAAGATGAAAGCGAGAATGCCCAAAGGGGTCTTGCTGGTAGGGCCTCCCGGGACCGGGAAAACGTTGCTGGCCAGAGCGGTCGCCGGGGAAGCGAATGTTCCGTTTTTCCATATGAGCGGATCTGATTTTGTCGAGCTTTTTGTAGGGGTTGGAGCGGCGCGCGTGAGAGACCTGTTCAACCAGGCAAAGAGCGCGGCCCCTTCCGTGATCTTTATCGACGAAATCGACGCCGTCGGGAGGCATCGCGGCGCCGGTCTCGGAGGCGGTCACGATGAACGCGAACAGACTTTGAACCAGATTCTGGTGGAGATGGACGGTTTCGAGATAAACGAAGGGGTCGTCATTTTGGCGGCGACGAACCGGCCCGATATCCTGGATCCCGCTTTGTTGAGACCGGGTCGTTTCGATCGCAAAGTGGTGGTCGATCCCCCGGATGTGAAAGGCAGGGAGTCGATTTTAAAGATTTACCTTAATAAACGTCCGTTAGACCCGGAAATCGAGGTTTCCGTTTTAGCGCGACGCACACCCGGTTTCGTCGGCGCCGATCTCGAAAATCTATGTAACGAGGCGGCATTGTTGGCGATTAGAGGGAGCAAGGAATTGATCGGGATGTCTGAACTGGAGGAAGCGATCGATCGCGTCATCGCCGGTCCCGAACGCAAGAGCCGCATCATCAGCCAAAAAGAAAAACGAATCATCGCTTATCACGAATTAGGTCACGCCCTGGTATCCAGCGCCTTGAAAAACGCCGATCCGGTCCATCGGGTATCGATCATTCCGAGAGGGCACTCTTCTCTTGGGCATACGCTGCAGCTTCCGTTGGAAGACAAATACTTGATGAGCCGTTCCGAGATATTCGACAAAATCAGCGCCATTCTGGGCGGGCGCGCGGCTGAGGAGATTGTGTTCGAGGAAATTACCAGCGGCGCCTCGAATGATATAGAGCGGGCCACCGAACTGGCGCGGACGATGGTTTGCCAACTTGGAATGAGCGCCGCCCTTGGTCCGATCTCGTGGGGAAAAGAGGAGCAGGAAGTCTTCCTCGGGCGCGATATCTCCCGGATGAAAAACTTTAGCGATGATACCGCCAAAGTAATCGACGAAGAAGTGAAAAAAATAATTGAGAAGTGCTATAATCGCGCGAAAGAGATGATCCGTAAGTATAAAGGCCTCTTGGATCGTCTCGCGGAAATACTGCTCGAAAAAGAAGTCATCGATGGAGAGTTCTTGAGAGAAATGTTGAATTCGGAGATCGCAAAAGAGAATCATAAACAGAGCGAAACGCCCATAGAACCCAAGTTGATCAAGGAATTGGGATAGTCGATCCGTGAAAAGCGGGATGAGAAAAAAATCCCTGTGGCTGATCGTCTTGATGCTTGCCGGGTCAATCGGAAGCGCCATTACGTTGTCATTAGGCGGAGGGTTCTTTTATCTGGAGGACTTTCCCTATCCCGTCTTGAATGCGGCGATCACGCATCGCTATTTTTCGATCGAGCAAAGCACAACGTATATAGATCGTTTCGGATTTGCGAATTTTGTTGATCTTTATGGTAAGATTGATTGGGTGATCACACCCATCGTTGGTTTGGGAACTTGTTGGGGATTTTCTTATAATGACCTTCTCTTTTTCGAAAGAGGTGGGATATACGTAGGCGGGGGGTTTCTCTTGAACCACGGTCATTACTCTCTTCAATTGGTCCTCAAGCATTATATCCCGTTTTTTCAGGAGATTGTTTTTTCTCCTTCGGTACAGCTCATAGGAAGATTTAAAATAGGAGAGTGGTGGGAGTGAAAAGGTTCTTTTTGTTGTTTGCCATGACTTCATTTGTGATTTTATTGTTTACGGGGTGTATAAATCCGGCTTCAAACATTACGGTAACGATCGACAGTCCTGCCTCGATCACGGTTGGTTCTACAGCGAACTTCTCCGTTAAGCTTTCCTCATCGAAAATGGGGGGAATCGGAAACCTCTTTTCAAAAGACCCGGTTATCACAAAAGTGACTTGGAATTTTACGCATACGACCGATACGAGCAAAAGCTTTCTGTTTACATCGCAATCCGCGACAACGACCTACGTATTCGCGGCGCCGAATGCCTTTAACACAGGAACCTTTATGTTGTCTGTCACCGCCGAAGACAAAGACGGAAACGCTTACTCATCGAAAGCGGCCAACAACGTATCGGTGGAAATCAAGCACAGCATGCCGGTCTATACGCTCCAATCAAGGAATACGGGCGACCAAGAAATCCCTTTATCTGATTTGAAAAAAAATCAGACCGTCAAATTCGTTATGACGGGTTTGTCCAGTCAAGGAATCTCCGCGAGCCAAATCCAAAACTACCAGGTCCGCTGGGCGCTGGCGGCATGGAACGCAACGACCTCCGCTTACGAAGAGATCACCGCCCTGATTCAGGATTATCGCACCTACGCCACATCAAACTACTACCAGGTCTCTATCCCGAACAAAGGCAAGTTCGCGTTGAACTTCTATATCAAAGATGTCTTCGGGAACGTGACGACCTTTCTCAAAGCTAAGGTTTTTGAGGTTTTGTTCGCGATACCCGAGATTCCTCAACTGTTGGATCACCGCTGGACCGAAGATGGCAAGAAGTACCGTATGGTTTTTTCAAGCTCCCCGGACGCCTATTACTACGAGATCTACCGTCAAGCTGTTTCCACAACCGGAGAACGGATAAACACCTCTTCCGTTGAAGAATTCGTAGGGAGAGCCTTTGTAACCGGTGCCCAGAATGTCATCTTCGAAGACCCGCGTCCTGTCAAAGGATGGGTTATCTATTCGGTATACGCCATAGACGGCGGCGGAACCTCCGTCGGTACGGAGTTCTCCCTCAATGTCGCGAACCGAGCCCCCGAAAAAGTGAAGCTGATTGCGCCGATTGGCCTCATTTCGTCAGTGCCAGACCCGATATCCGGAGTTTGGGCCTATTGGACGGAAGGAGAAGACATCGATCAAGGCGATACGGTCACCTATCAGGTCTATGTAAAAGAAAGCTCGAATTTTGTGCTCGTGAACTCGGTGACGACGAAGAGCGCCTCGTTGAACTACCAATTTACGAACGGCGTCATTTATTCGATTCGGGTAGACTCTGCAGACGGTGTCAATACCACCACCGGGGATGTCTATTCCTTCTGGATTAAAGACGGTATCGTGCAGCAACCGATTATTCAAGAAGTCAATATCAACTACCTCCCCGATCATTTTTATCGTCCGATTCGGATTACCTTCACGCACGAAAATCCTTATGGCGCGCTCGTCGGAATCCTCACCCGATATGTGATTCAGTTCTCCAAGTATTCCTCGTTTACTCCAATCTATACCTTTGAGCGGGAAGTGTGGGCGCCCGGTACCTACAATTTTGAACTGCCAGTCAGTTATTCGCCTGCGGGAGGGCCTTTGTATGCCCGCGTTAAAGCGGTTGTTTCGTCCAATCGCGTCATTTTCCAAAGCAACTGGTCGAACGTCTTCTTAGTCAAGAAATAGTCCGGGAGGTGTTGATTATCAACCACGAAAGTTACCAAAAGCGTGTCAAGGAAGCGGCAGAGTATATCCAAAACATGGTTTCGGATCGGCCTAAGTTGGGAATAGTCCTCGGTTCCGGTCTCGGAGGCGTTTCGTCAGCGCTCGCCGTCCCCTTGACCGTCCACTATAAGGATATCCCGCATTTCCCGGTCTCCACAGCGCCGGGACATAAAGGCGAGCTCGTTTTCGGAAAGATCGGCGGACTCCAAACGCTCCTGA
>CAZMHO010000078.1:4978-5322 GCA_964566085.1 uncultured Thermotogaceae bacterium | reverse complement strand
CTTCGAAACCCCGGCGGAACTGCGGATGCTTCGCCGGATGGGGGCGGATGCCGTCGGGATGTCGACCGTTCCCGAAGTCATTTGCGCGGTTCATGCGGGTTTGCGAGTTTTGGGCATCTCAGCGATCACGGATCGCGCCGTCGCGGAAGAGTTGGAACCGCTCACGGCCGAACAGGTTTTAGAGATCGCCGAAAAAACCGGCCATAAAATCGCTTCTATCTTCTTAAAAATCGCCGAAAAAGTGTAGTTTATCCCGAATTATGCTTGAGAATGTCGTTTTCGGCCTTGTGCAAGGCTTAACGGAATTTTTACCGGTGTCCAGTTCTGGACACCTTTTTTTGGTG
>CAZMHO010000078.1:4024-4937 GCA_964566085.1 uncultured Thermotogaceae bacterium | reverse complement strand
CCGTTATCCTCTGTTTGAGGAAAGAATGTTTGGAGATACTAAGGGGGATGTTTCGTTTCGAAAAGGCCTATTGGCGGTTGTTTTGCCTGTTTATCCTCGCCAGCGTCCCGGCCGCCCTCGTCGGCTTTTTAGTCAAAGACTCGATAGAGACGACTTTCACGAGTCAAACGGCCATCGGCGTCAACCTTCTGATCACAGGCGGTTTTTTATTCTTGTCAGACTCTTTGAAACCCAAAGGGGACCCGCACTTGTCCATGATTCAGATTACATGGCAACAGGCCATCGCGATCGGGTTGTTCCAATCGGTAGCGGTACTGCCCGGGATTTCGAGAAGTGGGCTCACTCTGGTCGGATGCCTGCTCGTCGGGCTCCCGAGAGAGCTCGCCTTCCGCGTTGCCTTTCTCTTGTCGATCCCCGTTATCCTGGGTTCCGGGTTTTTGGAAGTGGGTTCCTTTTCCCTTTCCCCGGAGGTATTGGCCGGAGGCTGCATTGCTTTTTTCATCGCGTTTTTTGCCCTGTACGTAATTCGAAAGCTGGCTTTAATGAGCCGTTTACGGTACTTTTCCTACTATTGTTGGGTTTTGGGCGCGATCCTTTTGATTGCCCTGAGATAAAACCCTATCCCTTAAGTAACTAAAAACGCGAGCGCTTGTTAAGCCTCGCGTTTTTTTATGCTTTCTATCGATAGTCGATTCAGTCACTTCAGACCGCTGCATCCGCGATGGGTCGTATAACCATGACGTTTCGCCCATTGGACGGATGACTGTCGGGCCTATGGCAAAAGCGCCGTAACCCTTTCTTGATTGATACGATGGAGCGCATCCAAAGCAGATGGCTCTAACAGGGAAAGCTCCGCTCTCAATGCCCGGAAATCGGGCTTCTGCAACGATCCGGTTTCCGGGAGAACCGCCTT
>CAZMHO010000078.1:505-4014 GCA_964566085.1 uncultured Thermotogaceae bacterium | reverse complement strand
GTCGTTCGATCCCCATATCCTCACCTTCTGAAAGTACGAAATGATTAGAACCATGATATTATAGCACACCGTTGTCCGTTTTTTCAACGTCCTTCATCGCCGTCCTCTTATTCCAATCGTGTTTCCGTCAGACTACCTTTTCTAAGGAGCGGAATCGACATCAAAAGAACCAAACCAATTCCTCCTGCCGCTAACACCCAAAAAGCGACGGTGAATCCGTAACTCCCCGCAATTCCTCCAAAAAGGGGGAAGATGATGATCATCGCGAAACTGAAAAGCATACTCCCGATGGATATAATCGTCGCCCGCTGGTGCGAGGGAATCAGTTGGTTGACGAAATTGCTGGAGGCGACAAACAAGGCCGAATCGGCAATTGAAAGCAGAATAAAGAACGGAAGCTTTTCTGTCGCCAGAGCCATGCCGAGTAAGCAAACGACACTCACCCACGAGATCGATAAGAAAAAGCGACGATTGCCCATTTTACGATTGATCCGATGTACGAGGTTGGCGACGATCGCTCCGGATAAACAACCGGTAGCCAAATACAAACCAATCTGCGCTTCCCCAATCCCAAGACTTTTCCAATAGTTTTGCAGATAGAAGAACAGCAATGTCGAACACGCTAAGATGGACTGGGTGAATAAGAGGATGAAAGCCACTTTTTTTAGCTTCACGACGGTACGGACACTATCAAAGGTTTGGCTCAGGATAGAAGATAACGGTTGGCGCGCGCGAACCTCGACACCTCGCGGGGGTTCATAAAAACTAAAAACAGTAAAGAACGAGAGAATCGTAAAGGCAAGGGTCAACCAATAGGCAGCCAGGTAACTTTGTTCTCCGATACCGCCTCCGATTAACAGACAAAGCATCGCGCTGTATTGATAGAGCGCTTCTTGGATACCTGTCACTTTAAGATACTCGTTTTCCTTCCCGTAAGCTTTTATCGAGTCGTAAACCAGCGCCTCTCCAGCTCCAGATTCGAGATTGTAAGACAGGGCGGAGAAGACGAAGGCGGCCGCGTAAAGCCAGAAGGATCCCGCCGTAAGGAAAATCAGTATCGACACGACAGAACAGAACCGTCCCAGCAAACGGCTGTTCTTCCGGCCATAAAGGTCGGCTATCGCGCCGGTCGGGATCTCCATCACCAAAGAGGTCACGTGGAATATTCCCTCCAAAAGGCCGAGCTGCAGCAGGGACATTCCCCGGGAAGCGAGATAGAGCATCCAAATGCCGTTCGTAAAGCGCAGGTTGACTAAGACAGTGTAGCAATAATTTTTCCAAACATTCGCGCGGTATCGAGCAAAAAGGTCTTTCATGATATCTCCTTTACAAAAAAAAACCGCGGCTTTCGCCACGGCATCCTTGTTTTTTAACTGGTCACAAGTAGAGAAGACCATCCGCCATTGACGAGGTAGAGTTCACCCACGATCGGAACGCGGTGCTGCCGGATTGAACATGGTTGAAAACGGGTGAATGCTTTGACACGGTTTTTCTCCTCTCAATAGACGACGGTTAATTCTATCACGAACGGCTTTGTGTGTCAAGGGTTAAACCCGATCGACGAAAGAAACGCGAAACCTCTATCGATCTTGCCGATTCCGTGGTATACTTATTCAAACGCATCCGCCTTCTCACAAAAAGGGAAGACGGAATCCATCTGAATGAATGGAGCGTATCAAGTGGCGGAAAAATGGTTTCACAGGATGATTATCCTTATTACCGATAAAAGATTCGCAAATTTCTTAATCTTGACGCTCTTGACTATCTGTACGCCACTCTTTGGGTTGACGGAGGTAAAAACAGGCATCTATCAAAACAGCCCTAAGGTGTTTTTAAGTCAGCAGGGAAAACCCGCCGGCTTTTTTGTGGATATCGTAGACGAAATCGCCAAAAACGAAAAGCTGACGATTACCTATGTCTTTGGCACTTGGGCGGAAAACATCGATAAACTTGATCGGGGAGAAATCGATATGCTCGTGGACGTTTCGTATACCGATGAACGCGCGGCGCGGTTTTCACTGAACAGCATCCCGATTATCGAATCGTGGATCCAGGTGTACTCTCTTCCGGAGACCTCCATCTTCCGTGCGCAAGATTTGAACGAGAAGAAAATCGGCGCTCTCGTCGATTCTACTCAATATCGTTATCTGACGGAAAAACTCAGACAGGATTTTTCGATTGACTATCTGATTCTACCCTTCTTTAGTTACCCGGAGCAGATCGCAGCGTTAAAAGCGAACAGTATCGACCTTTTCCTGGCAGATCGTTTTTTTTACTTTTCTAAAGACCGTCCGGACAATGTGATTCCGAAGCCGGTCATCCTGCAGCCAAATGGCGTTTACTTTGCCTTTCGGAAAGGGTACGATCCGGAGATTATCGGCAAATTTGATACGGCGCTGTTTTCTATGAAGAACAACTATCATTCCGCCTATTATCAAGCGTTGAATCAATGGTTTAACTTAGCGATCGAAACGGCTCTACCTTTTTGGATGAAAATGCTGTTGTTCTCTATTTTACTCCTATTGCTGCTGTTGCTTATTGTCATCTTTATTCGAGACTATCGTCGAACAAAAACGCTAAACCGGGAATTGGAGCAACGCGTTTCGGACCGCACAGAGCATCTTAATGTAGCGCTGCAGGGCGCCGAAGCCGCTAACAAGGCAAAAAGTGTCTTCCTTTCGAGTATGAGCCACGAGATACGCACCCCCCTCAATGCGATTATCGGTTTCGCTCAGATATTGAAACGAGACGCCACGCTTACCCGTAAGCAGCAAGACCAACTACAAACCATCTCACAGAGCGGAGAGCACCTATTAAGACTAATAAACAGCATTTTGGACCTTTCTAAGATAGAAGCCGGAAAACTAGGTTTAGACTTTACCGACTTCGATCTCAACATGCTGATGGACACACTGGAAAAAATCTTTCGGTTTCGAGCTGAGGAAAAGGGATTACGGTTTTTGGTGGAACGGCGATTACCCGCTCCCTGCTATGTCAGAGGCGATGAAGGAAAACTTCGCCAGATCTTCACCAATCTCCTGGGGAATGCGGAGAAGTTTACCCAGACGGGAGGAATTGCTCTCCGCGTGAGAACCACTCTTCGGAACGAAACCGTTTCAGAGATTGCTCCAGTTGTTGATTTCGTTGCAGAAGTCGAGGACACAGGTCCTGGAATACCCGAAGAAGATATTCCGAATCTGTTCGAGTCTTTCCAATCCTCGAAAGCTGGACGAATCCACGGAGGGACAGGGTTAGGGCTATCGATCACCAAGAAAATCATCGAATTGATGAATGGCTCGATAACCTTTGAGAATCGACGCAGCGGGGGGAGCATCTTTCGATTGCGTCTCCCGTTAATGAAATCCGAGTCCGTTAATGAAGCCCAAGAGACCAATCGGCCAGTTATTGTCGGATTCGAACCGGGGATCGAACCCCCTCGCGTCCTAGTCGTCGACGACCAAACGGAAAACCGAGAGTTGCTTCGCGAAATTTTAGAGCCGATCGGTTTT
>CAZMHO010000078.1:0-495 GCA_964566085.1 uncultured Thermotogaceae bacterium | reverse complement strand
TTCTTATTGTCGAGGATACAGAGCTTAACTGTAAATTTGCAAAGAAATTACTGAGCAACTTTGGGCTGAATTGTGACGTTGCAATGGACGGTAAATCAGCAATAGAGGCTGTTAAAAATAAAAAGTACGATTTGATTTTAATGGATTGTCAAATGCCGATAATGGACGGTTATGAGGCGACAAAGCTTCTCAAAAGTACGGACAAAGGAAGGACTGTTCCAATCATCGCTGTAACGGCCAGCGCTTTCAAAGATGAAGAAAAAAAGGTTTTGGAAACCGGGGTCGACGGGTATTTACGAAAACCGTTACGGGCGGAAGAACTGTTATCGATGTTGGCAGAACACTTGCCAATTCGCTACCTTTACGCAAGGCTTGAAATTACCGGCCAAACGTTAGGAGAGGGCGTTCTGTCGAAGGTCCTCACAAAAGAAGATCTCCGTTTTTTGCCGAACGCGACCCTTCGAGAGATGCAAAAAGCAGTGGCGAACGGAGAAA
>CAZMHO010000077.1:0-11647 GCA_964566085.1 uncultured Thermotogaceae bacterium | reverse complement strand
CCATCGGGGGCATATTCGTTTTAAATGTGGTGCTCAAAACCAAAAGAAAGAAAGAGTCGATTCAGTTTATCGGTAAGAAGGCCGTTCAGGTTCAGGATTTCGAATTCTCCGACATAGACGGGTTGACCGTGCAAATCGTCATGATCGTATCCGTCTATATGATCGTCTATGGCAGTCTCTATCTTCTCACGCGATACATTTTGGACTTGTTCCCGATCGGGAAAACGCTGGGGCCGGTGCTCTGGGGATTCCATTTCGCATTTGGAGCGGTTGCCGCGGTTATTTTCCGAAAAGTGTACGAATTATGTCACGAGAAAAAGATCGTTCACGAGAATTATTTGAATGACTTTTTGCTCCATCGTATCGCCGGGGGCGTTTTCGATTTTATGGTCGCCGCTTCCATCAGCGCGATCGCGCTGAGAAAGATCACCGACGTCCTGTTGGCGCTGTTCGTGATATGCTTTGTCGCCGGAGTCCTAACCTACTTCTTTGTGGCGTGGCTGGTCAGAAAAACGATGAAGGAGAAACAGCTCGAAAATACGTTAGCCTTGTTCGGGAATTTAACCGGTACCATCTCAACCGGAATGGCCCTGTTAAGGGAAGTGGATCCCGGCCTTGAATCGGGGGCATCGGACAATCTCGTGTTTGGTAGCGGCGTAGCCATCTTCGTCGGCATACCGATGCTGTTGGTACTGGCTTTACCCCCCTTCGTCTTGTCTACCGGGAACCAGGCTTATTACTGGTATGCGTTTTGGTTGATGGTGGCGTTTTTTATCGGGATGTTTTTTCTCTGGTTCCGGCCTCGTTTTAAGAAGAATGCCTAAGCGGGCGGGCGCCAAGAGCAATTCATATACGAAGGAGGAAGGTTATGTATACAATCGTTCTGCTAAGACACGGGGAAAGTATCTGGAATAAAGAGAACCTCTACACCGGTTGGACAGATGTCGATCTTTCGGGAAAGGGGGTTGAGGAAGCCTACCAAGCCGGAAAGGTTTTGAGAAAGGAAGGGTTTGCCTTTGATTTGGCGTTTACGTCCGTACTCAAGAGAGCGATTCATACCTTGCATTTTGCGTTAACCGAGATGGATCGGCTCTGGATACCGGTCGAAAAATCTTGGAGGTTGAACGAGCGCCATTACGGCGCGCTGCAGGGATTGAATAAAGCGCAGACAGCGGAAGAGTATGGAGAACAACAAGTCAAACTTTGGAGACGAAGCTACGACGTGCCCCCTCCCGTTTTGACGAAAGAGGATGCCCGATACCCGGGTAAAGATCCAAGATACCAGGATTTGGACCCGAAGGCTCTCCCGCTTTCCGAGTGTTTGAAAGATACGTTGGAGCGCGTTTTGCCTTACTGGCATGACCGGATCGCGATCGAAATCAAAAAGAATCGGAAGATACTGATAGCCGCTCACGGGAATAGTTTGCGCGCGTTGGTCAAATACCTCGATCAGATTCCGGATGAAGAGATCGTCGAACTCAATATTCCGACCGGTATCCCGCTTGTTTACGAGTTGAAGGAGGATTTGACACCGGTTCGGCATTACTATCTGGGGGATGAAGACGCCGTCAGGAAAGCGGAGGAAGCGGTAAAGAATCAAGGAAAAAGCAAAGGGTGACGAACCCGGTTCTTTGAAAGCAGCCCGTATTGTCTGCTCGCGGCGTCCATACTATCGGTTTGACGCTGAGGACAAAAAACCATAGCAAAGCGCTCTCGAAAAGTCCTATCTATCGGATCAATTGACAAATACCCTCAGGTATGGTAGAATACAGCACGTACGGCAGGGTGTGTAGCTCAGTGGGAGAGCGCTTCCTTGACACGGAAGAGGTCGAAAGTTCAATCCTTTCCACACCCACCAAAAAGGGTCCTGAATCGGACCCTTTTCTCTTTCTTTATCCGACTTTGTCCCCGATGATTAAATCCATCAGATACTCTTTTCGAATCGGAACCTCCCGAACACGTTTTCCGATGGCGTCGGAAACGGCATTGGCAATAGCGGCTGGAGTGGGAATCAAAGAGGGTTCTCCGATCCCTTTTGCCCCGTAAGGCCCCTTTGAAAAGGGTTCTTCAACGATTGAAACCCTAAAGATTTCTGGCGTTTCGTGGATTGTGGGAATTGTCAGGGTGTTGAAGTTATCGCTGACTATCTTTCCTTTATCGTTGACTTTGATGTTCTCGAAGAGCGCATATCCCATTCCCTGGACAAAACCGCCGTGTATCTGGGCGATTACCCCGTCCGGGTTGAGCGCTTTCCCCACGTCGTGAGCAGTGTAGACCTCTTTTACAGAGACCTCCGCCGTCAGGCAATCCACCTCGACGACCACGATTTGAGAGGCGAAGGAATAGGTGATATAGGCTTCACCGAATCCCGTTTCGGGGTCCCACGTCAATCGCGGGGTTTGAAACCATCCGGTCGCCGAAAGGCCTTTATTTCTCTTGATGGCGATTCCGGTTAACGTTTTGAAGGGGACGGGTTTCTGACCTTCCGAGTCGGTGAAGACTCCCCCTCTGTACCGGACGTTTTGGGGCAATACGGCCATTTCCGAACTGTAAAGCGCATAGAGTGTTTTTAGTACTTCCTTGCACGCGTTCATCACGGCGTTCCCGCTAAAGAGGGTGGTTCGAGAAGCCACGGTCGGTCCGCTGTCGGGCATGAAGAAGGTATCCGTTTGGTAAACGCGCACGTTGTCGATCGGTTGCTGCAACACTTCCCCTGCGATCGCGGAGATGACCGTCTTCGCCCCCTGCCCCATCTCTGTTCCGCCGATATGAAGGCTGATGCTGCCATCCGGTAAAACATTGAGGAAAGCGCCGCTGGCATCCAATGATTGCCCCATCGCTCCTAAAGCCACTCCGTAGTGGATATGCGCGATTCCCGCGCCTCTCTTTATATAGTGATGTTCGCGATTGAACAGAGCCAAACGCTCTTTCAACTCCTCCCACTGGGAGAGTCGTTCGACCTCTTCCAGCGTTTTCTTTGCCCCAACGGATTCGGGGAGGAGGTGGCCTGTTGGAGTGGTTTTCCCTTTTTCGAGCGCATTGATCTTTCGGAGATAAAGGCGGTCCTTTTTCAACTTTCCCGCGATCTCATCCATGATTCCTTCAATACCGATGAAAACTTGGGGGGAACCGAAACCGCGATAGGCGCCGCAAGGCACTTTATTGGTATAGTGACCGTAGACGTCCACCCGCACATTTGGTATCTCGTAAGCCCCGGCAGCGTGGACGCTTGAGCGCCACAAAACGATAGGAGACAAGGTGGAATGGCCGCCGATATCCGCATGCGCTTCCACTTGTATAGAACGCAGGCGGCCGTAATCTGCGATGCCGACTTTGTAATGGCTCTTGATCGGATGACGTTTACTGGTCCATTGTATGTCTTCTTCTCTGGCTAAAACCAGTTTGATCGGACGGCGCAGATGGTAGGCGGCTATCGCGACCGGTATCGCGAAATAGGTCGGCACTTCTTCCTTCCCGCCGAAAGCCCCCCCGGTAACGGATTGGATGACGCGTATCCGGTTGATGGGAAAGGCAAGGGCATGGGCGAGCCCGTTTTGGACATAATACGGGCATTGCATCGATCCGTAGACTGTCATCACATTATCTTGATCGTAAAGGGCGATCATTCCCTGCGTTTCCAAGTAGGCGTGCTCCTGATAGTCTGCAAAAAAATCTCCTTCGAACACGTAGTCGCACGAATTGAACATCGTCCCAGGGTCCGAATCGCCTTTACGCACCTTTTGGTGAATGGCCGGCGCATATTTGCCGCCGATTTGAAACTCGCGTATTCGCTCATCCAACGATAAAACCGGCTTCTTTTCTTCAACCGCGATCGTCACTTTTTCCGCGGCGCGCAGGGCGAGCTCCCTTGTCTGAGCCACCACGAAAGCGACGTAATCGCCTACGTATCGTATCTCATCTCCGGGTTTGAGTAAAATCGGAAAATCAGGTACCGGTTCTCCCATTTGATTAACGCCGGGTATATCCTTGTGTGTTAAAACGGACAGTACCCCTTCCGCGCTTCGGGCTTTTTCGATGTCGATGGATTTTAACACCCCCGAGGCGATTTGAGACGTCACGATCACCAGATAGGCCATGTCTGAAAAGTGCAGGTCATGCACAAATTTTGCGGAACCCAGTACTTTTTCGACTCCGTCAGAGCGCACTAATTGTTTTCCGATAAGCGTTAGTGGGTTTTCTTCCATCGTTATTCTCCTATCAATCAAAGATGATCCGCGCCAATAACTCTTTAAACCCCAATCGCAGCAGCTGGATCAAAAAATCGATTTTGGATTCATCCCGGCTTTCCAAACCGATGAATAGGCGGTTATCCTTAAATGAGACTGGTACCGTATATAGAATCGCGTCTTTTTCCGGAAGGTAGTCGATCCATATCTCCTCGTTTCTTTCTTTGAAGTGTTGAAGCAATTTTTCCTGCACCAAAGGTTCCGAGTCTTCGGGTAAGATGATTTGCCTGGCTTCATTCGAGAAGAGCAAGTAAAAACCGTTGATTTGAAATTGGCTGGATAAGAATTTTTTAGTGGTTTCAAAGAAATCCGAAAGACCAACGGTTTTTTGGACTTCACCGTAAAGCTCATAGACCTTTTGGAACGTTTTCATTACAGTTTCATAAGTGTTCTCGAGTTTTTTAATCTCCGAACGGTTGAAGTAATCGTGAAGACTCAGCCCTGACAGGACGTTCAGCATCTTTAAAAATTCATCGTCTTCGTGAGGGAAGCGCGTGAAAAGAAGCAAGGCAAGCACATCTCCCTCTCCAGATCGAAGGATCGTCGCCAAGGCGGGATGATTCCCCTCTTGGCCCAATTCCGCCAACAAACCCTCCGCATTTCCAAAATCATCAAGGAAGGCTTCGCGTTCCGTTTTTTTATCAAGGCAATAGGCATCCCAACAAGAAACAACTTTTACATAGAGCGCCGGGTATTTCGCGTTTTCTGGGAACGGCCAGAGGACATGACTCCAGTTCTTTTTGTAGTAGGGCAGCACGACGGTCGGCTGGAAAAGTTCCTGATACAACTCTTGCACGGCTTTGATCTTATCACTGACGGAATCTTGCGCAGAAAGGTATTGAAACCCTTTAAAGAAAGACATAAGCTGGAAGTTGGACTTTTCGACCTCTTTCTTTTTAAGGTCGAGCCCTTCTTTGAGCGAATAATATTCGATGTTCTTAGCGATCACTCGGCTTAACCCTTCAAGAATCGAATGATCACTCTCTCCATAAACTTCGTTTTTCCCGGCGATGATGACGTATTGAACCGACGCTTCCATGATGATCGGTATCGCGTATAATCCGCGGAAATCGCTCAATTGATCCCATTCAGGGAATAGAGGGCTCTTCTTCAGGTCGACCGGAAAGGAGAAGTTCAACGGGTTGGCGTTCGCGAGTGAGAACTTCAACTTCGTAGGGGGCACGGACACCCCATGCGTGCGCAACAGATCGTATCCGTTTTCCTCTCGACGGTACAGAACCGTGAAGCTCAACAAAAGCTCACCCATCGCATCATTGAGGATGCCGATCATCTCTTCTCTTTCGACGGGTTCGAGAATCGTATTGAGTATCGTTTCGATCCCAGTGATGCTGTAAACGAGTTTGGAAATCGTTTCACTCTGTTTTTCCGCGGTACGATAGAGCTTTTGGATTTCCAGCACCTTCGTGACCGTTTGGAGACCGGATCCTTCGACGGGAACTGAAGACAAGAGCAAAGCGTCCGTACCCATCGGGTAGAGTTGAAAATCGGGCGTTTCACGTTGTATCTCTTCGGAAGAAGCGTAGAGGTATTGCGTGGGTACATACCCGCGGGAATCCTGAACGACCCAACTTCCGCTTTCAGTTTTCGTCAGGATGAAACCACATCCGTCCTGAATTCCGTACAGGTAGTCCAGGACTTCGGTGAAAACTCTCGGTGTCCCCAGGTACTGAATCAGATTTTTCATGCCGCCACCTCTTTTAGGTTCCCTCGAATACCGGTTGACACCCTCTATCGGCTAAGTATCTCTTTCGAAATCCTGTTTTGTTCTCGGATCAGATCGCCTAATTCGACTCCAACCAACTGACCGTCACGTATCCGCGTTTCACCGTTGATCACCGAGAGGTCCACATGCTTCGCGTCACACAAGACGATCGCAGCGACCGGATCGGACAACCCTCCGGCGAATTCGAGGCGATCGATGGAAAAGCCTATGAAATCCGCCGCTTTTCCTACTTCCAGAGAGCCCAACTCCCCTTCTCGCTTCAGAACCCGGGCTCCGCCATATGCGGCGCATTCTAACGCTTTTTTGACCGCCATGGCGTCGGCTCCTTTCGTCACACGCTGCAACAAGAGACAATGACGGGCTTCTTGGATCATATTTCCAGTATCGTTGCTGGCGCTCCCATCCACCGCGAGAGAGACCCTGATTTCCGGTTTCCTTAGCATTTCCACGATCGGCGCGATTCCGGAACCCAATCGCATATTTGAGGTTGGGCAATGCGATACTCCAACTTGGTGTTCGGCAAACTTTTCGATATCGGCCTCGCTAAGCCAGACGCAATGCGCGAACCACGCATAAGGATTCAGCCATCCCCACTTTTCCATCAAAGCGACAGGGGTCAATCCGAATCGTTCGAGGCAATACCGCTCCTCATCTTGCGTTTCGGCCAGATGGGTGTGAACAAGGACATTTTCTTTCAACGACATCTCCAGCGTCTCTTCCATCAAACGTTCAGAAACGGAGAAGGGGCTGCACGGGGCTAAAGCGATACGGAGCATCGCCTTTGGTTCGGGGTCGTGGTAGGTCCGAATGACGCGGATCGATTCGGAAAGAATTTCCGCATCCGT
Source organism: uncultured Thermotogaceae bacterium (assembly GCA_964566085.1). Lineage (GTDB taxonomy): Bacteria > Thermotogota > Thermotogae > MWEM01 > MWEM01 > MWEM01. The sequence goes on along the minus strand of CAZMHO010000077.1, from coordinate 4,811 downwards.
CTGAACGACGGAGTCCGGGGGCAGCCCCCCGTCTTTCTTGCTCAGCGACATGCTGCCCCGGCAAGGATGAAAACGGATGCCTGTCTCCTTCGCCGCTTGGATCTCCACGTCAAAAAGATGGTTCTGATTCGACGGGTAAAGGTAAAACATATCGGAAGTCGTCGTAACGCCGGATAGCATCATCTCATAGATACCGATTTTTGCGGCAGAGGCGACCGCCCTGGCGTCGATATACTTCCAACGCTCGTATAAAAACGTCAGCCAATCGAAGAGCTTGGCGTTTTGAGCGCCTTTTACGTTTCTGAAAAGGCTTTGGTATAAGTGATGATGGGTATTGACAAATCCGGGAATCACGATCATGCCGGAACAGTCAATAACCTCATCCGCTCGGACGGTGTTGAGGGTGAGGTCTGTCCCGATTGCTGCGATGGTATTGTCCTCCACCAGGATAGCGGCTTGGGTCAGTTCTGTCCCGTGTCGGTCGAAGGTTCCGAGCGCTTCGATATTTTTGAATAGTCTCTTCATTCGCTATCTCCTGATCCAGAAAGATTAGGCCTATCATTGATTTTTTTCCGTAAGCTCTTCGGGTTAATCCTTTTGTAATTATAGCATATTTATAATGAGAGCTTTGCGTCAAGCGGGCTCATCTCGCTCATATGCTATAATTTTAGAGGAACGCTACGAAAAAAAGGGGGGGATGGAAATGGCAACCGACTTTATGGGGGACCTGACCACTTCCGAAACGGCGCGATGGTTACTCGATGGAGATGTCTCTATTCAATACCAGACGTTTCGTGATCTTATCGGAGAAGAACGGCCGGAACTGCAAAAACGCATGGAATCGGAAGGATTCGGCGCTCTCTATCTGGGAAAAAGGAGACCGGATGGACATTGGGGAAACGGTTTTTACAACCCGAAATGGGCCTGCACCCACTATACGTTGCTCGACCTTAAGAATATCGGGTTTCCCCAAGAGCATCCGCTCGTTCGAGCGTCGGTGCGCATGGTCTCGCAGACGCTAAAGGAAAGAGATGGCGGTATCAATCCCGCCCACACGAACGGAAAAAGCGATGTGTGTATCAACGGGATGTTCTTAAACTACGCGTGTGCTTTCCATATCGAGGAAGAATCGTTAGAGTCCGTCGTCGACTTTATCCTCTCGCAGCGAATGAAAGACGGCGGTTTTAATTGCCAACTCAACCGGTCGGGAGCCACGCATAGCTCCTTGCACACGACCTTATGCGTCCTCGAAGGTATCGCTTCCTACGCCCAAGAAGGGTATCGCTATCGCTTGGATGAACTGCGGGAAGCGGAAGTTTCAAGCCAAGAATTCATACTGATGCACCGCTTATACCGATCGGACCGCACCGGCTTGGTGATTAGCGAAAAATTCCTTAATTTCCCATTTCCGCCGCGTTGGTTTTATGATATCCTTCGCGCTCTCGATTATTTCCGATCGGTTCGGTATCCTTTTGATGATCGGATGGAACTGTCTCTGAACGAAATAACGGATAAGCGGCGTCCCGACGGGTTGTGGAATGCCGGTTCAAAGCACTCGGGCGCGATCCATTTCGATATGGAAGAACCACGAAAGCCGAGCCGATGGAATACGCTACGAGCCCTGCGAATCCTGGGGTTTTATCGGAATGCCGCGAATTAGCCGCATGGGCCGGTTCGCGGGTCGAATCCGTTGTGCCCGATGAACTTCAAAGTTCGATCAGTTCCCTCTCGGGCTCCCGCGTTGACCTCTCAGCAACCCAAAACCGGCGGCTTTTTCACGCAATTCCTCGTGGGAAGCCGCAAATCATAGTCGCGCAATCCAATCAACTCCGAGTTTTTCTTTTAAGACATTCGTTAGTTCGGGTAAGCCGTTATTCAAGGGCAATACGTCCTTATGATGGAACGCCTCAAGTTGGGATTGTATCCGGGATGACTTCTCTCGTAATGATTCGGTAGAAAAAAACGAACGATTGGCAAGCGAATACTGAAAAACGTTTCGGGCGCGAAGGGTACGGGCTTTTTCAATTGGCCCGTCAAGGTCCGATATTTAACTTCTGCTACTTGTTTACGGCCAGACCCATCATTACGAACTCCATTAGGCGCTCCAGGAGACGCGGAAAGTACTGAAATCCGACTTCTTCTTTATGCGTATCGATGGTAATGATCGCCGAAAACAAAGCCATGATCATCTCGGCATCGATATCCTTCCTGATTTTGCCTTCTGTTTGCCATTTTCGAACCACATCTATGAACAGATCGTACAAAAAGTCCATGCCATCCAGCCCGTTCTGCTTTCGAAAGCTCTGTTCGATCTTCCCGAAAACCTCTCGGTTGTACCATTCCTTCAGAATCGGATTAGCAACCATTCCCCGCAGATTGAGCGAGAGCATTTGTTTGACCACCTCGATTGGCTCCGCTTCCAAATCCGTTGCCCGGATGATGTCTTTCTTCAACTTCAGATTTTCTTCCATGTATATTTCCATAAACAGCGCATCCTTCGAAGCAAAGTAGTTATAAAACGTTCCCGTTCCCAACTTCGCCTTTTTCATGATAGTGGCAATAGTGGTGTTCTTATAGCCTTTCTCACTGAACAGCGCCTTTCCGCTTCGGCTAATCTTCGATTTTTTGTCCATCCGTGGCTCCCTCCTAAAGACCAGTATCCGTTAACTGGGGCAAGTGGTTCTTCCACACGCGCGCAGATGTCTTTCTTCTTACCTCACCTTATCTATCATCGATCGGAAAACAATATGAATGAATACATTCGGGTTCATTCATATCTTATCATGGTATTTCCATGGTGTCAATCGCGTGGAAAGACCGGTGAAGCGCGCGAGAGATCGGTTCGCACGATCGGAAAAGTCGGACGCCTTCGTGTTATAATGAAAGCCAATTCAATCGGAAGAGGGAGACCCCGTGGATACCGTCAAGAGAATCTTTTTGGAAGGGCAGCAGATGGAAGTTGCGCTAATCGGAACGATGCATGTATCGAAAGATAGCGCTTCGGCGGTAGAAAAGTTAATTTTGGAAGAGCGGCCCGACACCGTTTGCGTTGAGTTGGATGAGAGCCGAATGAGGACGGTCTCCGGAACATGCGATCGCCCTCGGAGCGGATCCGGCGCCAAACCGAACCTGGAAAGGATTTTGGGTTCTTTTCAAAAAACGATCGGAGAGAAGATGAATGCCGTTCCAGGAACAGATTTGTTAGCGGCTATCGAAAGCGCGCAAGCGATTCAGGCGCGCGTTGTCCTGATCGATCGCGATATCCGGACGACCTTGGAGCGCATGTGGAAAGGATTAGGGGGGTTCGGGAAGATTCGGTTTTTCTTCTATCTCATCAAGGAGATGTTTCAGGCGCGATCGATGAAACCGGAAGAGATCGCAAAGTTGACGGAACAGGGAGAAATTGACGAAGCCCTTGGCGAATTAGCGGCAAAATTCCCTGCGATGAAAAGAGCCCTCGTGGATGAACGCGATGCGTACATGGCCTCGCGGATTCAGGAATGTGGCGGAAAGAAGGTAATCGTCGCGCTCGGCGCTGGCCATCTGGAAGGCGTTGCGCGCTATCTGCAATCCCTCCCGCCGATAGCCTCCGAGGGATGACGAAACAAAAAAACCCCTTTCAGATAGCAATCAGTAAGACAGCATAGAAAAGTTGATAGCCGGATAGGCGGGAATGTACAATTAAAGGCAGAGGTACAGATATCCTTTGCCTTTTTATTTGGCCTGTAAAGGATCATCATACTCCTCATTCAATTTTGGGATTGCATAAGTCTCAAAATAGAATGTATGTTATTTCAATAACAGTATTACGAAACAACTTGGTATGGTGATAGTGGTAGTGATTCTGGCGCGCATACAAAGAAGTGTTGCGATTCTCTGCAGTATGCAAAGGCTTTCTCCAACGACGTTGTGCAAGGATACGCCGGTTGCGGCATATTGATATGCGGAACAGCCGTCGGCATTTCCGTTTCGGCCAAAAAAGTGAGAGGTGTCAGAGTATAAGATTTTTATCAATAGGTGGCTTCTTCATGCCCGAAAGAGCCTATTCTAAGCAGTTTTAGACGATTTTTCGGGCTATATATCCGCTTATTAAACAGAAACATTGTGCCTTGTCGGCGGCGTCTTCATTAGCGAATAAAGCATATTTCAAGATAGCCGTTTTCTATTTGGGAGTGGTATGCAAAATCTTTCGGGGTGGTATGCATTGGAATGAGCCGCGCTGATTTCTTTTTTATACAGCTATCTTGTCATATTTCTTAGTTATCATGAAACTAATCAGCCCAATGAGAAGCATCAAAGCACCAGCGATGAGCATCCAATTGTTAACGCCAATGAATTCAGATGCCGGGCCTGCAATAAGCATTCCAAAGGGAGCAGCGAAACTCATCACGCTCGTAACAAGTGATATAACTTTCCCCAAATTTTCCTGCGGAACAGTTTTTTGAATATATGAAATGAATGGTATATTGCTGAACATGCCAGTCGCGCCGATTATAAATGCAACGATACAGAAAAGCCAAAACATATTCTGAGGAAGAATACCGATGATCAATGAACAAATGCCAAATGCAAGTATGCCGATAGAAATCATCGCAAACTGTTTTTTAAGACCACCGGTTAAGCCAATAACCATCGCGGACAAAAACATGCCGACGGAAAACAAGGTTTGTACCAACCCGTTCTGCCAGGCGTTTCCGTTGAAATAATCTTTGACTAACAAGGGGAAAAGAGTACCCAATGGCACAAAAACAAGTGTGCAGAGGAAAACAGGGATAGCCACCCTCATGAGCGGTTGATTGCCTTTTATAGCT
>CAZMHO010000076.1:0-11735 GCA_964566085.1 uncultured Thermotogaceae bacterium | reverse complement strand
TATCAAAAAGAGGACTCGGTTCTTAGTAACGCCACGAAGCACGATTTCTCGTTTAGCGTTTACAATCGTGTATAATCCTAACATATAGGAAGAGCCGATAGTTTTCAGCGGAAATATTCGTATGATGGCGTATAGGCCACATTAAGAAGAAAAGAACGATTGATGTATCGATGTTCTCTATGGTTTACCAGATATTCGGAAGCTTTAGAGCATTCCTTTCTTCCACTTCCGAAATGCTGGACGTCCGCACGTTTCGGAGATCGAACCCTCACCTCAGTATGGCACACAATCGGAGGTTGGATCTCTTAGCGGGCATGGGGAAGGTCAAGGGAAAAGCGATTCTCCTATTCGACATGCGCAAGGTTATAATCCAGAAGGTTCGATGTTTCTCCGGCAAACAAGACACACAGAGGGACCAACACCAAACAAGAAAGAGGAGCGTGAAGAAAGTTGAAGAAGATGGCAATGTCCGCGAAAATTATCCTGTTGATCTTTGTGGCGGGGATTATTCCGTTGGTTCTCATCTCCGTACTCTTTCTTGTCTTTTCACAACAATATATACGCGAAGAGATCGAAAAGGGCAATCAAATTTACCTGGAGCAAACAAAATCGCTTCTGGATCAGTACTTTGCCAATGCTCGTACTCAAGTCGGATATCTCGCCACCATCAATCGGGGAATAAACGCGGTCCGCCAACGCTCACAGGTTTCTGGGGAATCCGAGGAGTGGAAAAACACGATAACCACCCTGGATATCTTTGCCAAAGAGACGGAAGCGAGTTTCGGTTTTTCTCAGCTGTTCATCACCGATCAACAGGGTATCGTGATTTTCGATAGTCTTTACCAGGTTGAAGGTCAAAACCTTCAGCAGAGCGCTTATATCCGGGACGCTTTGGCGGGAAATATCACCTTTTCCGAAATCTTCCATTCCGATCTGGTACGCCGAAATCTCATCGTGGTTTCCGCGCCTATGCGCGACCCCGTGACGCGTCACATCATCGGCACCATAAACGCGACGATCGAGCAACGAGTGATCGACGAGCTGGTCCATGACGGATTGGATTCGCTGGGTGAGACGGGAGACGCGTATCTGATCACTGCCGATGGCCTGTTGCTGACCAATGCCAAGTTCGGAGAATACAGCCTTGACGCTGCTTTGAAGAGGTCGATCCGTACGCAAGCGGTCGAATTGCTTTCTGATCCTATCCGGAGAGGAGATGAGGCATTCTTCGCCGTAGAAGCCTACAAGGATTATGTGGGCGATCCCGTGCTGGGAAGTATGGCCGTTGTCCGTTTGGGAACACCCTGGGTGGGGTTGATCATTGAAGTGGACCAGTCTGAAGCCTTTGCCAACATCAATATGCTCAGAAACATCATGTTGATCCTTCTGTGCGCCTTCGCCGCCTTCGGAATAGCGCTTGCTGTAGTCATCATGCGCGGCATCAACAGCGCATTGATGGGGATTACCGATTCCTTGGGAAGTGGCGCCGAAGAGGTCACTGCCGCAGCGCACCAGCTTTCAGATTCCTCCCAACAACTGGCCGAAGGCAGTAGCGAGCAGGCAGCATCTATAGAAGAAACCTCCTCAACGCTGGAAGCGTTCGGCTCGATGGTGAAACAGAACTCCGAAAACGCTAAACAGGCGGCCATTCTTTCCAACGGCGCCAGGAGTTCTGCCGAAAAGGGGAACGCGCAGATGGATGAAATGCTGCAATCCATGAATCAGCTCAAGAAATCGAGCGACGAGATTGCCAAGATCATTAAAGTGATCGAAGAAATCGCCTTCCAGACCAATATTTTAGCGCTCAATGCTGCCGTTGAAGCGTCAAGAGCGGGAGAGGCGGGCATGGGATTTGCGGTGGTGGCCGAAGAGGTAAGAAATCTGGCGCATCGCAGCGCTCAAGCTTCCAAGGATATCGCCGAGATCATCGAGCGGAACATCGCGCTCTCTCATCGTGGTGTGGACCTTTCCGAAAAGGTGGGAGAAGCCTTGAAAGAGATCACCGAACAGTCCAGAAAAGCAAGCGAATTGGTGGATGAGATTTCCGCTGCCGGTCAAGAACAGACCCAGGGAGCCGAGCAGATCAACAAAGCAATCGGACAGATGGAACAGGTCACTCAGGAAAACTCGGCCACCGCCGAAGAAAGCGCCTCCGCTTCCGAAGAGCTTGAAGCGCAAGCGGAGAATCTCAGAGAGATCGTGAGCCAGATGCTGCTGCTGGTAAGGGGTTCCAAAGCGGAAGCAAGCGCTCGCGGTTTCACCGATGCTTCATCCAGTGATAAAAGCAACGGTACAAAGACCCTCGAGAAAAAACCGGTCGCGCTTCCAAACAGGAAGTTTAACTAACGTAAATGGCCCTTTTTGTCAAGACAGGGGAGCGTCATCCCTTAGTTTGATTTACACAGACATTTTTTCACTCCCTTCGTCTTACTCTCATACGAGGGATGAGACGTTTTTTGAAGGCCTGCCTCTTTACCGAAGCAAGGAGTTCGTCGAAGTTTTCGGCAATCTGATAGAGCGGCGCGACTTAAGAAGAATGCAGGTTTCTCAGGAATGATCAGGGAACGGGAAGCTTCGGCGGCATTTTGTTGCCTCCGCTGTCTATTTTTGGAAAGTGAGATCCAGCTGTCAAAGAACGCGAGCGCTATTCTTTGGGATTACAAGAAAACGCATTTTGCTCTGTGGCGCATGCGAATCGATACAGATTTCGCTAAGGACATGGTAGAATGTATCAGTCGTGAAACAAAATTGACTACATTATCGGAGGTGTTAGCATGAAAAGGTGTTTATTCATTCTCTCGCTCCTTCTGATCGCCTTGATCGGTTTTTCGGAACTCGTCATTTACTCCAGCGTCGATGAAGCCAACGCGCGAAAGATACTCAACGCGTTTTCCGCCGATACGGGGATAAAACTGAACTTCGTGTTCCTGTCCTCCGGTCCGGCAATGGCAAGAATCGAAGCGGAGAAGAATAACCCACAGGCGGATGTTTGGTTTGGAGCGCCGATGGAAAACCACATTCTCGCCAAAGAAAAAGGGTTGACAGTGGCGTATCAGACCTTAAGCGTCTACGGTGTAAACCCTGAGTTTTATGATGTGGACGGGTTTTTTCATGCGTTCTATATGAACCCCTTAGGGATCGGAATCAATACAGAAGTCTTAGCGCAGTTAAAGGCTCCGATGCCGAAAACTTGGACGGACCTTCTCAATGCGGCTTATCGCAAGATGATCCAGTATCCGAATCCGCAGGCTTCGGGGACTGCCTATTCAATGCTGACCGGTTTGATTATGCTTTTCGGAGAAGAGGGAGCGATCGAATACTTGAAGAAACTGGCCCCGAACGTTCAAACTTATACGCAAAGCGGAACCGGTCCCTCAAAAGCCGTGGGGCCCGGGCAAGCTGTGATGGGTTTGCAGTTTACTCCCGCCTTTTTCCAGTTCAAGGAGCAGGGGTATCCCGTAGAGATCATCTTCCCGGAAGAAGGCGTTCCCTATGAATCCGCTTGCGTTTCTATCTTAAAAGGGACCAAAAGTGTGGGTGAAGCTCAAAAGCTCGTCGATTGGCTAATCTCTAAGAAAGGCCAGCAGCAGATCGTCGAACAGAAAACCTATTTTTATCCCATTCGAAATGATGTCGATTTCGGCGCTCTCCAACCCCTATCCACAATAAAGCTCGTAACCGTCGACGGCATATGGGCGGCGAAAGAGAAAACGCGCCTCGTCGAGCGCTGGGTGAAAGAGGTATTGCCCGTCCAATAACGTAATCGCATTCCCCATGACCGAAGGGCTTCCGGGTAGACCGGAAGCCCACGTTTTTCAAAACCCACACTCTTGCGCACGGGGGGTGCCATCGTGAGGACGACGGAGCTGTTTCGCTCTCTTAAAGCGCTAACGAAGGAACCTTTTCTTCTTTCCTTGATTATCGGCATTTTTTTTCTGTTGTGTCTATTTTCTCTATATCCGCTGATAAAAGTGGCTATGGTCAGTTTTCAGAGAACCGACGGGTCCTTGGGTTTGGACGTTTACCGGCAGACACTTTCAAACAGCTATTTACGCCAAGGGTTTTATAACAGCCTTCTGGTCGCTTCCCTCACCGCCTTCTTCGGCGTCGCGATCGGATACCTGTTTGCCTATACGCTCAATCGCGCCGATATTCCGTTCAAAAGATTTTTTCGCTTCGTCGCGTTGATGCCGGTCGTTTTCCCCCCGTTTATTGGTGCGATGTCTCTAATAATGTTGTTCGGGTTCAACGGCATGATCACAGCGAAAATCTTCGGTATTCGGAACTTCCCGGTCTACGGTCTTTGGGGACTGATGATAGCCCAGATGGTCTGCTTTTTTCCTGTTGCCTTTATCACCCTGGATGGGGTTATTTCGACGATCTCACCCACACTTGAGGACGCCGCTTTCAATCTTGGGGCGAGTCGATGGCAGGCCTTTCGTAAGGTCATCTTGCCGGTTTCTATACCCGGGATCGCGAGTACGCTATTGGTTTTGTTCATCGAATCACTCGCCGATTTCGGAAACCCGCTCATCCTTGCCGGTAGCCGGTTCCCCGTTTTATCGGTTCAAGCGTATTTAGAGATCACCGGGATGTATAATCTCAGAACGGGCGCCGCTCTGGCCGTTTGGTTGCTTTTGCCTTCTATCCTTGCGTTTTTGGTTCAAAAGTATTGGGTGAGTCGAAAACGGTATATTACGTTAACCGGAAAACCAACTACTTCCGTCATTAAGAGCGTCAATCGGCCTATCAAATGGTGTTTGTTCGCGCTTTGCCTTCTGATTTCGCTCTTTATTTTACTCATATACGCCACGATCATTTGGGGGTCTTTCACGCAAGCGTGGGGTATGAGTAATCGCTTTACGCTTGAGAATTTCAAGTACGTGTTCGATGTGGGGTTGGAGTCGATTAAGGATACCTTGGTCATCGCCTTTACCTCGACGCCTCTTTCCGCGCTTTTGGGGATGACGATCGCGTTTTTGATCGTTCGCAAACGATTTCCCGGTAGAGGGGCGATGGACTTTCTCTCCCTGCTCAGTTTCGCGGTTCCGGGTACCGTCATTGGCATCGGATACATCTTCGCTTTCAATACACCGCCGTTTTTACTGACCGGTACCTTGGCGATTTTGGTGCTCAATTTCGTGTTCCGCTATATTCCTGTCGGGATACAATCGGGTATTGCCCTTCTGAACCAAGTGGATCCCGCGATAGAAGAAGCGGCCTTTACTTTGGGGGCGAACAATCGCACCGTTTTCCGTCGTGTTACACTCCCTTTGATTATTCCGGCCTTTTTTTCCGCCCTTGTCTTTTCCTTCGTCCGCGCGATGACGGCGATCAGCGCTGCGATCTTTCTTGTTTCGGCGAAATGGAATCTGATGACGGTTCAGATACTCAGTCAAACGGATTCCGGTCGCCTTTCGGAAGCCTGCGCCTATTCCGTAATCCTCATCACCATCATTCTGCTCTTTATGGCGTCGCTTAAACTCCTGCTGCGCAACAAAATCAGTCTGTCGAACCAAAACTACGGGGTTAGGTGAGCTTATGGGTCTCGTTCTCGAAAACCTTACGAAAGTGTTCAGAAGCGACCGATCGGATATGAGGGCGGTCGACGATATCATGCTGGATATTCCTTCCGGAGCCTTAGTCACCCTGTTAGGCCCGTCGGGATGCGGGAAAACAACGACGCTCAGGATGATTGCCGGGTTCGAACTGCCGACAGGGGGGTTCGTTCGGCTGGAAGGAGAGGATATTACCTTTCTTCCGCCCAATCACAGAAATATCTCGATGGTCTTCCAAAGCTACGCCCTCTTTCCACATCTGAGTGTGGAAGAGAACGTCGCTTTCGGATTAAAGATCAAACATTTTTCTCGTGATACGGTTCGGAAAGAAACGCGAGAAATGATCGATCTGGTCGGGTTGCGCGGATTGGAGAAGAGAAGGCCGGATCAGTTGTCCGGGGGGCAGCAGCAGCGCGTGGCTTTGGCCAGAAGCTTGGTGATGAAACCGAAAGTCCTGCTGTTCGATGAACCGCTTTCTAATTTGGACGCTAAGCTCAGAGAATCGATGCGCTTAGAGATTCGGCGTATCCAACAGGAAACCGCGATCACGAGCGTCTACGTGACCCACGATCAAGTGGAAGCAATGAGTATCTCGGATCTGATCGTGATTATGGACAAAGGCAAGATTATGCAGAAGGGAAGTCCGTTTGAGTTGTATATGCGCCCAGCCAACGCATTTGTGGCTGATTTCATAGGAAAAGTCAATTTTATCGACGGCGTCGCGGACATACAGGACTCCGATTCCGGGGTCGTCCATGCGCCCGCTTTGAATCAATCGTTTCTCTGCCAGAACCCGTTGGTTGAGAAAGGGCGGTCCGCGCGGATCGTTGTGCGGCCGGAAGCTTTCTCACTGACACCCGGTCTCGAGGAGGACTTAAACTCCCTTTCCGGCATTGTCCGATCTTATATTTTCTTAGGATCGCATCTTGAATATACCGTCGAGCTGAAAGACGGATCCAGGATCAACGCGTTGGAATACAATCTTTCGGAGAGTCAATTACCCAGAGTGGGCGAGGAAAAACAGCTTTTCTTCTCCAAAAGAAGCGCTTGGGTTATTCCGGCTTAACCTTGCCGTTCGACATACGCCCTTACGATTTCGCCTTATCTGACAATTGACGATCGCTCAAATCGCTAGAAAACACGAAGAAGTTAAGGATAGGTGCTTTTCATGAGAAGAAAAACCAGGGAAGCGTTAGCCGGATGGATCTTCGTTTCACCGGCCTTGGTGACACAGATATTGTTTATCTATTTCCCCTTAGGATGGTCGTTTTTCGTCAGTTTTTTCCGATGGAATCTCATCCGTCCGATGCGGTATATCGGTTTTGACAACTATACCTCGATGTTCACCTCTTCCGACTTTTGGAATTCGCTTTCGGTAACCTTTATCTATGTGGCGGTGACGGTACCGGTTTCCATCTTCATCGGGCTTCTTTTAGCCTTGCTCGTTAATCTCCCGTGGCTAAAAGGGAAAGGAGTCTTCAGAACCTTTTTCTATATCCCGGTCATAACCTCGATGGCGGCGGCGGCGGTCATATGGGCTTGGATATTCGAGTCGAATGTGGGGCTTATGAACTACTTCCTAAGTTGGTTCGGCATCAAGTCTATCAATTGGTTGAGCGACCCGAACTATGCCTTGACCGCGATGATGATCATCGGTATCTGGAAGAGGATAGGCTATAATATGGTTCTTTTCTTGGCCGGTCTGCAAGTCATACCCAGAACCTATTACGAAGCCGCCGATATAGACGGGGCGACTTCTTTCAGGAAGTTCCTCGCGATTACTTGGCCTTTACTCTCCCCCACGACCCTTTTCGTAACTGTTATGCAATTTATCGCCTCGTTCCGGGTTTTTGTTTCGGTTAGCGTTATGACACGGGGGGGGCCCGCTCAAAGCACGCAAGTTATCACTTATTACCTGTATGAAAATGCCTTCGCCTATCTAAAATTCGGGTACGCGGCCGCGATCTCCGTCTTTATGTTTATCTTGATGATGATCTTCACGGTAATCCAATTCCGTTTTAGCAAAAAGCGGGTGCATTACACATGAGAAAAATACCTTCACTTTGGATTCGTGTTCCACTGTATATCGTTATCATCGCTATTATGCTCGTCGTTAACCTACCGTTCATCTGGATGTTGGTGACGGCCTTTAAGCACGAAAGCGAAGTGTTCTCTCTCCCGCCGCGGTTTTACCCCGATTTGTTTGATTTCGAGGAGCTCGTGGGAGCCACGGAACAGATACCCATGGGGAGATACCTCTTCAATTCGCTCTTTGTCGCCCTGTCTGTCACGGTGCTCCAGCTGGTTTTCAATAGTTTTGCTGCCTACGGGTTGTCTCGTCTGCGTTTCAAGGGAAGGGACCTGATTTTTTTGATCTTGGTTGGTACGTTGATGGTTCCCCCGGAAGTCACCTTAGTTCCGCTTTACATCATCGTCAAGAATCTGGGGATGATTGACAGCTACAGGGTTTTAATCATTCCTTTTATGACCAGCGCTTTCGGCATTTTTTTATTGCGCCAATTTTTCCTCGGCATCCCGCGCGAATTGGAAGAAGCCGCGATCATCGATGGAGCCGGTCGACTGAAGATCTTTTTCACCATCATATTGCCCCTCTCAAAGCCGGCATTGTGGACGATGTCCCTCTTCACCTTCATCGCGCATTGGAACGAGTATATGTGGCCTCTCGTTTCCGTCAGCGACCCCAAGTATCAAATGATCCAGGTCGGTATCTCGCAGTTCGTGAGCGGTTGGGAAACACGGTGGACCTATCGGATGGCCGCATCGGCGCTCACGGTCGTACCGATCATCATTTTCTTTTTCTTTGTACAAAAGCAGTTTGTAGAAGGTATCAGCGTTTCAGGCATCAAAGAATAAAAAAGAGGAGGAAGAGAACATGAAGAAAGCACTTATGATCGTGGTACTGTTGGTATGCGCGCTGATGATTTTTGCCGCGCCTGTTAAGGTTATTGTCTGGTATGCGCAAACCGGCGTTTATTCACAAACCCTTCTGGAGCTGATCGATGAGTTCAACAAGCTTAATGAAGGGAAAATCGTGGTTGAAGGCGTCTATTCGGGCAGTTATGAAGATACGATGCAAAAACTCGTCGCGTCCATGGTGGCGGGGAACCTTCCCCATATTGCCCAGATCGAACAAAGCCGGATCGGGCAGTTCTTAGACGGGGATGCCTTCCAAAACTTGGATGAATTCATCAACAAAGACCCGGAATTTAAAGCGTCCTTATCGGACTTCTTTCCAAGATTTATCGCAGCGAATACCTTTTATGGAAAATTATACGGTTTTCCGCTGAACACCAGTACCCCTTTACTGTACATCAACCGAGACGTTTTCCGAGCCGCGGGGTTGAATCCCGATAATCCACCGAGAACGTGGATGGAGGTCTATCAAGCCTCAAAGGCGATAAAAACACTGGGGGATGACTTCTTCGGTTATCGTCTGGGGGATGACGATTGGATATTGGAGTCTTACGCTTGGCAATTTGGAGGAGATATTATTTCCGAAGATGGGATGACCGTACTCCTTAATTCTCCCGGTACAGTCGAGGCTTGGAAGTTCTTCCAAAAAGGCTTGCGGGAAGGCGTCTTCGTCTATTCGCGGACGAACGGCAACGCGATGGATCTTTCCGGGAAGATCGGTATGGTTTGCCGTTCGACGGGAAGTCTGGCCTATTTGAAAGAAAACGCCAAGTTTGATCTCGGGGCGACTTTTATGCCTTATCAGGTCAAAAAGGCAACCCCGATTGGCGGCGCGAATATCTATATGTTTAAGAACAAGCCGCAAAACGAAAAGCAAGCAGCTTGGGAGTTCATGAAATTCGTCACGGCGACTCCGAACACAAAAAAATGGGCGCTTGCAACGGGTTATATGGCCAGCCGTATCTCCGCATATGAATCCCCTGAGATTCAAGAGCTCTTCAAACTTGACTCGAGGGCGGAGGTTACTTATTTGCAGCTGCAAGAGAGCGCTTTTAGAAGACCTTACATCGGACCGTATCGAGAAATATTCAACATTATGCTGTCCGGATGGCAAACGATTATGACGGATATGAACGCCGATGTCGAGGCGGTGCTGAAGTCCGTAACCGATAAAGCCCAGAAAGTATTAAACGAGTATTGATAGAAAGAATCAAGCGACGCGCTTCAGCGCGTCGCTTATTTTAGGTAGGAGGAAACATGCGTCGATTATTTATCACTTTGTTATCCGTTTTGGTGGTCTTTTCTCTCACTCTTTCCGCTTTTGCGCAGCTTCCGATTTATTTCGGAAATCTCCATGCGCATACTTCCTATTCGGATGGCGTCGGCGATCCTTGGATCGCTTTCGAGCATGCGAGAGACCTTGGAAAAGTGCACATTCAAGCCGTTACGGACCATTGCCATTATTTGCGGTATCCCTTGGCCGATGGTTCGATGCGTTTTCCGAAAACCTTGTTGGCTGCAGAGGAGATGAATGAGGAGGGGCGGTTTTTGGCGATCGCCGGATTCGAATGGACACTAACGGGTCAGGGCCATATTACCGTATATGATACCCAAAGTTATACCCATCGGGATGAAAGCGATTTGTACCAATTGTACGATTGGCTGTACGCGCAAGGAGGAATCGGCTCTTTCGCGCATCCCGGCGCGAAATACGGAGATTTTTTCGACTTCGAGTACTTCCCTCGCGCCGACCAGGTGATGCACTTGATCGAGTTGGGGAACGGAAGCACCTATGTATCCCGCTGCATCAATGAAGAATACTACGATCGATACCAGCGGGCTTTATCCAGAGGATGGCATCTTGGCGCAGCAGCGAACCAGGATAATCATCAAGCCGATTGGGGTTCCGGAAATTCGCTTCGCACGGGCATTATGATGAAGACATTGACACTTGAGGATTTATATAAAGCCCTCAGGGCACGGCACACCTTCGCGACAGAAGACTCGAATGTGAAGATAGTCTTCCGAACCCTCGATGCGATGATGGGAGACATCCTCTATGACAAGGCTATCGTGACTTTTACCGTTGAATACTCGGACCCCGGCGATTCGATAAAATCGGCTCAAGCCATTTATTCGGGAGGAGTCCGGGAGCTACCGGTTCAGGGCGACGTATGGGAAGCAACTTTCACCCTTTCGATCGACAAACCTTACGAGTGGGTTTTCATCCGAGTGGAACAAAATGATACCAACGAGGTCATCACCTCCCCGATTTGGATACAGGATTCGAAAAAGATATATCTCTTCAATACCTTCTCCTATCCCGCGCGGATCGTCCGCGATCAACCCTTTAAGTATGGCTATGAGATTGCGAACCTGAATGAAGCGGAAAGAACGGTCCTATTCGAGATTAAAACTCCGGAGAAGGAAACCCTCTTTCAAAAAACCCTTGTTTTGGAATCGTTAGGGCTGTTCAAAGAAGTGATAGAGCTTAGCGCGCCGACGAAAGCCTTGACGCTGTATCTTGACGGAGAACCATACGGTGAGGCCGGGTTGGAAGAGGTTTTATTTATCGCCGGGATAGACACGTCTCATGAAAACTACTTCTTAAAAGAACTCGAACCGCTCTCGAACTTCCTCGTCAGTTTGGGAGGAGAAACCGTCCCCATTAAGGGTTCGATTAACGCGGCCAAACTGGATAACTGCAATTGGCTGATCGTACCCTTGCCGCCCTCCGATGCGATGATGCCCACGTTCGCGGTCTTAACGAAGAGAGACGTCGATCTGCTTAAGCAGTATGTCTACCGCGGAGGCCATTTCATTTTCGTATTGCCGAAAGAGGGAAGCTTACCGTCCACAATCGGCTCTTTCGAGCAATTCTTCGCGGAAATCGGTTTACCCACGCGTTTTTCCGAAAATGGTACCCGGATAGAGGCGAAAGAAAAAGCGAAGACGATTGAAACCGGTTCACACTTCCTTTTTTTAACCTGGTCGGAGGCGACGAACAGCGATCGCCTTGCTGAAGTACTAAAGGGATTAAGCCATCTTTGGTGAACGTCGCGACGGCTTTTCGATCAGCTCGGTTCCTCCGAAACGCGTTCGGGTTGCGGGGGAACTTTTCGACTAACAGCATTAAGGGATTAACAGTTATTTCACACGATCAAAGGCTCGGTAGGGATTGACAAAGGGGGGAAGATATGATAAGATAGCCGAGGTTCAGAAAGGAAAGGTACGGGAATAAAG
>CAZMHO010000075.1:0-11804 GCA_964566085.1 uncultured Thermotogaceae bacterium | reverse complement strand
GGATTCGAACACTTCGAAATGCAGATGGTTACCGGTCAATTCGATACATGCCTCATCCGTCCGGTTTCTCCGGTTGTATTGATGATGCTTCAGCGCGTCGATTTCAGGCGTATCGCCTCCGTCATCCAGGCGGTCGTCATTGGAGGATATGGCATCTCATCTCTCCAGGGAGTGCGCTTCCAAATCGTGTTATGGTTTTGCCTGTTGGCGTTGTGTTCGTTCCTGATGCAGCTTGAGATCAATTGGCTCTTAGCCTCGGTTGCGTTCTGGACGGTAAAAAACGAAGACCTTCAGGTACTGGCTTATTATTCGATACGCACAGCCGCTATCTATCCTCTCGACATTTTCGGGTCTTTTTTCAAAAATCTCTTGACTTTTATTATTCCTTTGGGAACCGTCGGATACTATCCACTCCGATACCTTTTCGGCAAAACCGGAAACGTGTTGGCGCTGCTTTCTCCCATTATTGGCGTTTCGCTGCTGTTACCCGTGTGTTTAGTCATATGGAAACTCGGGCTCCGCCATTATACCAGTACGGGTACGTAAGAAAGAGGAGGTGTAAGGGAATGCCCTCTATGATCGAAATACAAAATCTCTCCAAACGGTACATTGTCTATAAAAGAAAAGGATTGACACGAGAAAAACACGTTATCAAAGCTTTGGACAAAGTCAACTTCTCCGTAGAAGAAGGCGCTTTTTTGGGATACATCGGGCCGAACGGGGCCGGAAAGTCCACGACGGTGAAGATTCTGACCGGAATCATCGTTCCTGAAGAAGGCAGTGTCACCATCAAGGGTCTCTGTCCATGGAAACACCGAAAAAACTACGTTAAACGGATTGGCGTCGTGTTCGGGCAAAAAACACAAATGTGGTGGGACTTACCGGTCATCGAAACCTATCGGGCGCTCGGGGCTTTGTATGACGTCGCGAAACCGTTATTATCGGAAAGAATTGCGTTGCTTTCCGATCGGTTATCGTTAAGCGAATTTCTAGACCAACCCGTTCGGCAACTCAGCCTTGGACAACGGATGCGCGCGGAAATAGGCGCCAGTCTCATTCACGATCCGGATATTCTCTTCCTCGACGAACCATCCATCGGGCTGGACGTGGTTTCACACCATCAGATGATGACCTTCCTGAAAGAACTAAATACCCAAGGCAAAACCATCTTCCTTACCACCCATAACCTTCATGAAATCGAATTTCTGTGTAACCGTATCTTACTGCTTCATCGAGGGAAACGTGCGTTTCTCGGTTCTGTAGAGGAATTGAAGCGTATGATCCGATTGCCGACCGTGATTCGCGCGAGAGTCCAGTCTTTGCGAAATACCGCGGCTCCTTTACCGGTGGTTTTTGCCAAACATAAAATCAACTTGAACCCTGAGAAACAGGAAATATCGGTGGAAATCCCGGCGGGCGAATCCACCGGAAAGCTGTCGAAATGGCTTATGGATCACTATCCCGTCGAAGATTTGTCTATCCAAGAACCGGATATCGAAGAGGTGGTGAAACTGCTTTACCAACACCTAACGGAAGCTCCGGAGGGACTCTGATCCGGCTGATTTCGTAAAAAAACCCGCAGGAGCCCTTTTGGTTCGCTTCGATATCGGTACAAATCAACCCAGGAGATACGGAATACGTGTTTTCCACGCCTCGCGAGGAATCTGAAATACGGGTAATTTCGGTTTTTCGGAGCGACCGAATCGCTTCCGGATAGTTCCGTTTTTCCCTCGAATAATATCCGTTATGCGAGCCATATTTTCTTTATTGCGCCATCTGCACGATTTCCTTGGAAGTGACCACTTCCAGCGATTGACAAGCGAACTGGACCAGAGATTCATAAATACTCCAAATAACTTCACATTCTTCTTCGGAACGAAACTCGGTTTGATTATGGTCCATCTGATAGGGTGGCGGTAGCGGATCTCCGGAATGATCGTAGAACATGGCGTACCAGGTCGATCCTTTTGCGTAGACGTTGTTTTCGTGGATGAGCGATGTAATAAACGGGAGCCGGTCTCCCTTCCATTCCTTCAAACGCTGTTGAAGATGCTTTACCGGATTATAAACCTTTTTCGGATCACGGGAAACGCGATTCCACCAAAAGTCTTCTTTCGATTGCGGATTCTCCGGGTCTTTCCATTCGGAGACGCCGATATCGCTGGGACGTAAAAGAAACCCCTCTCTGTATTCAAACGGGGTTTCAGGATCCGTCCCTTCTTCGTGGTAGGTCAGTGTCATCTGCGCGCCCATTTCCCGATATATCGGCCATTGGATAGCCCGCCATCGCGGATTGAGGGCGCTGACGGTAACGGGCGCTTCCCCGAATACCTCTTTCACCAATGTATACCCTCCGCTTTTCGATTTATCAAGCATCCCGGTAGACAGGTCGAGATGGTAGGTTTCGTAATCCTTCAGGATTTCCGTTTGTTGTGTTTTACTCAACCCTTTGAGCGGATCGTCGAACCCTGTATAGGCGACATGCGGAGGACGAAAATGGTAACTGATCGTCATTCCTGTTTTCTTAAGAACTGTTATCGCGTCGGGGCGCTGCTCCATATAAAGGCGGGTAATCGCTCCGGTCAGGTAAAAGTCGCCTTTCACGCCGTATTTTTCAAATAGCTGCGCGAACCGTATCACCGTATCGGCGCTATGGTCAACATTGGCGATATCGTGGACGTTGATAACAAACGTTATCAGTCCTTTCGCGGTTTTTATCCTTTCGGGTTCCTTTATGCTCTCTGTAGGAGTGGATGTGGAAGCGCCCGCCGCCTTTTCCCATTCTTCAAAAGCCTTCGCTTTTTCCGTAAACGTCGCCCACTTTACTTTCCCCTGATGAAGATACGGCGATAGCGTATCTCTAAGAAATGCTTCAAGCTCTGGGAAGGGAGCGCTTTTCGGAGCGCCTACCATTTCGCCGCCATGGATCGTAAAATGGAACACGTTCACTTTTTCCGGATCCATTTGGGCTACCGATTGCGCTAACCCTTTCGCAATCACTTGCAACCATCCCGCGTTACCTTTTTCTTTGACAATCGTATTTTTATTGCTGAAATCCGTGGCATCGATCATGCCCTGAGGCAGATAGATGACTTTTCCGTTCGGATCATGCGTTAAAAATGCCTCGAAAGATGTTTTGGTATATCCTCCGGCGGGTCTCCAGGGGTTTATGGATACCATCCGGGGTTCCAGCGACTGCGTTTGTGGGTTTTTCCAATCTCCGTTGATCGTTAAACCCGCCCCCGCGGCCGCTTCAAAGACACCGGGATAAAGATTGCCGCCGCTGTAATACAGTACCGGATTTTGAACGCCTGTTTGGTGTATTAAATCGATCTCTTCTTTCATCGCTTCTACCCAATCGGAAACGGGCAACTTTTCGGAGTTTTTTCCTAAATGCGCGTCTTCATGGAAATGAAGCGCTATCTCGTGCCCTCTTTTCTCAAGGTCTCTCAATATCGTTTGGCGCTGCTGTATCACCATTTGGGTAAACGGGCTCTGCACTTGTATCGTCAGTTTCCCTCCGTATCGTTCTACCAAATCAGCTAATTGCAGCAAGTTCTCGCAGTGGCGGTTGAAAAACGCGGTGTTCCAGTAAGAGGTTTTCTCATCCCGGGAAAAGCCTTGAACCGTTTCCCCGAAAGGTTCAATATGCACGCCGATCGTGAATAAAAGAGGCGTTCCAAAACAAATGACCGCAAGAAAACTGGCGAGTGCTAAAAAGAGAAAGAATCGCTTTACTCTCAGAAAACCCATACCATCACCTACTTCAATACGCGGTTAAGGTTCGAAGACCAGTCTTCGAAATGGGTGCGATCGGCCATCTCCAAAACCGCCGCAAGGGCGCCGGCAGAAACAATCACGGGCGGTTGAACAGCCCATTCCCCGATTTTAAGCCAATCAACCGGTTCCGTATTTGATGGGTGTTCCGTATAACTTCCGATTTTCCTTTTTACCAGAGCTTCTAAATATGAAACATCCGGATTGAGTCTTACCCACGGAAACTCAGCGATGCTAAAAAAACCGTCGTACATGTGGTGGATATGAGGCTTGTCTTTTGCTGTTTGCACGTGATCGTCCAATCCGAACACCAGCATCACTTTCGTTTCGTAGTCATGGTTCGCAATCAATTCGAACTGGAAAGCCGTGCTTCTGTCTTTCCACCACGCTTCTGCCTCTTCCGGAGTAGCCCACGTCTCCGGCCACGTATCGCGACGCAGCGAACCGTTCGCGAGTAATCCCGTTAATAAGTTCACGGAGTAAACAACCTTTCCGAACAACGTCGGTTTGCGCGATTCGAACGGGATATCACCCGAACCGAATGAACGGTTTTGATCGACGTCATAATAGGGGATGCCCTGTACCAGATGATATCGAATATTCGAGTAGTCGAAACGCAAATCGTTTAAGCCGTAGTCCTGAGGATAGTCGTAAAAGGGGTTATAAACGGGGATGTTCTCGGGTTTCTTTTGGATGTAATGCCCGACTTCAACCGCTATGAGCTCGTCTGTTGTTGGATTTTCACCGCCGACAAAAAACGAGACATATTTCGCGCTTTCGGGATGATGCGCAAATAACTGAACCACCGCGATTCCGGGATGCGAGAAAGCGTATAATCCGGCGTTTTCTACATCAACCGGAGTCGATAGTACCTGTTGAACCGTTTTCCCGTTCACATCTGTTTTATTCCCGGTTAAAAAGAGAACGACGTCCGAAAGAGCCTGGATACACAGCGGTCCGCCATAATCGAAAACACCTTCGCTTTCTACCTGGTCAATCCTCGCGCGACTTCCGGGCCAAAGAAAGGAAGCGGATACGATTCCCTCCCGTTCAATCGGGAGGTCGAAATGGAAGTCGGTCGTCGACCCCGGGGTAAAAAAACCGCCGACGGTCAGCACGATGCCCGTTCCTGTATTATAACGCGGTGAGACCGGTTCCAGCAGTTTTATCGCAATCCTGCCGTTTCCGCCGCTATGAACGTAGGTTATCACCGAACGAAACCTACTCGGAGGTAAGTTTTGACAAAACAAAAGAGTGATGCCTACCAGACAAGAAAGCAACAAAAAACAGAAGGTTCCCTTTTTCACGCTCTGCACTCTCCTTTTCGCTTGTAACAACAAGGGCCGAGGCGCGTACCCGTTCTCTGTCTCGGACCTCTCTCGGTTCGAACGGATTCGACAAGCTACTATCTGTCGCCTTTCTTTACCATTGGGCATTCTTTGAGAATCGGGTTTCTTAATGACCATAGCGATCGGGCATATCCCGACGGCAGAAAGCTAACGATCCCATCGCCATCGGAAACAACGATTCGGCCACTACATGCCCGAATCACCGGTAGCCGGAAAGCTTCTTTGCCGGTCTGTTCAGTACTTTCACAAGCCCTATGAATTTCGGGCAATTTCGAATGTTTTTTATCTCGAACGGCTGTTTCATGATAACTTATACTGACGAATCAGTTCCTTGAGCGACTCCGAAAGGTCGGAAATCTTCTTGGTTGATAGATTGACTTGGTTTGCGGAGGCTTCTTGTTTTGATATCAAGTCGGTGATTCGTTTCATTTGTTCGGAGATTTCTGCCGTGGATTTCTCTGTACCATCCATAGCCGATGCCATCTCTTCTGATGTGGCGCTCTGCTCCTGAGCGACGCCCGCAAGGTTTTCGATCATTTGGGTGATATGCGCCACCTTTTCGGAAATCTTTCGGAATTGGCTATCAATTTTCGTATTATCCGCGAAGACTTTTTCGACGAGTTCGACTGTGAAGTTCGTAGCGGAATCCGCTTCCTTCACTCCGTTCGTTATCTGCTTAAGAATGCCGGATATGTTTGTCGTCGCCTTTTTACTCTCTTCCGCCAGTTTTCGTATTTCGTCGGCGACCACCGCGAAACCTCTTCCCGCTTCTCCCGCTCTCGCCGCTTCTATGGCTGCGTTTAACGCTAAGAGGTTGGTTTGTTCTGCGATAGAGGAGATTGTATCGACGATTTCCTCGACATTTTTCGCTTGATTGGATAATTCCGATGCGATTTTCGCGGTGTTATTGGTCTGTTTTCTGGCTTCTTCAATATTTCGCGTGCTTTCTTGGATGGAACCGATTCCCTTAGTCGCTAAATCCAAGGCTAACCCCGATTCATTCGTAAGATCCTGAGCTAATTTGGTAACGTTTTGAGCGCTTTCGGCGACTTCTTGAACGCCCGTTGTCACTTCTTCGATCGAAGCGGATGTGTTTTGCGTGTTCACTTCCACCTTTTTTGCCTGAGAATCCAGATTCTGAGAATCTTTCAATTCGGATTCCGATACCAAAAGCAGATCGTGAGTCGTTTGATCGAGTTTCTCCGTGGCCGTCAAAACTCGAATGTTCATGTCTTTCAAAGACCGAACCATGTATCCCAAACCCTTGGAGATTTCGGAAACCTCATCCAACGTTTTGTATTCCTGAAAGGTCACCGATAAGTCGCCTTTTCCCAATTGCGCGACTAACCCTGTGATACCGGATAATCTTTTTCGCAAACTCCTCATCAAGATCAGGACAACCACGATAATCGCGCCGATGCAAAGCAACCACGCGACCGCGGTTGCAATCGCCGCGCTTTTTCCACTTCTCCCAACTTCCTCGGCATTGATTGTAAACCCCAAAGACCAATCGGTATACGGAATTTTTTGGAACTGAAGCTCTTTATCCACCCCTTTAAAACGATAAGACATTTCGCCTTCCGGTTGCGGGATCACCCGGGTTTCGAAAAGGGTCGCCAAATCTTTATCGAGGACTTCGTTCAATTTTTTACCGATAAACTCTTTATTGGGATGAAATAGAAATATTCCGGAAGAAGACAGCAGAAAAGCATACCCGGTCTCCCCTACCGTTTTTTCTTCCAGTATTCGAATCCATTCGTTCACGATCACAACATTAACGAAAACACCTCTGAAATTGCCTTTTGAATCTATATAAGGCACGGCGACGCTGGTAATGCGCACGTTGGGGTCGTTTCTGCTTACCAGAAAATCGCTGATAAACGGTTTTCGGGTTTGTTTAACCGCTTTAAAATAATCTCGATCCGCTACACTCGTATCGGGAAATCCTTCCGCTTGTATGATTCCGTTTTCATTCGCGAAGAAATAATTTCCTGCACCCGATTCGGGATCCGTTTTATAAACCTCCACCATCACGGCGTTGATCCCTTTGTTAGAAGCTGTTTCAAACTGGGGGTAATTTTTGGGCAGGTTTTCCAACCGTTTTATTTTTTGTTCGATAATGATTTCGAACAGCGCGACGTTGCTTGTTACCGCGTTCTGTTTTAGATTGATCGCGTTTTCTTCCGACAAGTTATTTACGACGACGGATTGCTGGAAAAATATCACGAAAAAAGCGACGGATAAAATGGCGAGCAACGACCATAAAAGTTTTCCGGAAATCGAGCGTAGCGAAAACATACTTTCACCCCTTGTTTAAGAGTTGCTTTCCGATATTCTATCATATCTCATTATGTACAAAAATTCACCTCCAGTTGGAATGCCAAACAATCAACTGATAGCATTCAAACTGGAGGTGAGTTCCGAAATCCCTGGAACGCCTGACGCGCCGGTCTATGAACAATGCCGGTCGCATCGTTAGCTCGCGGGTCAGGCCCCGATTTGCCTTCTCGTAGCGACAAACTCGCAAAAATCATCTCCTTTGGCTCGACACTTTGTTTCTACCGTATCAAAAGCATAAATGCCTGATGGGTATTCGCCGCCAAAGGATAAGTCATTAAGAGCCGAAGCCACTCCCTGAAGCATATAGCATACGGGGCGTTTGGATAGACCGTAGTCTTTTCTATAGAGCTCTGCTTCATACCCCTTTTTCGCGCGGAAGGTCGCGGATCTTCCGGGTTGAATATCGATGACTTCCCAATTCACCCAACCAAGCGCGTTGCACACTTCTACGCTTGCCAGCAGTCGGTCCGTATCATTTTGGACCATCGGCTGAATCAAACCTTCCCATTCGATCGAATTTTGTATCCCGTAAAAGGTATTGTAGCCACATACCCGCGCGGCATTGACCAATATCACTTCCGCTTCTTCGATGGCGCTTTTGTCCATATTTCTTAGGAATTCGAAACTTAATCGATTGTAGAAAGAAGAGGTTCCGCTCGTTAAATAGACTCCGAATACTTCTATCAACCCTCTTTCATTGCCCGTAACCTCTAATTTAGATACGCCTTGTATGATGATGTTCTTTTGTATCGCCACCGTTATCCCTCCACCTGATACTCGCATTGAGAATCCCCACAGGAGATACATTTGCTTTGGGTGACCACGCACTTTCGATAATCTTTATTAAATGCGAGCGCCCAACTGGCGGCGATAAAACCTCTTCCATAATCGTCCACAGGCTCCTGTTGCTTACCCCATTTCGCGAGATACCCGGAAGCAAGATGGGAACTTTTCCCTATGGCTTTTCCGCCTCCTTCGTTGAGGCCCGTAAGATCCAACGTGCCATATCCGAAGTACCGATAAAGCTCTTCACAGGCCGATAGAACCGCCTTCATTCCGGAAATCCCTTTATTCTTAAGGATTTTGCCTACCGTATCATAAAAGTCTTTTGCCGCCGTTGCGTATATAAACGTTTTCCCATCGATAAAGGGCGTATTAACCATCGCTTTATGGATGAGCGTATTGTAATGATGGCAATGAAGAACGAAGTGGATGTTCTCTACAAATAATTTACTTTCATTCGCATCATAGCGTTTTTTTAAGTCCATCTTTACGCGCCTTCCTTTTGCTATTGGATTTTATACCCGCTAAGAACCTGATACAAGCGTTTTGTGTTTAAAATGACCTCTTTCGAGTTCGCAGCTAACAGATCGCTCATTTCATACACGCTTTTCGAGGTGCGATTCACTACTTCGATGTTCGCCAACGATTCTTCGGTACCCGCCAGCTGTTCCTGTGTCACACTTGCGACGTGTTGCACGGAGTCGTTGAGAGACATTATCTCTTGGACGATCTTAGCGATTTGCTCCTGGATTTCGTTCTCACCTAAGAGAATCCGGTCGAAAATTTCACTGGTTTCATGGACGGATTGAAACGCCTCACCGATTTTTTCCTGGGTTCCTTCGGTTTGATGGATGACCTGTTCTACGCTATGGGTCACGTTTGTAATGAGTTTTGAGATCATTTGCGTAGCTCCGGTAACGCCGCCGGCCAATTTTCGTATCTCTTCCGCCACGACGGCAAATCCGCGTCCCGCTTCACCTGCACGAGCCGCTTCTATAGCCGCGTTGAGAGCCAAGAGATTAGTCTGCGACGCAATAGAGTTTATCACTTCCACAATCTCTTGTATCTCCAAGGTATTTTTCTGAGAAACGCTTACCTCTTCTTTCAATCGGCTAAAAGAAGCCATTGTTTCGTTAATGTTGTCCAAAGTCATGTTCATGGATTTTTTTCCTTTCTGCGAAATTGCCATCAGTTCCTCAGCGCCGGTTTTGATCTTTTCGCTTTTTCCCGTCGTGTCATGAGTGACGGTCGAGATGCTCATGATACTCTCGGTAATCTGCTTCGAGCCTTCGGACATTTCGCGGAAAGAGTTTGCCACTTCTTTCATGATCTCATTCTGCTGGAGAGACTCCTGCTTGAGTTTCCCGGCGATTCCGGAGAGTTCTTCAGAGCTTTGTTTGACGCCTGCGGTAAGCAGTTTAAAGTATCGCAGATTGTTCCTCATTGATTCAAGAAAACTCCGGAATGTGAATTGGATCAAGTATAGGATGGACCCTTTTTTTGTTTCAATCCCTTCGCTTAACACTCCCCCCGCGGATACGATCCACGTTTTCCTGATTAACGCCCGATACTCCCGGTTGAGTCTAAAAATCGTCCACACCGCAAAAAGTAGCGCTCCTGCCATCAGACCGATCATATACACGTTCGTTTGTGGAAACAATACCCAAATCACCGGTGAAGCGATCATTATCGAAATCCATAGACCGATCCATTGTGGTTTAAAAAGATGCATTTCATCCCTCCTCATTCGATTTGTTTAAGTAGTTGTTCGAAATTTTCCTTGCCTCGGGCGATGGGGTCGTAAAGCGTTATCTCTATAAAACTGCTCCCCAAAACTCCTCTGAGTGTTGTATCCACTGAAGCAATGATAAAACAAGGTTTCGGAAAGTCTTCGTATACTTTTATCTTCCCCAGTTTCGAGAACACTTTGAGCATTTCTTGACAAATATTTCTTGCCAATGTATATCGATAAATCCTGTAAACGCCCACGCAATCTTCTTTTCGTTGGACTTCATACTCCATGATTTCTACTCTTTAACCCGCGATCTTTCGTAACGCATACAAGACAGCCTCCAAATCGGATGAGGATGTGGCATACCCAAAACTCAATCGAACCGTGCCCCGCGGGAATGTTCCCAACCAGCGATGCAGTAAAGGAGCGCAATGAAGCCCATGCCTCACGATCATCCCAAAACCCTGGCGGAGGATAAAAGCGAGCTCTTCCGGCGAACTGGAATCCAAAAGGATATTGATAAAGGGAAGGCGCTTCGCCGAAAAGCCGAACGCTCGTATACCCGGTATTTTTTGCGTCAGTTTTTCGAAAGCCAGAAAATCTTCCTCCGTTTTTCGGATCGCGTCGAAGATGTTTTGCTTAAAAAAATATTCGAGGATATCAAGTAAATGGGCAATCGCCATGGTATTCGGCGTCCCCGCTTCCAAGCGATAGGGATATTCTTCCGGCTGGTCTTCTAACTCAGAATACGCGCCTGTACCGCCATATACAACTGGATCCGGATCAAAGCCTTCTTTAAGGATCATAAATCCTAACCCGGTCATTCCCATAAAGCCTTTGTGAACCGCAAACACCATTGCATCCGGTTGCGCTTCGGAGAGATCGATCGCGAGCCTTCCTCCGGTTTGAGCGGCATCCACGATCACTTTCACGCCGTTCTTCTGCGCGATATGGATGACTTCCTGGATTGGCTGGAACACGCCTGTCACATTTGAAGCATGCGAAATGACGACTACGCCGACTCCTTCTTCGATCGCGCTTCTCACTCTTTCCAGCGAAATGACTCCTTCTTCGTCGGGATAGCACCAATGAATCGGTACGGAATATCGATCTCGAATACAGTAAAGCGGCCTTAAAACAGAATTGTGCTCCAAAATGGTTGTAAGAATCCCTTTTTTAGCGAACTTCACCGAACCGAATAAAAGCTTATTCAACAAGTCCGTCGCGCCGCTCCCGAAGATAACCCTTTCCGGTTCCTTTACTCCAAAAAAACTGCAGATAGTGCTACGCGCAGCACTCAACCAATTATGTTCCTCCGAAGTACGAACCGTTCGGATTTGATCCGCGCAATAAGGCACGATAAGCTTTGGAGAAGTCGCGGCCCAATTGCAGAAAACTAATGGAGCGTTGATCGAATCCATGTCGATCTGCTTTCACCTGCCTTGTAAAGGAGTTATAAGAAACTATACATATTATATCATATATGCGTTTGTGCTACTTATGGTTACTAATTATTTATCATCCCGCAATAAAAAATGCAGATTCATTATCTCCGCCCTGCGACCGTATGGGTATTGTTGATTCTTCGATTTGTTCTCCTAAACAAGGGATGGACCGTCCGATAAATCGGGATTCAAAAAGCTGTCTCCTCGTTGGTTACTGAAATGCGGAAAAATTGCGGTAACCAATTTCGCCCTCCATACAGTAGAAATGCCTGGAAACCGAATGCTCCATAGCTGTCGGATAGAAAGCACCCGGTGTGGGTACAATAATGGGGTGGAATCGTATTAAAGAAGAAAACAAAAAAAAGACGACAAAAGACG
>CAZMHO010000074.1:0-11921 GCA_964566085.1 uncultured Thermotogaceae bacterium | reverse complement strand
CTTGGCGCTGTTCTTCACGATGATCGCATGTATTGTGTTGGGGATGGGCGTTCCCACCACAGCCAACTACGTTATCATGGCAACCATCACCGCTCCGATCGTTATGAGACTGGGGATTCCGATTATGGCCGCCCACATGTTCGTCTTTTACTTCGGAATCGTGGCCGATATCACGCCCCCGGTTGCCTTAGCCGCCTATGCGGGATCAGCCATCGCCCATTCGAACCCGCTAAAAACGGCCATCACAGCTACCAGGTTGGCGATTGCGGCTTTCATCATTCCCTATATGTTTGCGCTGAACCCCGCGATTCTTTTGGGGCCCGATTCCTTTTCTACTGCCGCCTCGACCTTTAAAGTACTGTTTATGATCGTGACTTCTTTCGTAGGTATGTTCGCGATATCCGCCGGGATGGAAGGGTATATGTTGAAGCGTATGCGTTTTTGGGAAAGAATCTTGGCGCTGGCGGCCGGTCTTATGCTGATCGATCCCGGATTGGTGACGGACGTTGTCGGTTTATCCTTAGTCGCCTTCCTTATCGCCCTTCAATACTTTGGGTCGCGTTCCAGCAATCAGCCGGCAGTAGCATAGAATACCGTTTGCAGGGTTCATAATAGAATGGAATCGGAAGGTTGGCGCGCGTTATCGCCGATCCCGATAATCGACAAAGGCATCGTTTCCGATGCCTTTGTTTTTAGGGCTCGTATTCGTATTCGGTATACTCGAGGAGTGTTCCTTTCGAATCGTAAACGCTCAGTTTAGCCGGTTCACCGGTTATCGAGTAGTCAAAGGTTTGCACCCATTTGACTTCGCTTCCCTCTTTGATCGTAATCTGAGTTAACCGCCCTTCTCCATCGTAGGTGTAGGTGGTCTGTCGAACGCGTTTTCCCGTGGCGTCGTACCCGTCGACTCGCCTCATTTCTTCTCCTTCGTGGAAGTACTCTTCGGTGGACGTCAATACTCCTTTAGAATCGTAGGCCCGAATGCGCACCGTTTGCCCTCGGGAATTCTTTTCGATCTTCTGGATGGCTTTAAGCGTCTTTCCTTCACGGAATTCTATCTTTACCGTCTCATGTTCCCGATAATCATAGGTCTCCGTTCTTTCTCCGGTAGAAAGTCCGACAGATCGAACGCTAAGGAGCCGGTCTTCCTCGTCATATGCATATGTGGAAGTTTCCAGCAAGGATCCTCCTTTATCAAGGATTTGCAGCGTAGAAGCCTTCCCAGAATCATCATAGGCGTAACGGATCTTCAGATTGTATTCCTGGTTATCCGGAAAAACCCGGCGCTCCTCTATGAGTCTTCTGGGGGACGCTGAAGTGGCCGCTTCCTCGCCGACGCTCGCTGCGAGCCTACCGTCAGAAGGCGCCTCTTTCGCTTGCTCTTCTGCCGCCTCCGGTAGCGTTTGCCTTTGAAGCGCTAACCGTTGACTCTCCTCCGTCAATCGGGCGTTGTCGCTCTGCAGAGCGGTGATCCGCTCGGCTTGCCTTTCGACTTCTTTTAAGAGTCCGAGAGTTTGGGCCTCTCGAAAGGAGAGCAGTTGCTTCAGTTGAGAGATGACGGTTTCCTTTTCCGTGAGGAATCCTTCCAGTTTTTTTACTTGAAGGCCCGTCTCCACCAACTGCCTTCCTTGCTGTTCAAAGGCTTCGCTCTCTATCCGTTTTTGCGCCTCGACTCGATCCTTCGCGGCTTCAGAAGCCTCATACGTCGCGATGGTCTCTTCGAGGACGCGGATTCTTTGTGAAAGTTCGTCGTTGAACGCGGCAATCAGGAGAAGGGCGTTTCGCTGATCCGCCAATTCCTTTTCCGTGCTTTGCAGTTTGCTTTCCAGCACCGTTTCCTGATACTGCTGCATCTTATGAAACGCATTTTGCTCGGACGAAATCCGCTCGATTTCTTCGGTTGTCGCTCCCGAAAACCCGAAACTTCCGCTGTTTGGCAACGGATCTTCGTACCGGTTCAGCCGTTTCGCGTCGAAGGAAAGGTCAAGGATCAAACGCGCGAAACCTTGCAATTCGGGTAGAAAACGAAATGGGAGAGTCGAAGCGCCGGTTAACAGCAAACCGTCGATCGCGCCGGTCGTTTGGCTCACCAGATCGCTTCCCTCGAAGATTAGCTTCGTCTCTCTAAATCCCGATGCCGAGAACAGAGACTGAAGGTCGGCAGCGTAAGCGGCGAGGTCTTTAAAGCCCGTGACCGAAAGATCTTCCGTGTAGACTGCGATCGTGTTCTTCGACAGGTCAAGCTGCACCCGATGAGAAAAATGCCCGCGGAAGGCGAAACTCCTCCATGGATAGTCGTAGGCCACGGGAAATCCCGCGTCTTTCCATTGTTGCGCGATGCCGTCGGCAAGGGGCAATCCATATACGAAGATCGGGATCAGAAACGAACATAAAAAAACACACGCCTGTTTCATAAGCGCACCTTCCTGGCGGGGCTTGACATCCGTACCCGCTGTTGCTTCATTATTCTAAGGGATTGACCCTTCTTCCTTTGAAGTGCTGTCACTTCTGCGAAGTGCCGTCAGCGAAGTTCCCGAAAGTTGAAAAAATCGTTTAATACGAGAACCGCTTCTGCGCGGCTTCTTGTGCCGATTTTACTGTAGATCGTGGAGATGTAGTTTTTAACCGTGCCTTCGGTCAGGAACAGGTTGTTCGCGATCTCCCGATTCGTCAGCCCTTTTACCAGAAGAAGCGCGATCTCTTCTTCCCGCATCGTCAATTCTTCCAGAAGTTCGAACTTCCGTTTTTCTATCGATTGGCGTTCAAACTCCGCGTTATCCATTTTCGTCTGAGCCAGGCGTTTAGTCAGTTTCGCCACGATCGACGCGGGCAAGGTGCAATTCCCGCTGGCCGTGTTGCGGATCGACGCGAGCAGCCGATCTGCAGGGATATCCTTAAGCAGATATCCGCTGGCGCCATTGTTGAGCGCGTCGATCAGATAGGCGTCGTCGTCAAAGGTTGTCAGGATAATCACCACCGTATCGGGATAGGCCGCTTTGATGCGTTTCGTACTTTCCACACCGTCAAGCTTGGGCATCCGGATATCCATCAGTACGATTTTCGGGCGAAGGTCCGCCACCATATCGAGGGCTTGTTTCCCGTCAAAGGCGACTCCGACGACTTCAATGTCCTCCTCTAACTCGAGAATCGTTTTTAACCCATCGATCATTAAGCGTTGATCATCGACTAATAGTACCTTGATAGTTTCCACGCGAACCCCGCCTTTCCCCTTTTACTTCGGGAACGATATTTCGACTAAACACCCCTTCCCAATCGCGGATAAGAACGAAAAAGAGCCGTCTGCCTCTTCTGTCCTTTCTTTCATAGCTGTTAGCCCGAATCCGGGATGACAGCCGTCACATCCCCCGCCGTTATCCTGCAGCCGGAAAGAAATGGTCTCTTCGCGATTTTCCAGCGAAAAAGAAAACCGTGTCGCCCTTCCGTGTTTCACCCCGTTGGTCAATCCTTCTTTCAACGCGTAGTAAATCGCTTTTCCCGCAATCTCGGGCATCCTTCGGATATCGTCGATTTTTGTGTCGACGATAACGCCGAAGTGTTGTTCTGCTTCGATAATAAGCAATTTCAACGCCGTTAGCATATCTTTATTCTTTTCCCCTAAACTCAGGGTTCGAACCGACTGCCTAATCGCTTCCAATCCACAACGAATTTGGTCTTGTGCGGAAAGGAGCTTCTCAACAGCCCGGACGGGATTTGCGTTGGTGAGACGAATTCCGGCTTCTATCTGGATGACGGCGGCCGTTAAAGAGTGGCCCACGTTGTCGTGAATTTCTCTTGCGATACGGTTCCGCTCTTTCAAAACAACCATCTCTTCCAGCGCGTCAATCGACTGTCTCAGGCTTTGATTGGTTTTTTCCAATAGTTTTTTCTGTTCCGCTAACAGCGTTTCGGAATAGGCTAAAGAGAGCCGTTTTTTGTACAGGTCTACCGTTAACAGCATAAAAAAGAAAACCAGGAGAAAGCTGATCAGATTTCGCCAAACGTACACGACGGGCAGCGAACTGACGGAAAGGCTGATCAGACAAGTTAAAAAGGAGTATATCGAGAATCGGATCGCGAAGGCCAAGGGAAAGAAAACGACCGCTTCGGCGATTAAAATATCGTAGAAATAGAAGGTAATATGCACCGGGTCTTCTATGGAAATCCAATAAGTCAGCAGCAGATTGACAAACAGTAACGGCTTTGCCCAGGATTGCTTCTTCCGGGGTAAGAGATAGCTGTGCAACAGAGAACAGATACCGAGCAGAATCAACGCAAAAATCTTGGTTTCGATCTCGCCTTTGCCGCTGAAGAAAAACCAAACCGCCCACGAAAAGAGGAAAAAGAAATACTGAAACAGGTTGATCAGGTTGATGTAGTCGACGATGAAGAACGCCTTCATGCGCCGGATGATACGGATCAGTGTGCTTTCCATCTTCTTCGATCCTCCCATGATTCGATTGTATCATTTTTCTCTTTCGGTCATACGATACCGACGACGGGTGATTCCAATCGAGGGAGTTACTGGGAAGGAGGCAAACGCACACGAGCGGGTAGGCCTTTCTAAGAAATGAACTTCTGGGGGGGAGTTAAAAAAAGCGGATGTAGAAGATAATAAAGGCGCCCGTTAATCGGTTGCTGCGCACCTACCGTCACAGCTTCAACGCGCGCCTTATCTCTTCTCTTCCTCTATCGCTGGAATGCCGGCGTATATCCGCTCTTCTTTCGGAATCGGATATCACCCGAGCTTCCCGTTAAGCCAGGGCCGTTTGAGAGAGCTTTAGCGGGAAAACAGTTTAGGAAGCTTTGCTTCTCTCATGGGCGACCGATACCATTTGTTTCTTCCCTTTATCTCGAAAGGAAGCCAAAATCAGCTCGGCATCTTCGTGCGCCACCGTTAGGAATGAAAACTTCTCTAGGATTTCGACGTCCCGTATCTTTCGGTCTTCGACTCCCGTTTTCGTTCGGATGAGCTGAACGAGTTTTTTCGGAGTCATACCGTTCGTGCGGCCTTGCGCGAAGAAAAGGCGTGTCTTGCTCGTTTTTCGGAAGGTGACCTCTTGGATGTGACGATAGGCCGACTCGTCAAGCTGTTCGCCGAAGGAATGCTTGAGTACGGCTGCGAGTACCGTTTCCGGGTCTTTGTCCCCTAAAATCCTCCTGGACAATTCGAGATAATTGTTCAGGTCGGTATCTTGCAGTACCGCTTCGACTTGTTCTTGAATCCGCGCTTTTTTGGATTCGATCACTTTCTTCACGGGTGGAATCATTTCTTTTTTGATCTCCGTTCGCGTGATCTTTTTTATGAAAGAGAGCTTTCTGTACTCTTCCGGAGTCACAAAGGTAATGGCGGTGCCTTCTTTCCCTGCTCTTCCGGTTCTGCCGATCCGGTGAACGTAGGCTTCGGGATCCTGCGGAAATGAAAAGTTGATCACGTGGGTCAGGTCGGCAACATCGATACCCCGCGCGGCTACGTCCGTCGCGACTAAAATATTGATCCGGTGTTTTCGGAACTTCTCCATAATCCGTTCGCGCTGGTACTGGGCGATATCCCCGTGCAAACATTCGGCTTCGTAACCTCTCTCAACAAGCTTTTGCGTGAGTTCATCGACGTCTACTTTCGTCTTGCAGAAGATCAATCCGTAGAAATCTCGTTCCAGATCTATCGTCCGGCACAACACTTCTACTTTGTCTGCTTCATTGACTTCAAAATAGAGCTGCTCGGTCGTATCGACGGTCAGCTGTTTCTCTTCCTCAACGAAATGATCGTAATCGCCCATGTACTTGCGCGCGATGCTCAAAATGGGTTTGGGCATAGTGGCTGAGAAGAGGAGCACACGTTTGTCTGCCGGCGTGTTTTTAATGATCTCTTCCATCTCTTCGATAAAGCCCATGTTCAGCATCTCGTCCGCTTCATCAAGAACCAGGTAACCGATCGACCCGATGTTTAAAGTCCCGCGATGGATATGATCGATCAAACGGCCGGGCGTTCCGACAACGATTTCTACTCCTTTCTTCAGAAGCTTGAACTGCGTTTCGTAGGACTGTCCGCCGTAGACGGGGATAATCCGAAACCCTCTGTCCCCTTTCAGCGAATTTAACTCTTCGCAGACCTGCAACGCGAGTTCCCGGGTTGGGACAACGATGAGGGCTTGCGGCAGCCCGTTCTTTTTTTCCAAATGCTCCATAATGGCTAAACCAAACGCGGCCGTTTTACCGGTACCCGTTTTTGCCTGGCCGATAATGTCTTTGGTCCCTTGGAGCAACGCGGGAATGACTTTCTTCTGGATCGGCGTCGGTTCCACGAACCCCTTTTCTGTAATCGCTTCTATCGCTTCCTGCGATAGACCTAAAGCACTAAAATTTTCTGTTTTCTTCAAATCTTTCTCTTCCTTTCGTTGTTCTCAAAAAAAAAGTTCCCCTTCTGGTGTGATAGGAACTTTTCGGTTATCTTTACTATCCTGCGACAAGCAGGTCAGTCCAATGGGTTCACATCAAGCGTATTATACCATAAAGCTCCCAAAAAAACCGCACCCGCGAATTGGCCGCGTAATCGTACTGCCGAAAGAGCGCGACTTACGGTTGATGTTTATGTAAAAAATCGATACGCAAAGGAGGGTGGAAGCGATACTCGGGTACTGGGTGGATCGGGGCGTTTTTGGTTTCGTGAGGAGTCGCATAAAAGCATTTATTCACGAAGGACACAAAGGCGCGCCTGTTTCGTTTGCTTTTTTTTTCGTTTTTTGGTATTGTAAAGCATCACGAAACGGACGCAACTCTCCCGTATTGGGAAACGGTCGGTGTGAACATGGGGCAACGGGTCTACGGATTAGTGGACTGCAACAACTTTTTCGTCTCTTGTGAAAAGGCGTTCAACCCAAAACTCGAAGGAAAGCCCGTCGTCGTTCTCTCCAATAACGACGGATGTATCGTGGCTCGTTCTCCGGAGGCGAAGGCATTGGGAATACCGATGGGGACGGCCTATTTCAAGATTCGCGAAGAGTTGGACCGCCACGGGGTCATCGCTTATTCATCAAATTTCGCGCTCTACGGGGATATGTCTAAGAGAATTATGCAAACCCTGTCCCGCTTTTGTCCTGACATCGAGGTGTATTCGATTGACGAAAGCTTTTTGTCGCTTCGGTCGATCCCCCTGGAACACCTCGCCGCCTTCGGTAAAGAGATCCGGGATACGGTTCGCCGATGGACGGGGATTCCCGTATCGATCGGATGGGGTCCCACCCGCACCCTCTCCAAATTCGCGAATCATCTCGCTAAAAAGCACTCCCCGTACCTGGGCGTCGACTCTGCCTTTTCTGAAGAAACCGACACGTGGATGATGAGATATCCGATAGAAGAAATCTGGGGAATCGGCCATCGATGGGGAAAGAAACTCCATGCGAAAGGCATCGATACCGTTTATCAGCTTAAAACCGCCGACCTGACGACTATTCGAAAGGGGATGGGTGTCGTGGGTTTGCGGGTAGTTAAAGAGTTGAATGGCGAGCCTTGTATCACGATCGCGCCCCCGGAAACGCGCAAAAGCCTCGTCCATTCTTGCAGTTTTGGCGAACCGATCTTGGACTACGAAAAATTGTTCGAGGCCTTAGCCGCTCACATCAGTCGCGGGGCGGAAAAACTCCGTTTGGAAAAGTGTTGCGCCAATATGATGACCATCTTCGTCATGACCTCTCGATTCGCGAAAGAAGCCTATCTCGGCAGTCAACCAATCGTCTTTCGGCGTCCGACGGATAATACGATAGAGATGCTGCGCTTAGCGCGGGAAGGGCTAAAACGCATCTTCCAATATGGGTACTTCTATAAAAAATCCGGCGTGTATTTCACCGGTATCTATCCCCGCACCAATGTTCAACAGTCCCTGTTCGAAGATATCCGGACCCAAGAAAAGGAAAAACAGATTATGGAACTGGTCGACCGTCTGAATCAGAAGATACGACGAAACGCAGTGCAGTTCGGTTCCTCCGGAACCCGAAAGGCTTATCAGGACAAAAAAGAAAACGTTACTCCCCGTTACACTACTTGCTGGAAGGAAATCCCCACCGTAAGAGGATAGTCTGAAACCCTCTGCTTCGAATGCGACTAAACGGACGCTTTGGCGTCAGAGTATCAAAAGGCTCCTTTCCGTACAGGCAGGCGCGCGTTGTTGGCCTTTTATAAGAAGGAACTCCCCTGATCCTTATAGAAATGTATAGCGGAATATAAATTTTGGATTACAACGCAGAACGATTGGGGGGATATCTTTCTGAAAGAAATAGCGCCCGGTATCATCGTATACGACAACCCTTTTGGTGGCTCGAATATCGTTTCGATTACCACCTCAGAAGGAACGATTATCGTGGATTCTTCGCTTTTTCCCTCCAAAGCGGAGCAGGTAAAAACAACGGTCAAGCGTCTCTTAAACAGCGATATCACCCTGGTCATCAACACCCACTACCATCCCGATCACACCTTCGGCAATTCGGGCTTTAGCGCGCCCGTATGCTGTTGCAAAGCCTCAGAAGGATTTTTCCGGTTAATGGATAAAACCTACATCGGATACGTGGTGGAGAAAGAACCGCTTTTGGAGAAAGAAAACGTGATGGTCGTTCCGCCTTCGATCACCTTCGACAAAGAATACAAGCTCTCCTTCGGCGATCTCGAGCTGTATTTGGAAAATGTGGGTGGCCATACGCCAGACACCATCGTCATACGTATCCCAAAGTACAACCTGCTGATCACGGGCGATCTTGTTGTCAGCGGCTTTCATCCCGAGATCGTCGCGGACAGCCATATTAAAACGTGGATAAAAATCCTCAAATCCCTCAAAAAAGAGCGGTATAAAGAGATCATCCCCGGTCACGGCCCTGTCGTCAGAGACCTCGAAATAGATCAGATGCGCAACTACCTCGAAAAACTCATCTATTTGCAAGAGCATAGAACCCAATTAGAGGCCTTTCTCGGTTCCTTAGATAAGGATCCGAACTTTAGAAGCCGAAAGATGCCGCAAATGTTCATAGAAAACTTAAAAGTTGTGATGAATCATTAACGATAATCAACATTTTTAGCCTCAATCTTCTGCCAGCCGCAATGGTCTGCATAATCTCTTAAAGATGCCCTCATCGCACCTTTGCCGGAGTTCTTCTTATGATATAATACCCGAAGAAGGTGGGATAAGAATGAAAGGCTTAGGTGTCGCTTTAGGCGCAGGCGGAGCAAGAGGGTTCGCTCATGTGGCCGTTTTACGCCGATTGAGCGCAAAAGATATGATTCCGTCCTATATTACGGGATCCAGCATGGGTTCCGTCATCGGCAGCGCATTTGCGTTGTTCAAAGATATCCGGACGGTTGAAAAGCTTGTGGACTACTTCGTGGAGAAGTGCGCCAAGAGTATCTTGGAACTTACCCGCGCGCTTCAAGGAAAGGTCTCTCTTACTGGAAAACTCACGGCCGCCTATAAAACCACCGCAACGCGTTCGATGATGGACGAATACTTCTTGTATGACCTGATCTCCTCGATCTTCGGAAAAGCTCGATTTAGCGACGTCAAGATTCCGCTAGGCGTCGTCGCGACGGACATGCGAACCGGGAAAAAAGAGCTTTTCGATTACGGATTCCTCGCGGACGCGGTATGCGCCAGCTCTTCCGTTCCCGGAGCCTTTTCCCCGGTCTCTTTGGCCGGCAGTTACTTCGTCGATGGCGGCGTCACGCGCGTCGTTCCGGTTGAAGAAGCCTACCGGTTGGGCGCAAAAACCGTGATCGGTGTCGATGTGAGTTACGTACCGAAAAAAAACCGGTT
The DNA here is from genome assembly GCA_964566085.1 of uncultured Thermotogaceae bacterium. Classification (GTDB taxonomy): domain Bacteria; phylum Thermotogota; class Thermotogae; order MWEM01; family MWEM01; genus MWEM01. The sequence continues at coordinate 2,128 of CAZMHO010000074.1, read as the reverse complement.
CGGGAGTACCTTCGATCTCATCTCTTATGTGGATGATCTCAAAGGAGAGCATCTCATGAAGAGGGATATGGAACGGGCCCATCTCGCCATCTACTTTGATTCGCTCGATATCGAGTGGTTCCGTTTTGACCTGGCCGACGAGATCATCGCGAAAAGTGACAAAATACTGGTGGATACTTATGATAAGGAGATAGAACGGCTATCGCTTACTTAGTATACTTGAACGGGGATTGCGAAACCGCGCTTCGCAGCGTCGGAGCGATGAAAGCGCTGGAAGAAAATTTAGGGTGCCCTTTGTGTATCGTATCCACCGGAATCGGAAGCCTTGTTGCGGCTTATTACGCGTTTTTCGGCCTGCAGCGGACAGCCGATTACTTTTCATCGATCGGGAAAGAACTCTGCGGGATTCTGAAAGCGAACTGTTTGATGACTGCTGAAAAAGGGTCTTCGAGAGCGAACCAAGTGATCGATGACTTTTTGATTCTGGTTAAGTCCCAACAAACGAAAAAAAAGCTTCAACTGTCTGATTCAAAGAAATTGAAGGACTTCGTGGACGCGCACTTTCGCTTCGTGGAGGAGAGAAAAAGCCAGATTCCGGTTTACGCTTCCGTGTTCGACCTCCTGAACGCCAAAGAAGTCGTTTTCCCCGTGCAGGATCGTGCGGTTCTAAAAGCCGCAACAGCCTTCCTGCCGTTTTTCGAGCCCGTCAGGGTAGGGTCGAAGCGGGTGATCAGCTCCGAAAGTTTCCAAGGGGTCGCTTCTCGGTACGAACCGTTTTTGGATCACCATTTTCATGTGTGCTTGGATACCGATCCGGATGATGAGGACGTGCCTTTCGAGTCGGCGATGCAGATCCTCTTAGCTTCAGACCTGTTCAGAACCCTTGAGTTGAAGAGAAGGATCCTGAAACAATACAATTGGGTCATCAAGCTTAATGACCGAATCGAAAGATCACAGCCCGATATCACGGTATTATTTGAGGAAGGATACCAGGGAGTTCGCCGCTTCTTGCGAACCTAAGGCTTCTGCCAAAAAGAAGAGGTGCAGAATGGAATCAACCGGAATCAAAAGAGTGATCGTCCTTTGTCTCTCGATTTCGGTATTGATGTCGCTGTTTTTTGCCCTATCCCGTTTTTTATCGTCCGTCCCCGATTCGGGGGAGTCGACGGTTAGGTTTTTCGGAGGAATTCTGTCCGGAGAATCCGCGCGCGTTTTGAAAAGGGAGCTGGTTCAGCTATACCACAAACAGTTACCTTACTGGCTTGGCGGTTTATCCTTGCTGAATCTGTTTCTATACGCCTTTCTCCTTCGCAAATCCCCGGAAGGAAGACTGTCAGGCTCCCCCGCAGGGAGAGTTTTAGAAACCTTCGGGATTCTGGCCTTCTGCACGCTGATCGTTCTCTTGGCGGCCACCGAAGATGTGTTTATGCCTGGACCTCTTTTCTCGCCCTTAAACGAAGGTCCCCTCTTAGGTCTCGTAATCTATTTCTTCGTTTTCCACCTCTTCGGACAAGAAGTGGATTCTGCCGGCAGGGCCCTCCTGACGCGCGTCCTTCTGATCGACGGCATCGGGGTGATATTAATCCTGGCGCGGTTCCCGCTTGTCGGTGTTGTTCTGCTGATCGGCAATCTGTTGCTTTTCCTGCTTCGGTCTTTTCGCGCGCCGTCCGTTCTTGTCGCCGTCGGATATACGGGGGTGTTAACCGGTCTGTTTTTCGACGGTTGGGGAGTTTATCGACAGAACCCGATCCCGATCGGGTTTTTTATACTCGGGCTTCTCCTCTATCTCGCGTTCTTGTTTTTCGAGCTTTTACGGACCTTGCGAGCGGAGTCGTCCGCTTTAAAGGCGCGAATCGACTCCCTTCACTCGGAAAAGACGATTCAAAGACTGTACCTTCAGGATCTGGAAGAGTCCGCAAGGAAGGACGGGGAGATCATACAAAAATTCGAACAACTCATCCTAACGACCAATGCGCTCTTTGAAAAGGCTTTGCTGGTCAAGGAAGACTACCTTCCCGAACTGCTGGAAGACGCGCGTCTGTTGATACCGGAGGCCGATTCTGGAGTGCTGGTCCTTTCTGAAAATGGGCATTGGCGTTATCACTATGCAATCGGGTTGGACCCCACG
>CAZMHO010000073.1:0-11931 GCA_964566085.1 uncultured Thermotogaceae bacterium | reverse complement strand
CCTTTTTTTAAGCGATTTGCGAACTGCAAAAATTTCTGAGCGCCCGTTAGCTCGCGAGCGCCTTTTGTCTCTTCCTGTCGGAGGGACCCCGTTAGCGAAAAGGCCGTGTCCGCCGGAAGTGTCACCGACGATAAACCCGGTGCGGGAAATCGCCAGATCTCAGCCATGCGGCTTCTTTACGGTTTCTCCGATCTTTGGAGCTTTTTTAGCGCCTCGGCCAGAGCGGTGTTCTGCGGCTGGCTCTCTGCAGTCTCCTGCGATTGCAGGTAATGCTGGATCTCTTTTTTGGAAAGCCCCCCCTGTTTTTCTGTCTTTCGGTCTTCGAACGCCGTCTTCTGGGGACTCAAAATCCGTTCCCGGTAACCGCATTCCCGATCCTGGCAAACGTAGAGGCTGCCGTGTTTGTCTTTGACTAAAAGCAGATTCTTGCCGCACGTGGGACACCGTTTCCCCGACACGTTCTGATGCTTGAAAACCGCTTCGCTGTTTTTGATCTCTTTGACGACCTCCGAGGCATAGTGTTTCATGTCCGTCACGAACAGGTCTTTTTTCAACGTCCCCTTCGCGATCATCGCCAGCTTCTGTTCCCAAACGGCGGTGAGCGCCGGCGATTTCAACTCTTTCGGGACCAAATTCAGCAGTTGTTCCCCTTTGGAGGTGATGCGTAATTCTCTGCCTTCCTTCTCGATCAGAAAGGTATTGATCAGTTTTTCGATGATGTCCGCCCGCGTCGCGACTGTTCCCAGCCCGCCGGTCTCGCCCAGCGTTTTCACAAGGTCTTTCTTTTCCCCCTCCATCCATCGGACGGGATTTTCCATCGCGGCGAGCAATGTGGCTTCCGTAAATCGTGCCGGAGGTTTGGTAGTCCCGGTGGTTTGAATGATCGCGCTGATCGCCAATCGGTCTCCTTTGCAAATTTCGGGCAAAATCTGGTCGGCGAGCCCCTCCTCACCCGGATCCTCATCGGCGGATTGGCCGTAGATTTCCTTCCATCCGGCTTTCAGAATTCTTTTCCCGCGGGCGATAAAGGTTTCGCCGTTGATCACGGCTTCCACGATCGTCTGTTCGTATTCGAACGAAGGCAGCATGACGGCGAAAAATCGTCGAATCACCAAATCGTAGATCTTCCGTTCTTCGAGGGTGAGCTTGTCGAGAGACGCCTTTTGCTCCGTCGGGATAATCGCGTGGTGGTCGGTGACCTTGGTATCATCCACGAAGAAGGCTTTCGGCCCGATAGAAATGTTTCGCACTCTGGCGCCCAACGGAGCGTACACCCCCACACCGCAGGCGTTGATACGTTCTCTCAACGTGTCGACGATGTCGGCCGACAGGTAGCGCGAGTCCGTCCGCGGGTAGGTCAGCAACTTGTGGGTTTCGTAGAGCGACTGCATGATCGAGAGTGTATCTTTGGCGGAAAAAGAAAAACGCGCGTTCGCGTCTTTTTGAAGTTCCGTGAGGTTGTATAGCAAGGGCGGAAAGGTTCTCTTCTGGGTTTTTTCGACCCCAACCACCGTGGCGGCCTTATCCGTCAATCCCTGCAACACGGACAGACGATACGCTTCATCAAAAGTCCGGTATTCTTTCGTTTTTTTATCGCGCCAGATCAGGGTGACCCCCTGCGTTTTCGCGCTGATTCCGTAATATGCCCTTGGGATGAAATGTCGGATCTCCTCCTCACGATGAGCGATCATAGCAAGCGTCGGGCTTTGCACCCGTCCGCAGGAAAGCTGTGCGTTGAACTTGCAGGTCAGCGCCCTCGTGGCGTTGATCCCCACGTACCAATCCGCTTCCGAACGCGCGACCGCCGAATGATACAGGTTTTCATAGTCTTTGCCGTCTCTCAGACGCGCAAAACCTTCCTGGATCGCCCGATCGGTCACCGATGAGATCCACAACCGCTTGATCGGTTTTCTCACATGCACCTTCTCGATAATCCAGCGCGCGACGAGTTCTCCTTCGCGCCCGGCATCCGTTGCGATGACGATCTCGCCTACGTCGCCGCGCATCATTTGGGTTTTTACGACCTGAAACTGCCGACCGGTTTCCTTGATCACCACCAGTTTCATCTCTTCGGGCAACAGGGGCAGGTCCTCCAGTTTCCAACTCTTGTATTGTGGGCCGTAGGCGTCCGGATCCGCCAAGGTGACTAAGTGGCCCAACGCCCAAGTGACCACATATCGCGATCCTTCGAGAAAACCGTTGCCTTTTTGGGCGCAGTTCATAACCCTCGCAATATCTCTGGCGACAGAGGGTTTTTCCGCTAACACAAGTATTTTTGGCATTCAGCCATTCCTTTCATTCCATAAGATAGTTTCTGCTGCGCCGGTATCGCGCCCTTCGATCATAACACACGAACCGCAGGATTGACACCGCTACCTCTATGAGCGAAGCAGGTCGCGCGCGCTCCTGCGCGTCTCTGATCATTGAAACACGCGGCGCTCGCGTTTTCGAGATATCCTACTCCCCGTTTCGCGCGGTCAGCGTAACCACGTGCCCGGCTCGCCATGAACCGAAAGCGTTTTGGAACCACCTGTCGATCATGGTGTTCTCATCCTTGAACTCAAACGTGTTACGAAACTCGAACGTTCGATCGGGGAATACCATACTGCCTTTAAGAGTAATCACCCCGTCTTCAAGGGTCACGACCCCTCTTTGCATAACCGAGTTACTATGAAGAATAAAGGCTTCGAGTTGTTTCGTTTCACGATTCCAATAAAAAAAACCTTCCGCAAAAGTGTTGGTGTCCGAAACTGAGTAGGTGTATTTTATGGCGGTACCTCCCCAGATCGCTTCGAATCGTTGAATATTCTCGTAGGTTTTCCGAGAAACCGGATCCACAAAACCCCCAACCCACTGTTTATTGACCAATGGCCGCAAGACCTCTAACGGTTCGGCGAGTTTAAGATCCGAAGCGAGGCAAATACAGATAAACAGCAGAATCCCTAAAAGCATGAAGCGTTTTTTGTTCTTCACTTTTACTCCCTCCTATCGAAACGCGCCGGCATCGCCGGTTCTTTTTACACTCATGAAGAGATGGGTAAACCCAAACACCGGATAACGGAGCAGTTCGTTCACGCTGCTAAAAGGGTTTTGAAGAAAATAGAGCTGTGTGTCCCTCGTTTTTGTGACCTCGGCGATAAAGGGGGGCGCTTCCTCTTGATCCGGGGGAGATGGGACGGAAAACCGAAATGTCTGGATATTGCCCGCGAGAAAAGAAAAAAGCGCTTTCGGGGTTTTGTAATTCTTCCCGAACACATCCGCGAACCCTTCCAGTTCCTCCCGGTAAAGAGAAACATCTCCTGAATACAGTTTCTTTGAAGACAAAGGCGTGACCGTCACGGTATGAAAGTCGAAACTGTCTCCTGAAGTTAAGTAATGGATTTTTAAGTTTTCGACCGAGAACGTAGGTCCCGACCCGAAAGAGGCCTCGGTCGCGTCGAGGAGGGTAACGCCTCCGACCCCGACTACCCTTCCAACGCTATCGTGAATAATCAATCCCGTGCCCTCGTCGAGCCCTATCCCGAAAATCGCGCCGCTATCTTTCATAGCGACCAACAGTCTTCCGAAACGGCCTCTTGCATGGAAGTGAGAATCAAAGATAGTTTTATATCCCGTTGCTTCCCGCGCTAATTGCAATGAACCATAGAAGATACTATTTCCGGGAAGCTGAGAAGAAGGAGCGCCGTTGTGATCCTGGACGCGAATGAACTCCGTGTGGTTGTAATGCAAAGCCAAATAAGAAGATTCCGCTCCCTGAAAAGCGTCATCGCCCAGCACATGCGCTCCGGCGCTTGACCCCATCAGGACGCCCCCTTTCCGATAAAGGGAGGCAATCGCTTGCCCTAACCGATTCAGCCCTCCGTCCTCTCGGGTCATCGCCCGTACCGCAAGGAATTGGTCTCCACCCAGAAAGTACACTCCGTGAACAGCTTCCAAAAGTCTGCAAAAATACTCGTTTTCTCCCACTTCGGCGAAGTTTTCTAAGGTCAAAGGTATGTAAACCGCTTCAAATCCCGCTTCAGCAAACCGTTCCCGGTCGCTTTTAGATTTTCCGGAACCATAATGGAAAGCGTGGCTGTTCAGCGCTTCGTTTCCACTGCTCGCACCAATAATCGCAATCTTCGGATTTGCCCCCATACGCTGAAATATCGACTGAGAGCTGCTGATGATAGAATTTCGGGTTCGATCGATCGTGGCCGCTCCCCCGTTCGGAAAGAGCGTTCCGTGGCCTGGGCCGGCCCCGATTGTTGTCAGCGGTTCGGGATACTCCGCCGGTGTAATAAATAGGCCTTCCTGGTAAGTGATTCCACGGATTTCCCGTTCCTCCAACGTGACAAGGAAGACGTAATACCATTTTTCCGGATCGTAGGGATACCCATCGACATCGGTCAATTCAGATAAATCGAAGGAGAAGGTTCCTTGTTTTTCTTGCCCTGCCAAGACGGCGCGCCCGGTTTCGATCAGATTTCGGATCGCGGATGGGGATAAGCCGCTCATTGTTTCCTGGATTTTCGTATACCCTTTCGCGGAGTAAAATACCGCGTACTCAAGTTCTCTCTCCTCTTCAAAAACGCGAAAACTGCCCTGTATCAGATTCTGAACGCGCTCGAACATCAATTGGTCGCCTATCGGAAGTTTTGTGACCGTTCGAGCCGCCTGTTCGATCCCCAAGAAGCCTTCTTGGCCGACGGTGATCGCGTAGAAGTGATAGGTGCCCGGTTGTGAAAAATCCTGTCCTGTGACAAGGTCTTTTTGTGAACTGTTAAAAGTGTTTCCTGCCCCATCTGCGTATTTTAAGTTCGTGATGACGTATCCCCGGTTTACCGGTTTATCTAAAAGGAGTAGCTCCTCTATCGTCAGAGTTTCGAGAAAGGAGCGAACCTCTCCGATGTCTCTGACAGAATACCCGATCAAGTAAGCTACGATTCCTTCTTGGTTTTCGGGAGGATAGAATGACAGTTTATAGTCATTTGAACGGTTTCCTTTTCCGATCAGGGTCACTTTTTGCAAAGAATAGGCTCCATGATGCGGTAATTGCATATTTTGAGAGGCCGAGCTGCTCTGAATAAGCAGCGCCAACCCGGCAAACAGAAAAAATCGGACGATTCTCGACACGATACCTCACCTCGTTAAGTCCGTCCGATTCGGACTTTCCTAGAAAGCGAACCGGACGGATCGGGTTCATTTTTTAGTGGCCGAATAGCAAGGTTACGTATTTAGATGCGGATTTTGACCCTTTTGTTAAAGTGACGATAAAATCGTCCGGGTAGTTCGGATGGTCATCTTTTTTCACGGATAGTTGCAATCCGAGGTTTAACGAATCTATGAGGGGTTTATAGTACTCGACAGCCGCGAGTTCTTTCTCAGCGACCGATAGCGCGCTCGCTTCGGCGCATTCCAAAAGGTGGGCATTTTGTATTAGTTCAAAACCCGCATTGAAGGCTTTCGAGGTGTCGATTTCCTCCTGCGTGACTGTGAAGGTTTTATCGGCTTCGCCTATCCACAGCGCTTTTGTTTCCCCCACTACGATTAAATAGAAATGGTACTCTCCGGCAGCTTCGTGGGGTGTGGACTCGAACAACAAGTCTACTCCGTCTCCGTAGAATCGGATCGGATCGCCGGTGTTTCCGTCCAGATAATCCAACCGGTTTCCGGACAGATTCCTGATCCTTCCCTCTACATCCAGTTGGTCCACCAAGGCCAAAAACAGCGCTTCTTCGGCGAAGTCCCCCGAAGTGAAGAATTCCACAACTGCGTCATAGGCGCCTGACGAAAAGGCCATCGCCACCGAAAGGATTTCTCCGGTCTTTTTTTGCGCATCCGTCAATAAACCTTGGATAGAAAAGCCTTTCATCAAATCCGGGTGGTTGAGATTCGCATCCACCAGCGTTATGTTCGCAATCGCGTACGTTTCTTCAAAGACCACCCCTGCCCAAGATAAAGTGATCGCAAGCGTTAGGAATAGCGATACAAGTACGGTTTTCTTCCCAAAAGCCTGTTTCATAACTTTCCCTCCTGTCGCGTCTCCATTCACGCGCAATTTGGTATTCTTGACTCAACCGTTTCTCTTTAGAAGCATTCCTCTGCATTCCCCTTCCCGATTCCCGATCGTTTGAGTTTTATATATCAAACCCCCTTTCTATACTCATAGGACAGAAGAACCTTCTGATCCATGATCTCTACCTTAGTCACGTAGGCGCTGCCCACCACTTCCACCTGCCGTGTTTGCGCGGAGTAGACCAAAGCGGTGTCTTCGGAAATCCCATAACCGGTTTTGGTTTTTGAAAAGCGCAGCGCACGGATCAGTCTTTGCAAGCGGGCGCACGTGTTAAAATGCTGGTCGATGATGCCCTCCGGAAAAAAGCCCAAACCTTTGGTCACCAGCAATTGGCCGGTAGACTCCTTTTTCTGAGCTTCATACAGTTGCGCATCCGTTTCCACCGGCGCGGTTAGCGCTCCTTCGTCAGTTCCGCTTCCAATCATCACTTCACTCATCACTGCGGCGCCGGCGGAACTGCCGCCGATCGCCATGCCTTTTCGAAATCGTTCTTTCATGCTCATAAGAAACAAGGTCGGTTGCTCGAAATGTTCGAGTAAACTCCCCGTGATTTTCAACTGATCCCCGCCGCTGAACCAAACCCCCGAGCTGTTCTCCAGATAAGAAAGCAGGCTGGGGTGATTTCCGTCGCTGCACCACCCTTCCCGGAGTAGAGACTCTTCCAAAGACAACGGTAAACACCGGATTTTTGAACCGGAGAAACCCAAAGACAAGAACGTGTTTCTGAGGCTTTCGAAAGTTTCTCTCGGAGAAGAACTCGAGACAACGACGATTAGAACATCCCCCTTTGGATCGGGTAAACATTCCAAGAATCGTTTAAAGATTTCTTCTTTGCTAAGTCCTAAATTTCCTCCTCCAAGAATTAAGCGGCTATCGCTCATCAACTGCCGCGCTTTCGCTGTTTGGCATAAGTTTCCAGCTCAGAATCGGTCGCCAAAACAAAGTGATTCGCGGAAATTTCCGTCCAGTGAGGGGAAAGCGTTCTGCCATGATGGTTCGAGCCTTCGTACGTGAGTAATTGTTTCTGCTTTTCTTTGCGGGGATCCGGCATTGGAATAGCGGATAAAAGCGCTTGAGTGTAGGGATGCGCCGGGTTTTGGAATAACTCTTCACTCTCGGACCATTCGACGATCTGGCCCTTGTAAATCACCGCGATACGATCGGAAATAAACCGCACAACCGAAAGATCGTGCGCGATGAACAGATAGGTCAAATCCCGCTCTTTCTTCAAACGGTTCAGCAGATTGATAACCTGAGCCCGTATGGAAACATCCAAAGCGCTGATGGGTTCATCAGCAATTACTAATTCGGGATTCAGGATTAAGGCGCGCGCAATCCCCAATCGTTGTCTTTGCCCTCCGCTGAATTCGTGGGGAAACCGGCTCGCAAATTCGGGCAATAGGCCCACTTCCGCCATGATCCGCTCCACTTTCTCTTTGCGTTCCTGTTCAGTTCGGAATAGTTTGAAATTATAAAGCCCTTCGCTGATGATATAATCCACTTTCGCCCTTTCATTCAGAGACGCCATCGGATCCTGAAAAATCATCTGGACTTTTTGACGATACCGCTTCAACGCTTCTTTACTCATCTTCTGATTCACAGGCTCATTTTCGTAAAGGATCTCGCCCCCGGACGTAGGAATAATCTTCATGATCGCTCTTCCCAAAGTGGTTTTGCCGCTTCCGCTTTCTCCCACCAGGCTAACGGTTTCGCCTTTATAGATGTCGAAAGAAACCTCTTGAACCGCTCGGAATCGCTTTCTTCCGTTGCCGAAAGCAACAGAAACCTCTTGGAGTTGCAGCACTTTTTTTCGGTTCTCCCACGATGCAGCGGTTGTCGCGGTAAAGGCAGGTTCCCGAGCCAGAGAGGGGGCCTTCTGCGCGATTGCGGGAGGACCATGTTTCTTAAGCGCCATCGGGTGCAAAGCCCAAGTCTTAGCGGTATGAGATTCCGTAATCGCGATGTTGGGAGGGGGATAGAGAAAATCGATTTTCATCGCCTTCGGGTTTCTCGGCGCAAAAGCGTCTCCTTTTATTTCCTGAAAGAGGCTGGGAGGCGTTCCGCGTATCGCGAACAAAGGGTCCCCCCGTCTCCCCAGTTGGGGAAGAGATTGCAGCAGGGCTTGCGTGTACGGGTGTGTCGGGCGGTAAAAGACGTCTTCAGAAGCCCCTTGTTCGACGACTTCTCCCGCGTACATCACGGCCACTCTGTCGGCGATGTTTGCAACGACTCCTAAATCGTGGGTGATGAACACAATCGTGAGGCCGAACGCTCGTTGCAACTCTTTGAGTATTTTCAGGATTTGAGCCTGAAGGGTGACATCCAACGCGGTGGTCGGTTCATCGCATATCAGAATTTTCGGGTTGCAAGCCAAAGCGGTCGCGATGACGATCCGCTGCCTCATTCCTCCACTGAACTCATACGGGTACTGGTGATACCGTCGCTCTGCGTCAGGGATCCCGACTTTCTCCATCAGCGCCATCGCTTCTTGGATTTGGGCTTTCTCTTTTAGGGATCGGTGAATGACGAGAGACTCGCGTATTTGTTCCCCCACCTTTTTCAAGGGGTTCAAGGCGGACATCGGATCCTGAAAAACCATGGCGATTTCCTTACCCCTTATCCGAAGCCAGTCCTTTTCTTTCTTATACTCGTGCAGCGGATGGTCTTTATAAAGGAGGGAGCCTCTCTCTATCCACCCGTTCTTATCGGTCATGCCCAGAAAGGTCTTCGTTAACACGCTTTTTCCGCTTCCGCTTTCTCCGACAATGCTCAACACTTCCTGCTCATAAATCTCGAGATCGACCCCCCGTATCGCGGTCAGGATTTTCCCCCGCAGGTTAAAGCAAACGGTTAAGTCCCGCGCTTCGAGAATTTTCGGATTCATAAACGCCTCCTATACATGATTTCGAGGATCCGCCGCATCGGCAAATTTATTGCCCACGATGTAGAAGGCCACGGTCACAAAAGACAGAATCACCGTCGGAAAAAGCAATTGATAGGGAAAGATTTCGAAAGTGGCTCGGCCCTGATTGATCAGATTCCCTAAAGAAACCTGGTCAACAGGCAACCCCAATCCGATAAACCCCAAAAACACCTCGCTGCCGATCGAATACGGGATAGTCAATGCCACCTGCATAATCACGATACTCACTAAAAAAGGAAAAATATTGCGGGTTAGAATACGGCGCAAAGGCGTACCCAAACAGTGACTGGCAATATTGTACTCGCTCTCGCGTATCGCCAAAACTTTATTACGGATAAATCGAGCAATAGAAAGCCAACCAGTGAAGCACATGGCAAGCACAATCGTCCAAAAACCGGGTTTCAGAATATAGGTAAACAAAACCAAATAAACGGTCATCGGGATGTTGGTCATCACATTGTATACTTCCGTCATCAACCGATCCATTCGTTTCACATAACCCCACAAAGCTCCCGCGAGCAACCCCAGGGTCACATCGAAGAATGCGATTGCAAAGCCCAGCATCAAGCTGGTTCGCGTTCCATACCAGGTTCTGGCCCAGATATCCCGCCCGATCGCGTCCGTGCCAAACCAATGGCGTTCGGAAGGAGGTTGGTTGAAAGTGCCGGCGTCCAGCATAAAATAATTCGGATTATAGTAGCTTTCTTCCCATTCGGGCATGGCCTGCGCGATAAATGGAAACAAAAAACTGAAAGAAGCGAAAGACACCATCACGACAAACAAAACCGTCGAGACTTTGTATTTGAAAAATGTGCGCACCGTCGAGCGCCAATAAGAGTAGTTGGAAAACGCCACTTTTTCGGAACGCGTTTCGTCAAAATCGACGCGCTCGAAAAGCTCCTCGGAAAGTTTCATCTTCAGATTGAGCATCGGATCACTCCCCGTCCGTTTTCCCGGCAAGTTTGATTCTCGGGTCCACAAGCAGCATCAACATATCTCCCAAGTAGACCCCTAATACGCCCAACACGGAAAACAACATCACAAGCGACTGAACCAATCCGTTATCCTTTTCCTTGATCGCCTCGATCAAGAGCCCCCCCATACCAGGAATGGAATAGATGCTTTCGATAATCAAAGACCCGGAAATCGTAAGAAGCAATTGCAAAGGAATATATTGCACGAGAGGAACCAGCGCGTTCCGCAATACGTGTCCCGAAATGATGCGTTTTTGAGGCACTCCTTTTGATTTGGCGAATTTGACGTAATCTTTATTCTCTTCATCCACCATAAACCGCCTTAGCCAAATCGCGTACCAGGCTATGCTGGCGAGGCTTAAAGAAATAACGGGCAGGAACCAGGTGGAGGGGTCTTTGGAGCTGTAAGTCATCGGAATATTGAAGAAACCCGTAACCCAAATCTGGATCAAGAACAGGTATATCAAACTCGGAACGGCGCGAACCACCACCACGTACAAAGTCCCCACGCCATCGACCAGACGATCTTTATAGTGAGCCATCGCCATGCCTAAAGCAAACCCGAAAACCAGAGAAATCCCCATACTCGCGACTCCGAACATCAAGGAATACGGTATCTTTTCAGAGAGGATACGGGTAATCTCAACATTCGGTTGTATGCGGAAGGACATCCCCAAATCCCCGCGAAACAGATTTCCGAGGAATCGAAAGAACAACCCGACAGGATTGCCGGTAATGCCGTTCTCTTCCAAGTAATCAGCGCGCTGATCCTCAGTCATGATTTCATAATCCTGTCGGGTGAAGTATCCTTCTATCGGCATCAACCGTAAAAGGACAAAAACGAAGAATAAAACAAGAAAAACGGTTAATGCCGATTGCCAACTACGCCGGAATCCGTAGGATTGGAAGAACCTTTTCATACTTGTCCGCGGGTTTGCCGACGTTTTTATCTGAGCGTCTGCCATCTTGCCTCTAACCCCGCTATGGATTGAAAACGGATTTTCGCTCTTCCAACTCTTTCAGGTATTCGGTTTTCAACTGCTCGAACTCGTATTTCGTTACCGGATCGTTTTGCAGCACGATGCCTTTGTACTTAAAACGGCTTAAGCCGAAACCTCCCCGCGGAGCGGTAAAAGGCTTCTCTTTGCTCATCCCGTAAGTGCCGCCTCCCGACTCCCAGGGAAGGATGTACCCTCCTTCAATCAAAAGACGCTCCGCTTTCGCGAAGAGCTGATATCGCTCCGAGAGTATGATTTTCGATGATGCCTCTTCTACAAGCGCGTCAAATTCAGGCACTGAAAAACCGCCGTCGTTGACCTCCCCGCCCGTAACCAGACGACCCAGCTGCGCGAACGGATCCGCATATTTAAACGAGAAGCTGTCATAACACAAATCGTAATATCCCGGCAAAATTATCGTTTCATACTTGTTATTCGTATATTGGGCGAAAACGACTCTCAAGTTTTCTTTCCCAAAGACTTGTTCCAAATTCGCTTTTAAAAGCAGCGCCATCTGCGTTTCGTCTGTGCTGGTGCCGTGGGCGTAAACAAGTTGAATCGGAAGTTTGGCATCGATATCCAGTTCGACCAAGCTCCCGATCTTAACTTTTCCCGGTTTAACCCCCTTAATCATTCCCTTTGCGTCGACAAGCGCTTCTTTGGCTGACAGAAAATACGCCCGGGCCAATTCGGGCTGGTAGGCGCCTTTGCCCAGGTCTTTTAAATCCTGCAAGGCGCTCGTGTAGTCATTGCCCTTTTCATCAAAGATGACATCGTTGGGCAGTATCGTATTGATCAACATTTCTTCCGCGTCATACGGGTTATAGATTTGAGCGAGGATCAAGCGATCGATGGCGTGGTATAGCGCCTTTCGGAACGATTCCTGTTGGATGAAGGCGGAAAACTCGGCGTTTTCGCTTCCGAAATCCGGAAAGAACCAAAATACGACGCAGCTCTTTTCGCTGAGATTGATAAAAT
>CAZMHO010000072.1:935-11940 GCA_964566085.1 uncultured Thermotogaceae bacterium | reverse complement strand
CAAGCCTCTGCCGCGGGCATCCGACCTTATTTGAAAGGTCAGGAGAAGGAGTTGGAAGCCCACTTTTCCAAGTTAGCCTATATAGAAGCCGCGACCGAAGACTCGTTAGGCTCTCTTCGCGAGTTTTTGAAACAATTCCGCAATATCGCGACGAGCCTGTCAAAGCTGCGATCCGGCCTTCCTGTTAATCTTGCTGATCTTTTCGAGATCAAACGTTTTTTACTGCTTTATGAGCAACTTCGGGAAACCTTCGCAATCGAAACGTTGCCGGGGTTCAGTTTCAAACCCTTGGTGTCGGCCTTGCGCATCCTGGATCCGGAGGGGAAGAAACAAGTTTTCTTCTCTTTAGAGTCCGATTATCTACTGACTTTGCGGGACGAGCTGGAGAAGGTGATCAAACGGGAGGCACTGGAGCTGAAAAGGCATTGTGACCTGCTTCAGAAGCAGTACGAAATCCCGATCCGGAATCAAAAAGAGTTTATCCTATCCAGAACGGACATCCGCAACCTCGCGATACAAAAGTGCGAGTGGATCTCATTGCTGCGGGAAAGCACCTTTTCGCTTCATTACGAAATCACCGGCGGCGAGAAAACGAAAAGCATTCACTTTAAAAAGGAGGAGATACTGGAGGAGATCGAAACAGAGGAGCAGCGGCTCATCGAAGAAATCCATCGACGACTTCAGAGATACGCCGACGCGATGATCTCCCAAACGATCGAAGTGGGCGCGTTAGACCTGTCTTTAGCGCTTGTCGGCTTTAAGAAAGCCCATCTATGTGTCTATCCTACGATCCTTCGAAGCGACGACCGGGTTCCGGAACCCTTATCTCTAACCGTGGAAAACGGGAGAAACCCCGTATTGGAGAAGGATTGTCTGCAAAAAGGCTTACGCTACGATCCGTTGACACTTTCCATAGCAGAGGGGGCAACGCTCATCGTGGGAACGAATATGGGGGGGAAAACGACCGCGTTGAAAACCCTAGGGTTACTGGTTTTGCTAGCCCAGGCAGGTATCCCGGCGCCGGCGGAAAGGTTCGAATTCTCTTTGTTCTCCAGAATCTATGCGCTTCATAAAACCAAAGAGCAGAGCGGACTGAGCGGGTTCGGATCGGAGATCGTGCGCGCGAAATCGGCCTTCTCGCCTTTTTCCCTTTCCATGGTGGACGAATTCGCGTCATCGACGAACCCGAGTGAAGGGGAGGCGTTGGCAACCGCTCTGGTTGCCTACGCTGAAGAGGCCCCGAGCCAGATATCGGTCTTTGTCACTCATTTTTCGAAACCGTTGTCAATCGCTTCGAACATCTATACGACAGGCATCCTCCGATTCGAAGACCGGCAAAACGGTTGCGACATCGAGGAGTTATACCGTCTGATCGATCATCGGCTCTATCGATTGGCGGTCAATGAAGTCCCGAGAGGAGCCTTCACGGTAGCAAAAGCGTTAGGGTTTTCTGATACAATACTGGAAAAAGCGGCCGGCTATTTGCGCCTTGGCTGATAGAAAGGAGATCTCAATGTCTACGGAAAAAGAGGAAGGTTATGTCAAGCATAAGTTGTTGGTATTAAGCGGAAAGGGAGGGGTCGGCAAAACGACCGTTTCCGTGAACCTCTCGGCGGCTTTAGCCTTACAGGGTTATCGGGTGGGGTTAATGGATGTGGATATCCACGGGCCGAATGTGGCGAAGATGTTAGGGATAGAAGAGAAGACGGTCACCGCCTCCGAAAACGGTAAAATTAACCCCCATATCCTTTTTCAGAATCTGAAGGTCATCTCTTTGGGTTGTTTTGTCCCGAAAGGAAAACCCATCATCTGGCGCGGGCCATTAAAAAACAAGACGATCGAGCAGTTTGTTGATGACGTCGATTGGGGAGACCTTGATTTTTTAGTTATCGACACGCCTCCCGGCACAGGGGACGAACACCTCGGAATCATGCAAGCGCTGGGCACGATCGATGGCGCGATCTTGGTGACGACACCGCAAACGGTCTCAAAGGATGACGCGAAGCGCGCGGGAGAGTTTGTGAAACAGATGGAGTCTCGAATCTTGGGAGTCGTCGAAAATATGAGTTATTTCGTGTGTCCGACATGTCAAACCGTTCATTATCTGTTCGGTAAGGACGGTGGGCAGTTGTTGGCGGATGAACTCGATACGATTGTACTGACAAAAATACCCCAGGATCCGATGATGATCACCTCCGGAGACGAGGGGAAACCGGTTCCGTTTTTTTTCCGGGATACGGATATGGAAAAAAGTTTCTTAGCGTTAAGCGAAAAGATTCTCGCGCTTGTGGGAGAAGGAAGTCGTGACGTATAAAGGGCCATCTATTACCCGATCGGCTCTATCGATTGGGGGAGATTCCCCGAACGTTAATCTTTTTTCAGCAATAAGCAGTTTTTTCTTGGGGTTTTTTGGGCTCTTGGGATTGGCTCTGTACTCGGGGCTCTTCTTGCTCAAGGACGCCGAAATTTTTCGGGCGCTTGGCCTATCGGTGCGAACGCCCCTTCCAATGTTGGGGTTCTTTGGTTTTTCATTTGTAGCCGCCGTTTGCCTGTTCTTTGGTTCTTGTAGCTTGCGGCAGCCGCTGTTGGCTAAGGGTTTATTCTGGGTTTCTTTTTCTTTTTCGATGCTTACGTTTTTCATCCAGTTTTACTATCTTTTTACATGGGGGTTTTTTTGGTTCGGCAAGATTTTTTTCGGAAATCAACCCTTCGCGAACTCGAAATGGTTCGAATACCTCGGACTCCTGGTTTTCGTCATCACGATGATGAGCGCTCTGGTGACCGGAAGCGCGGCAACTCGAAAGCAAAGATTAGACATCCGGAAGAAAACGGGCGATCCGGAATCCCCAGAGGCGTGATACCAGATGAAACGGCCGCTTTCCCTCGATAAAGTTTCCTTGTTGTTTTTCGTTTTAACCGTATCGTTTGCGGCGGGTCTTATCGGGTCGGGTCAAGCGACGCATACGATAGAGGAGTATCTGGAAACGGCGCCGATTGAAGAGTATGCGCGCTTCTATTTCTCTCAATCCATCGAGCATTGGGGTGAAGGCGACTACGATGCGGCAAGGCAGTATATCGACCTCGCTTTCGAAAAGCCGATGTATCCGATGGACATTCCAAAGCTCTGGTACTTTACGGCCAAGATGGATATCGAGACGGGAAATGTGAGCGACGCGATCCGGAATCTGGAGAAAGTGATTTTTTTAGAACCGGACCGGACGGAGATCCTTATCCTGCTCAGGAGCTTGAGGTCACTAAGAGAGATGGCATCGTTAGAAAATCCGGTTTTGGGATTGGACTATTTTTCTGAAACGTTCGGTTTCGTCAGGTTTGTCGAGTTTTTCTATAATCCGATCGCCTCTGATCGTTACTTGGACAATCTTTACATTTTGGACAGGGCTAATCATTTTGTTTTTTGCGAAGGGAAAAACGGAAGTTTTGTCATTGACCTTCCCTTTTTGTCGCCAAGTGGTCTCGTGATCGATTCGGTGGCAGGCAAAATGTACCTATCCGATTTGAGTGAAGGTAAACTCCACTGCATAGACTTGAGAACCCTTCAATCGGAGGTTTTATACGACGGTTTTTCGAAACCATTTATCAGAGCGGTAGATCGTATGGGGAACCTTTATGTTTTAGATCCACCGAAAAATGTTTTAACGGTTCTATCGGCTTCCGGGAAAGTAATCCGGAACATTTTTCTGAGTGACGGGTTTACTCCGAATTTAGTCACCGACGTAGACATCGATTTCGACCTTTTAGTGCTTCAAGACCTCTCATTAAAAAGCTATCGGATCTTGCACATTCCCACCTACGAAGAGATGTACCTGATTCCGTTTATGCCCGGGAAGATCCCGGTTAGCTCTTGCTGCGACGGCTTGGGTAATATCATCACGCTGTGGAACACCGGTGAGCTCACCTATCGAGATGCGAAAAACAGCGCCGGCGGTGATTATCTCTCGATCGATTTGACCAACATCGAGCTCGAAGGGATCAGCGATATTGACTATTGCCCTCCTTTACTCACATTTACGGACTTCGACGATCATCTCGTGAAAAGTTACGTCCTCGCAAGAACGCGCTCGGAAGCGATCAACTTCATCGACGGGATGCATATCGAGGGAGACCAAATGAATATTTATTTTAGGAACCGTCATATCAGCGGAAACGACTTTCGGATGAACGGACCGTTTATCACGATCAGCGACAGCGGCGGTTTGGTCCCGTTCAATTTTGAGTATATCTGGAAACCGGTAGACCTGTATCGGATCGAAAATGGAGCCGAGTTCTTCGAACACGATCTGCAAACTCTTTCTAAAAACGGGATCAATATTCTATTTTGGAAATATGATGGACACGGCATAGACTTTGATAATGCCGCACCCGCGCTTCTGGCTAAGAATGCGAAACTGTACGTTTTTAGCAATCTTACCGTCTCGGTTCCCCTCAGTAAGTTGGCGCGATTGACAGGCGGGATGGTCCTTTCCCCGGACTACCTGCCCGTTCTTGAAGAGTACTTTCGCGCAATAACCGAGATGCCCTTCAGTTCAATTTCTTATCGAATGACCGTCCCATTCGAAGGCGTTAAGATCGTTACCGTTTCGTCCCGGATCGCCGGAATGGACTATTCGGATTCGGTGTACTATTCGATCTATATGGTGCCCGAAGTCAAGGAAAGTTTGATAAACAGCTTAGCGCCGTGAGATACATGGGAATTTTCTCGAGGAGATCGGAAAAAACGCGAAGGAGTCCAAGTGGACAAAGAGACCGATTCATTTAATGAGAGGTTGCAGTCCGCGAATGCTACTTACCGAGATGGAAATCTAAGAGTGGCTTTGAAAGAATACGCCCTCTTGGTGGAAACCTATCCGGAAGAACCGTTGTGCTACTATAACATGGCTTTGGCTTTTATCGAGAAAGAAGACTTCGTGATGGCAAAAAAACTCTTTGAGCAAACTCTCAAGTTAGGATTCCATTCTTCGAAAACCTATATCGGTTTGGGGTTTTGCGCGCTAAAGCTCGCGCAATATGAAGAAGCGGCGGCGTTTTTTTCAGAAGTTCCCGAAGAGGCCGAAGAATACATTGAAAGTCTTATCGGTCGCATTTACACCTCCGTATTGTCACGGAATACGGAAAATGTCTCCCCGTTGTTGACCAAATTGAAAGAAAGAAACGTTTGGAATCAGGAGTTTGAGCTACTTTCAAAGCGGGCGCGCCACTGATGGCGCTCAGGGTTTCTATTTGGAAGCCTTAGGTCAGAAAGAAATAGTACAGAATGATCGCAATTAACCCGATGATGAGGAGAAGAAAGACAAGCGTTAGAAGAAAGTCGTTAACCTTCGTTTTCCCGGTTTCCTGTAACTTTTTCGACGAATCCTGACGCATCTTTTGATACTTGGACATTGCGTCGGCGACAGAGATCGAGTGCGTCTCGGCGTCATGTTTGATACTCTGAAGGCGTTTTCGCATTTTATTCGGGTCGAACATCAAACGGATCGACCGCAAGACCATCGATTTCGCTTGGAAGGCCTTCCCGATCTGAACTTTAACCAACACGAAGTTTTTCGAGATGAGAGGCAGAATCTCTTTCGAGATAAGCACCCCTTCAAAGGGAACGGTGTTATTCCCTTCCGCGTCGAAATGATCGGGGAACTCTTCCGTCAGCAGCTTCTCCTGATCGATCGCGGTGAAACCCAGCAACGTGCAGAACAAAGTATCCCCGATATCGAATTCGTCGATTGACACCCCATCCAACGGATCCACAATCGGATAGATCTCTGGAAGCGTGACCAGATCATTTCTTGAAGAGACGGAATCCGCGAACTCCCCAAAATCGATGTCTTTCAAGTAGCTGTTCGTCAACTCTTCGTAGGTGGAGGTATCGATCACGAGCTCGATATCCAAGGAAGAGGTCCAGTTTTGAAAGAGAGTCAAAACTTCCATCTTCACAACATCGTAGTCTCCGTCTTCGATTACCTTCGAAAACCGCAAGGATAAAGATTCGCGGCCTCCTGTCTTCTTGATTTGCATTTCCAGATACCGCATGAATTCGGAGGTGAGCTCCGCCACCTCGGTCGTCTTGCTTAAGAGTTCCTGATAGTGATGACTCAGAAATTCCTTGAAGCTGGAAAGCGGGCTTTTCAAGTCCACGCTGACTTGCTTAGAAAACCGACGGGGTAGACAGATAAAGCGATACTCGATCTTTTCCCCCGTCTTCCCGAAGACATAACCGAAAAAAACCTCGTCTGAGGCTCGGCTTTCAGCGCGGATCTTTAGCGCAAAAAAATCGAAAAACATCGAATTCCCCGTTTAAGGGTAGTCAGTCCGTTGTTCTTTTTTCCATAAAGACTCACCGCTATCATAGACCTCTTTCTCGAAGTCCGTGCTCGTAACGCCGGAGTGAATGACGCAGTTACTCCCGACCGTCGTATGATTCGGTATTCTCGCGTTATAGCCGATGGTGGTGATCAAGGAATTGTACACTTTCGGGTCTTCCCGATTCGGCGCGAAGACTTTGTTCCCGATACGAACGCCTTTTCCGATAAAAGCATTCTCGGCGACGATGGTGTTGCAGATCTCCGCTCCCTCATCGATGACGCTCCCAGTCAATATGACGGAGTTCTTGACGCTGCTTCCTTTCCCGATCGTGACACTTTGAAAGACCACCGATTTCTCGACAACACCCGATATTTCGGTTCCTTCACTGACCAGACTGTCGAGGACGACCGCCTCCGGGCCGAAAAAGGCGGGCGGTTGCTCTTTCGTCCTGGTGTAAAATTTCCAGGAAGGATTATACAAACTGAGCGGGGGCAGAGGTTGAATCAACTCCATATTCGCTTCCCAATAAGAAGGCAAAGTCCCGACATCTCTCCAGTAACCCTCGAATTCGTAGGCAAAGAAATCAGAGTTGCTCTTAACCATTTCCGGAATAATATCATTTCCGAAATCGTGCGTCGAATCGTTTTTGGTAGCGTCTTGCTTCAGTAACGCTTTGAGGTAGTCCCAATTGAAAATATAGATTCCCAACGAAGCCAGGGTGCTTTTGGCGTTGTGCGGCTTCTCTTGGAACTCGACGATTTTCTGCTGCAAATCTGTCACCATAATGCCGAAGCGACACGTTTCGACGAGAGGGACGTTCATACAAGCGCACGTCGCGAAGGCGTGCTTGGAAACATGGTAATTGAGCATATCCATATAGTCCATCGCGTAAATATGATCTCCGGAAAGGATGAGCACATATTTCGGATCGTTTTTCTCGATGAAGTACAAGTTTTCATAGATCGCGTCCGCCGTTCCGCGGAACCAAATGTTGCCCGTTTCGTAAGTATAGGGTTGTAGGATCGTCACCCCGCCGCCCATTCTGTCTAAATCCCACGGCCTTCCGATTCCGATATGGGCGTTTAAAAGATGCGGTTTGTATTGGGTGAGCACCCCCACTCGGAATATCCCTGAATTCACACAATTACTCAACGTGAAGTCTATGATGCGGTACTTCCCTCCAAAAGGGACGGCCGGTTTTGCGATATCCTCCGTTAAAACCCCTAAACGGGTTCCTTGACCGCCGGCCAATATCATTGCTGTGATTCCGGATGCCATTATTCCCCTCCTTATATAACGCTGCCCTTTTCGAAAACTAAGATGTCCTCTTTTCGGCCGATAATTCTTCGTTCACTTCGTACCAGACATTCTTTGTCCATAATCGAATACTTTACAGTGCTTCCTTCTTCGACAATGGTATCTTGCAGCAGAATGGAGTTTTCCACCAAAGCTCCGGCCTTGACCTTCACGCCGCGCGAAATGATCGAATTGATGATACGGCCGGAGATCAAGCATCCGTCGGCTACGATCGCATTCTTCACATAAGCTGTCCCCGTGCATTTTGGAGGCGGTTGGTCTTTGATCTTCGTATGGATCGTGACCCCATCATAAAAAAGCTCTTGGCGAACCTTCCGATCCAGTAAGCTCATATTGACATCATAATACTCTTGTATCCCCTTCTTGATGTTCCGCCAATACCCCTTGAACTCATACCCGAAATAACGCAGCCGTTGCATATTCGGGATTAACACGTCGAGCAGAAAATCATATCCTTCCGCTTGCGGGACGGTATTGTACAGCATATCCATCAGTAGGTATTTATTCAAGAAGTAAACGCCCAAAGAGGCTTTGTTTCCGACGGGAACCGCGGGTTTCTCCTCAAAGGAGTAGATGCGGTTGTCATCATCCACCTGCAATATCCCGTACTCGTTCACCTTATAAGACTCATCAAGCGCTTTGTGCATGAACGTGATATCCGAACCCTTTGCAAAATGATAGTTGAACAGTTCCGAATAGTTAAAATTGTAGACGTGATCCCCGGAAGTGATCAGAACGTAATCTTCTTCGCTGCGTCTCAGAAAGGTCATGTTTTGATGGATCGCGTCGGCGGTTCCCCGATACCAGTAGGAGCTGTGGATATCCATATAGGGCTGCAACAGCATCAACCCGCCGTGCTTTCTATCCAGGTCCCATTCTTTACCGGATCCTAAGTGATCGATCAGGCTTCTGGGATTGTACTGGGTCAAAACGCCGACCCGCGTGATGTTCGAAGCGATCATGTTCGATAGAGTAAAGTCTATCGCCCGATATTTTCCGGCCACAGGCATCCCGGCGCGTGATCTTTTCGTGGTTGATGGCCCGAGTGATTCTCCCCGAGCTCCCGGGGGTGTTAGTCCTAAGACTTTCACGTTACTCCCTCCAATCCCGTTTATTCCTTAGAGATTATACCACGTTTTTTTTGCTTTAAACTGCCGCATTCTTCATATTTCGGTCACCGAAGGCTTTCTTCGAAGAAACCGGATCAAGAACGGGTTCGATTCTTCTTCATTCAAAAGGGCGGGGCAGCGAGAATTCGTGCCTTCTTCACTCTTTTGTCGCATTTTGTCTGAATTACCGAACTCTTTGATTCGACGGGGTGAATACTGCGGCAAGCGATATTTAAAAAGTGTGTTTAGTCGTAATAATGGGGTGGATTATGAAAATGACGAAGTAAGGAGGGAAAGAGAGTGGCCGCCGAAGCAACCACCCTAACAACCGAAACACCGGTACGAAAAAGTACCAGAAGTTTGGAATCGTTGTGGGATGTTTTCCCGGAGTATACGAAAAAGCTTTTGGGAACAATTCCGCTTCGAAATGATTATGCTATAATATACCCGTAGTCAGCCCGAATCGAGAATTCTTCGTCAGGTACAAGAACCCGCGATTATTGAAGGAGGGATAGTTTGTCGCTCATCAACCTTACGATTGATGGAAAAAAGTATGGATTACCAGCGGGATTATCGGTGATGGAAGCTTGCAAGGCGGTAGGCATTAAGATTCCAAGTCTCTGCTATCACCCCCGGCTCGAAAGTACAGGCGCTTGTCGCATCTGCGCGATCGAAGTCGCCGGTTACCGCAATCTACAGGCTGCTTGTGTTACAACAATCACCGACGGTATGGAGATTAAAACGCAAACCTCGCGTGTGATGAATGCCAGAAAAACGAATCTCGCGTTACTCCTTTCGAACCATCCGAACAAATGTATGACTTGCGAATCGAACGGGTCCTGCGAATTGCAAGATTTGATCTACGACTACGGGATAGAGGAAGAGCTTCCGAAAATGCCCTACGAACCGGATTTGATCGATAACAGTTCCTTTGCGATCGCGCGAGACTTAAACAAATGCATCTCGTGCAGCCGTTGTATCCGCGCTTGTTCGGATCTACAAGCGATGAATATTTATGCGATGGCTTATCGTGGCGCGAATTCTTTGCCGCTCACCGCCTTTAACGAAGCGGTTTTCGATACGGATTGTATCGGCTGCGGTCAATGTTCGTTATTCTGCCCCGTCGGAGCGATCACCGAAAACTCCGCCGTTCGTCAGGTTCGAGAAGTCATGGATAGCGGCGAGTACGTGATGGTCGTGCAAACCGCTCCTGCTACCCGAGTGGCAATCAGCGAAGAATTGGGACTCCCGTCAGGAACGATCTCTACTGGACGATTGGTCGCCGCTTTAAGAAAACTCGGTTTCCAGTATGTGTTCGATACGGACTTCAGCGCGGACCTCACGATTATGGAAGAGGGGTCGGAGTTGTTAGCGAGGGTAAAAGAAGGAGGGCCATTCCCGATGTTCACCTCGTGTTGCCCGGGTTGGATCAATCTCGTCGAAAAGGAGTATCCGGAATTCATTCCGAACCTCTCCTCCGCGAAATCTCCCCAACAGATGATGGGCGCTATCGTGAAAACCTACTTTGCGAAGAAAATTGGCGTACCGCCGGAGAAAATCTTCTTAGTCTCGATTATGCCTTGTACGGCAAAAAAAGAAGAGGCCCTTCGACCTCAGCATCTCATGAGTAACGGGACACCTTACGTCGATCTCGTTTTAACCACCCGAGAGCTCGGAAGAAGGATTCGATTATCCAAGATACGGGTCGAGCACTTAAGCGACTCTCCCTACGACGATCCGTTGGGCGCTTCTACCGGGGCCGCGGTAATCTTCGGGGCTACTGGCGGCGTTATGGAAGCGGCTTTGCGAACGGCTTACGAGTTGGCAACCGGAAAGGCGCTCCAAGCGCTCGATTTTTTGGAAGTTCGTGGAATTCAAGGCATCAAAGAGACTTCGGTAGACTTGGACGGGAAGGTCTTGCGTGTCGCCGTAGCGCACGGCGGGGCAAATGTCCGCAAGTTATTGAACGCGATTCAGGAGGGTAAAGCCAACTACGATTTCGTAGAGATCATGGCTTGTCCCGGAGGATGTATCGGAGGCGGGGGAGAACCCTACAGTGACGATCCCGACATCATCCAAAAACGAATTAACGGGATCTATAAAGCCGATGAGCTTAAGACAATAAGAAAATCCCACGAAAACCCGGCGATAAAGGCCATCTATGAAGGTTTTTTCGAGGCCCCGCTCAGCCATCGCTCCCACGAGTTATTGCATACCCACTACTCTGACCGTTCAAACAAGAGACGGAAGGATCGCGTCTGAAT
>CAZMHO010000072.1:0-925 GCA_964566085.1 uncultured Thermotogaceae bacterium | reverse complement strand
ATTTTTTAGTAAGATATGAAAGCGCGCAACAAGGGCAGGTTTGCCATCTTTTACGCCTGCCCTTGTTTTTTAATAAATGAGCCCGTTCGGCGGGCGATTCGGAACCGAAGGAGCCGTTTTTACGCGGGTCGAGGCGCCGATTCCTCATAAAAGCGCAAGGGGCAGTCCGAAAGTATTAGAAGGCGCGAATTTCCGCTCGCGATACGGAATCGCCTCTGGAAAATACGTTGAGGTGCGGAAATACGCCGATTGCGGATGACGCTCGAGAAAAAGCGGCTCGGGACTCGAATCAACGGACGAAACGGGTAAATGTGTTATAATCTTCCGTCTGGTGGTAAATCTTATGAAGGAGGCTTTCGTATGAGTATAGATTTTAGAAACCGCAACTTTATCACGACGCAAGATTTTGAAAAAGATGAAATTGACCTAATGATGGATGTTTCTTATGAGATGAAAAAGAAGTTCGCGCTTGGGGAACCCACGAGATACCTTCCCGATAAGACCTGCTTCTTGATTTTTTTCGATCAATCGACGCGGACGAGAAACTCAATGGAAGCCGGTATGACGCAATTAGGGGGGCATGCGCACTTTCTCGCGCCGGAGCATATGCAGGTCTCACACGGAGAAACGCCACGCGATACGGCGATCGTTTTAGGCCGCTTCGGACACGGGATCGCAATCCGACACTGCAAGTTCAAAGTCGGTAATCCCTTCTTGAGAGACTTGTGTCAACATGCCAAAGTGCCGATCATGAATCTTCAAGACGACGTTTATCATCCCTTCCAAGGATTAGCCGACTTGATGACCATCCAAGAAAAGTTCTCCAACAACTTGAAAGGGCTGAAAGTGGTCATCTCTTGGGCTTATGCTGAGAGCCATCTGAAACCCTTGTCGGTTCCTCAGACGCAAATCCTTCTTTTTCCGA
>CAZMHO010000071.1:0-11948 GCA_964566085.1 uncultured Thermotogaceae bacterium | reverse complement strand
CATCGACTACGTGCGCGGCGAAATCGACTTTGAGCTGTTGAAATAGCCCGATGCGGACCGGCTTCAGTTCTTAGGATTACCCCGGGTGCGCTATGAGCAAAACTCCGTTCATAGGTATTACGAACCGTCTGGGGTCTGTTATTTGACAGAAGTTTACCGCGCGTTCCGAAGGTGAGACGGTTTTCCTCAGCGGTACGATGGTGGCTCTGGCGCATCGAGGAGCAGAGCGGAAGAAGAGCGCTTCCGGCGGGATTTGATTAGCGGAAGAAGTTTCCACAGCGGAGTGTTGGAAAAGACGCCATCAATGCTACAACCGTACGGGTATTTAACCGGAGTTTTCCATACTGGAAATCGATGAAGGTGATTAAGGGAGGAGATTATGAGAAGCATCATGTTCGCGTTACTGACAGTTTTTTTCGTGTCGACCCTAGTTTGCGGTCCGATGATCGCGACGACGGACAACGGCAGAAAGGTGATTCTGTACGAAAACAAAACGTGGGACTGGGCGCAATCGGGAGGCGGCTCCCTGAGCTTCAACCTCACCGGGCAATGGGAATTTTCTTGGAAACTGGGTATCTTCGATGAAAAGATGAGCGCCAGCATCACGCATGGAAACACCTCTATCACTCTCACTTGGAAAGACAACTTCGGAACCACCAACGTGACGGGCCGGATAATCAGCAGCAACGAGTTGACCTTCACCGGGAAGTCCTTCTACAATGGGGAAGTTACGTTCAATGCCGCCGTCATCGACAGCAACACCCTTCAAGGAACCTTGCAAAGCGGTGGCGCTTTTCCGAAAACGGGAAGCTTTACCGCGAAACGGAGATAAAACCGATGGCGCTCCCTACCTCATCGCGCCCGAACTTGTCTCCGTTTTTGCAAAACGCGAAACCGTTTATGGAATCCGTCATTACCGCTTTGGAAAAGGAATATGCCTTCGTGTCGATTTTGGGGACGGACGTTGTGGGAACACGGTATGGACTCTCGCGATTCGACTGTTCGATACGAGACGCGATGTGGAAGAGCCGTGGCTTTGTTATCCGCGTTTTCAAAGACGGCGCAGTCATGGAATACTCCTTCAATCGTATCCCGGATACCCTCAGCGAAATCACGGAAAGGCTCGGGTTCGTGAAGCCGAAGTCCTTTGAAGGGTTCTTGTATCCAAACTATGAAGAATCCGAACTCACCGACTCCTATTCGGGGCCTTGCCTTATCCGGCCGAAAGATTGGACTGTTTCAAAACATATTGACAAGATGAGAACGATGTTGGAAAGAGGGTTTCAAATCTCAGAAGCGGTCGTTGACCTCCGACTGGCGATCGAAGAAACCGAATGGAATAAACTGTACCTCTCTCCGAGACGAGAGCTTTCTCAGGATTACTGTATGGTTCAAAGCGCGAGGGCGGGGAAAAGATCTATGGCATCCATCAATCCGATCGTCAGGGAAGGCGAAAACACGAAGTACGCCTTTCACGGCATCGCCCGGCAAGGCGGTCTCGAAATCGTGGAAGAGATGGAGCAAGCCGTCGAGCCGACCCTTCGGGAAGCCTTGATGCTATTAAAATCGGAATCCGTGCCGCCTGGGGTCTATGAGGTCATCTGTTCTCCGGAAATTTCTGGACTTTTAGCTCACGAAGCCTTTGGCCACGGTGTGGAGATGGATATGCTCGTCAAACGGCGCGCGAAGTCCGTCGCGTACTTTGGCCGTCCGATCGGTTCCCCGCTTGTCCGTATGCATGATGGCGCGCGGGCGGCGAAAAACCAGCCCGGATCCTATCTTTTTGACGACGAAGGGGTTCTCGGCAGCGACACGACGATCATAGAGAACGGGATTTTCGAGTCCGGCATTTCGGATCTCCTATCGGCTCTCCGGTTGAAGACACCTCCAACAGGCAACGGCCGCCGGGAATCTTATGAACGAAAAGCCTACGCGCGTATGACTAATACGTTTTTCCGGCCGGGCGACCAAACCAAAGACGAGATGATCCGAAGCATCCCGTACGGAATTCTACTCGAAAAGATGGCCAGTGGGATGGAAGACCCCAAGAATTGGGGAATCCAATGCATGGTTCACTACGGATACGAAATCAAAGACGGAAAGCTGACCGGTAAGGTTTTTTCGCCGATTATTATGACCGGATACGTACCGGATTTGCTCGCCGATATCTCGATGGTGTCGGGCGATTTTGAGTTGTTTGGCTCCGGTGCCTGCGGGAAAGGATACAAAGAATTCGTGAAGGTATCCGACGGCGGTCCGTATATCAAGACGAAAGCGAGGTTGGGATAATGGAAAGGTCTCGGGCTTTCACTGCTGAAGATCTCGTGAACTGGTTAGGAGAGCGGCGCGCCTTGTCGGACTGGCGATTGACCGTCAAGCAAATCGAAACGCAGGAGTACTTTTTCGTCCGGCGACAGTTGGATATGCAACGCGCGAAGAATATCGAGAAGTATGATCTGGTGTTGTACAGGGACGTCGAAGAGGGCGGAATAACCTACCGGGGGCTTTACCAGCTTTCACTACATCCCACGCTATCGTTTTCTGAAGCGAAAGAAGCGATCGAAATCGGAATCGAAAGCGCGAAGTTTTTGAAAAACCCCTTCTTCCCGATACCGGAAGGGTCGGCCGCGAAATCTCCCGAAAAGACGTCGGTTTCCCCTTTCGCCATAGAGGACTATCTGAACGCGTTGTTTGACGGAATGGAAGAGAAGGCCGGCGGGGTCAACTCTTGCGAAGTCTCCTTCGAAAAGGTCCACACGACCATCCGTAACTCCAGAGGCGTCTTTGTCTCTTTCTTGACCCCTCGGATATTTACCGAGGTGATTTTGGATTGGAAAGGCGAAAGGGAGGAAGTCGAACTGATCGAATATCTGAACGCCCGGACAGTCGAACCCGATAACCTGCGAAAGGAGATGTCCCGAAAATTGTATCTTGTGCAGGAGCGGGGGAAAGCCCAGCAGACGTTTGCGGCCCGTCAGCACCCGGTGGTTTTGTCGCGAGAAGCGGTCGGCGAATTCCTTTCTTACTATGCCTTTCAAACCAACGCGGAGTCTGTGTATCAGAAAAGCTCGCTGGCCCAGCCCGGTCAACCGATTCAGGGGAAGAATCCCGTTGGGGATCGTCTCACCCTTACGATGATTCCGAACCTCGAAAACAACCCGAATTCCTGTCCCTATGACCAGGAAGGCGCATTTTTGGAGCCGCTGTCGGTGATCCGTGACGGCGAAGTGCAGGAGCTTTGGGGAGAGCGCCGGTTTACCTACTACTTGGACCGAAAAGCCACGGGTAGCTACCCATTGATGAAAGTAAACCCCGGAACGATGACGCGGGAAAGGGTGGGCAATGGCCCCGTCGTCGGGGTCACGCGGTGTTCCGACTTCAGTATCGATCCCCTGACCGGCGACTTCGCCGGTGAGATACGGTTAGGCTGGCAAGATGGGCGGCCCGTCACAGGCGGTTCTATCTCCGGAAACATCCATAAGGTCGAAACCTCGATGCGGTTTTCTGACGAAACGGCGCGGATCGAGAAAGGAGAAGTTCCCGCTTTTCTGGTTTTGGAAAATATAGATATTGCCGGTCAATAAGCTCTAGACGATACGCACAAGAGTATGGCGCGGCGAGACTCGGATTGACCGCCGCGGCATGCTCTTCTAAGCGCGCGCATGAAGCGTTGCCTTCGCCGCTTTCGCTTTCTTGAAGAGCGCGAAAACAGTCAACGGCGCGGCGACGGAGAATAGCCCGACGGAAAGAAGCAAGTAGGTTTTATCCAGGCCGATTCCTTCGACAAGAAGCCCGCCAACGCTGGAGCCCAGAAAAAAGCTCAGACCTTGTACACCGATCCAAAAGACGGTTTGGGCTTTTGAAGCGTAAGAAACCGGCAATTCATAGTGTATGTAATCGAAAATCGCGTAATAGATGACGATATAGTTCCAACCGTGCAATACCTGGACCAGCACCAGCGTGAGTTCCGAATTGGTGAAAGGCGTCAGGAACATCCGTATCGAAATGCACAGCACGCCGGTCGCCAACAGCAGCAGGGTTCCCATTTTACGCAGGATTTTCTTCGCGAAGAGCAGGAAAGGAACCTCCGAAAACGAGAGTACGGCGAAGCAGATGCCGGCTAACGCGGGATCGTAACCGCGATGTCCGATCAGCTGGGGTAAAAACGTGCCGTTAAAGGAAATCAGCAGGATAGAAGCGCACCCGAAGGATAGGTAGGTTAAAAAGGCTTTCCAGCTTCCCTTCCTGGGGGGAAGGTCGGCGCGGCTGCCCCCGGTTGTGAGAACGACGCGGTCCAGGCGCTGGATTAGAGCCGTTACCAGCATCAGAAAAACCGTAGAAAACGCGAACAGAAAAATCGTGTTGATTTTCAGTAGAAAACCGATCATTAAAGAGCTCATCGAGTACCCAAGCGTACCAAACATACGGGGAAGATCGAGCTTTTTTTGTTTATGAATCAGAGACTCCATGACGTAGGATTCTGAGATGGGGACCACCGCTCCGGAAAAAAACGCGGTAAAGGCCATCATGCCTAATTTCACGAAGAAAGGGCCCGCGAGATAAACGCCCCAAAATCCGATCGACGCCCCCGCGGCGACGATCGCGATCAAACGGTTTCTGGGTAAAGACCGTTTCATCTTGAACCAGAAGGGGTTCGAAAAGAATGAAGCAGCCGGTATCATGGCAACGAGGATACCGACCTCAAACGGGGAAAAACCGCGCATATAGAAGTATTGCCCCAAAATATTGAACATCGCTAAATTAGAGTAGATGAGTATTTCAACGATAGTATCGAAAAGGATACTCACGCGCTCCCTTTCCTTTTTCCGCTATTTGTCAGATTCAGACGATAAGGGGAGTCTGCCGTTTCTTTCCGATAGACGATCTCGCGTTTTGGTTTGTGGATACGGTTTTCTTCAGGCCCGATATGATTGGGCATCGTGAGGAAGATCGCATCGATACGAAATGATCCGTTTACCTCTACAGCCGAAGACCGTTCCAGAAGATACACCGGCGTCGCTTCCGAATGAATGTAAAGCGGGCAGACGAAACGCCCCCCCACCTTCAGCTGCTCAAAAAGCTTATCCGGGATATCCCCGATCGCGACGGTCGCGAGGATCGCATCGAAAGGCGCTGCCTCTTCCCATCCCTGAAACCCATCCCCCGTCTTCAGATGGGCGTTGACGATCCCATAAGGCGCCAAGTTCTGGCGCGCGCTCGCGACTAAATTGTCCAGAATATCGATGGAATAAACCTCTCCGCCTTCGAGCAAAGTGGATAGAATCGCCGTGCAATATCCGGTTCCCGTTCCGATCTCCAGCAGGCGTTCCGATCCCGTTAACCTCAGCAGTTCAATCATAGCGGCGATGAGCGAAGGTTGAGAATTCGTGCTGAGGCTCTTACCGCAGACTTCATAGGTAGGAATCACCCAATCTCTGTGGGCTTCCTGCTGTCGCTCTACCGGCAAAAAGGAAGCCCGGTCGATGACGGAGAAGGCGCGATAGAGTCTTTCATCTGTTATAGCGCCCGTCTGTCTTAAAAAGTCGGACAAATGCATGACGCTTCCTTCGTATCGCTTTGGAGCGAACGGTCTCTCATAAGGGTCACCTCTTTATGTCGTATTATATGCCATTTTCACGAAAATGGATACAGCGGAACCTCCTCCTTTACGAGAGGGAGGATAAAGGATCAGGCAGGGAGAAGCCTCGCGCGATTGAGTTAGTGGTATAATAAGCGATGCGAACGCGGCAATAGGGGGAAATCGGATGCAAAGGTTATTCGCCAGCGATCTCCATATCGGCGACGGGTTTTTTAATGATAATTTCACCCTGGACGAAGAGTTTTCTTCCTTGTTGGATTCCCTTTCGTCGACCGGGAAGTCGACGGAACTCGTGCTTTTGGGGGATATCTTCGAGTTACTGGAGAGCAAAGTGGTTCGAGATATGGGTTTATGCTCCTTTGAAGAGGTTTGCGAGGGAATAGACGTCGGCGTCATCGATCAGATTTTCGCCCGGCATTCGAAGGTTTGCTTAAGTCTGAAGAAGTTTTTGCGGACGCACCGTATTGTATACGTTGTCGGCAACCACGATTATTACTTTCTTAAACGGAAGGACTTGCAAGATCGCGTGAACGAGTATCTTTCGGAGGGAGAAGGCATCTCGTTCGTTCCCTATTTCTACGATCGACACTGGGGTGTTTTCGGTTACCACGGGAGCAATTTCGATCTGTCGAACCGATTCGGAAAAGAAAAGAAATCGGGCCGATTGATCCCGCCTATCGGCGATTATATGGCGCGATATATGATGATTCACTTTCGCGAACGGCTGCAGGATGAGCGCGTCCCCTCTTCCATTGTGGAAGACTTCGATGACGTCAGGCCGAATACGGATGTTTTTGACTGGGTCAAATACATCAAAGAAACTTATCATATTGGTATCGATCTTGCCGAGCTATGGATGAGCGAACTGATCAAAATGCTCCAGACCGTCTCTGTTCAGAATTGGGTGAAAATGAGCTACCCGAAGGCCCATAAACTTTCCGGCTTATTCGTAAACGGCCAAAGGGGCATTCGATTAGGGCGGTTTCTGATCGGGATCGTCACGAAACTTCGCAAATTGAGGCGAACCGACTATATGCGTCATAAAGCGAAAAAAACCATTGTCGGAAGCGTCCGAAAGGAATCGGACCGGTTTCAGGAATCGGATTTTTGGGGATTTTGCGACCTTCCCGAAATCGATTATCATGCGTTATCCGGTGTCTTGTTTGGACATCGCCACCGGTTTGATAGCGTCATGTATACCGTAAACGGCCAAAACCGATTTTATATCAATACCGGGACTTGGCGGAACGTAATCGAAAGAGGGAATAAACGCGATCAGGAAAAATTCGTCAAGCGAACGGAGTACTCCTACGCCCTGGTGAACGACGACGAAGGGGTGTTGCGCATCCAAACGATTATGAACAGCAAAATCCGAAGCAAAAACCTGGCGGTTTCCCGCGCGGGGGTGGTGTAAATTCCGAAACTGTTCCTAATAGACGGAACGGGCCTTGTCTACAAAGCATACTACGGCATCAAAGAACTGACGACCGCCTCAGGCCAACCGGTCAACGCTCTTTTTGGGCTCGCGAGGATGCTGACGAAACTATTGAAAGAACACGTTCAAGAAGGACATTATGTGACCTTTTTTATGGATAAAGGACGGACGACCTTTCGGACGCTCTTGATGGAGGAATACAAGGCGCAGCGGCCACCGATGCCGGATGCCTTGCGGGAGCAGATGAAGGAAGTGCAGCCTTTGGTGGAGGGGTTCGGGATTCCGGTTCTCTCCGTGGAGGGATTCGAGGCGGACGATCTGATCGCAACCTATGTGAGCGAGTTTCGAAGCTACTGCGACGAAATCTGGATCTTGACCAGCGATAAAGATCTATGCCAGTTGATCGACGGCAAAGTGAAGATATTGAGAGCGGAAAAGGGTATCACCGACCTGGTCGTCTACGACGAAGACAAAGTGCGGGAAAAGTATGGTGTGACGCCGATCCAAATGATCGACTATCTTTCGATCGTCGGCGATAAAGTCGACAATATCCCGGGGGTGAGAGGAATCGGCGAAAAAGGCGCGCTTCAATTGCTCTCGGAATACCAGACGCTCGAAGCGATATACGAACATATCGATCTACTGCCGGACAAGCTGCGCGCGAAGCTGGCGGAAGGCCGCGCGGACGCTTTTCTGAGCAAAGAGCTGGTGACTTTGAAAGCCGATATTCCCGTATCACGGGACTTCGAGGGCTTGCGGTACCGTTCGGCGGATGCGAGCAAGCTGCTCAAACGCTTCCATCAGTACGAGTTCAGAAGCCTCGAGCGGGAATGGATGCCCTCGCTTTTCAGCAGCGTCGAAAGCGGAAAGAGCGGTAACGAAAGGTTTTCAACGGTATCGACGGAGGAAGAACAGGGGGAAGAAGCGCATGCCGCCCAAGAGGACCGCAATTACACCGTGGTCGATGATGAAACCGCCTTCCGACGCCTTCTCGAAGAGTTGAATAACGCGGGACAATGTGCCTTTGACACAGAAACGGATTCCTTGAATACACGGGATGCCCGTTTGGTTGGCATTTCCGTCTCGATAGCGGAAAAGGAGGGGTTCTACTTACCCGTCGCGCACGAGGAGGGCGTCAATCTTCCCGGAAACATGATCGCGGAGTTTTTTGAGAGGCTAAAAGAAAAAGTCGTGATCGGGCATAATCTCAAGTACGATTTTGAAGTGATTGCGCACAACGGGTATCCTCTACCAGAGCGCTACTTCGACACCATGATCGCAGCGTACTTGCTGGACCCGGATCGCCCGCGCTTCAACCTCGACGGTTTAGCCCAGGAAGTCTCCGCGCAAGTCCCTCTAAGCTACAAAGAACTGATGGGCAGACACCCCTTCGCGCGCGACTTTTCTCAGGTTCCGATCGCGGAAGCCGCCCGGTATTCGATTGAGGACGCGGATCTTTCTTACAGGCTCTATCTCCGATATGAGCCGGAGCTGAAAGAGTTCGGTTTGGATCGATTGTTCGAACGGATCGAGATGCCGTTGCTAAAGGTTCTCGCCGACATGGAGACGGAAGGCGTTTACTTCGATCGTGAAGAACTCCGCTCACTTTCCCAACGAATGGATACCCGCATCAAACAGCTCAAACAAGAAGTGCTGAGCATGGCCGGAGAAGCCTTCAATTTGGACTCTCCGATCCAGTTGGGGAAGATCTTGTTTGAAAGGTTAGGCTTGCCTTCCAAAAAAAGTACGTCGAAGAGTAAGAACTATTCTACCGATAAATCGGTGCTAGAGGAATTAGCCGCGGACTATGAGATCGCCGGGAAGATTCTGGAATACCGGAAGCTGAATAAGCTCAAGACCACCTATATCGACGCGATCCCGAATCTGATACATCCGAAAACGCAACGGGTTCATACCTCTTTTAACCAGACGGGAACAGCGACCGGGCGCTTGAGCAGCAGTGAGCCGAATCTTCAAAACCTGCCGGTGAAACACGACGAAGGAAAAGAGATCCGAGCGGCGATTAAGCCGCAAAAGAACGGGTGGCTGTTGTTGAGCGCAGACTATTCCCAGATCGAGCTGCGGATCATGGCCTACCTCTCCCAGGACGCTAGTCTGCTGGAAGCTTTTCATAGAAGTCAAGATATCCATACCTACACGGCCTCGCGACTATTCGGAATCCCCTTGACCGATGTCGATGAGAACCAACGTCGAATCGGAAAGATGATCAACTTTTCGATTATCTACGGCGTCTCCTCTTTCGGATTGTCTTCGAGGCTGGGAATCGGGCGGAAAGATGCCGAAAGATTTATAGAGGCCTATTTTCGGGCTTATCCGGGTATCAAAGATTACATGAAGGCATCCATCGCGGCCGCGCAATCCGGGGAAATCGTCCGAACCCTCTATGGAAGGCTCCGCAGGATTCGGTTCATATCCTCCAGAAACCAGGGATTGCGGAAAGAGGCGGAACGCGTGGCGATCAATTCGCCGGTTCAAGGTACAGCGGCGGATTTGATCAAGGTGGCGATGATCCGGATCCATGACAGGCTTAAAAGAGAACAGTTAAACGCGCGATTGATACTGCAGATACACGACGAGCTGGTCTTTGAGTTGCCGGAGTCGGAGACTCAGGTATTACAGGCTCTTGTCACGCAAGAGATGGAACAGGTATTGGTTACAGAACCCTATGCCTCGATCGTAGCGGACCGGAGAGGGACGATCGGGATTCCGCTTCTGAAAAACATCTCTTTAAAAGTGGACATAGAAGTAAGCGAACATTATTAGGGAGGGAAGAGTGATGAAATGGATCGAGACGGTACCGAACTTTAGTGAAGGACGCCGCAAAGAGGTAGTGGATGCGATTATCGCGCAGGCAAAACCCTACGAGCACGTGTGGATACTCGACTATTCCATGGATTACGATCATAACCGGAGCGTCGTCACCGTGGTGGGAGAACCGGAGTCTGTTTTGAAGGCGTTGTTCGATATGACGAAAACGGCTTCCGAGCTGATCGACCTCCGTGTCCATCGGGGCGAACACCCTCGAATGGGCGCCACCGACGTGATCCCGCTGATTCCGTTGAGGAACGTTACCGCCGAAGAGTGCGTCGAACATACCGCCGGTTTAGGGAAGAGAATCGCGGAGGAGTTGAAGATACCCGTTTTTCTCTATGAGAAGTCCGCGACAAGAGAAGATAGAAAGGATCTCTCCAATATTCGCCAAGGGCAATTCGAAGGGTTTGCAGTAAAGATTCAAAAACCCGAATGGGGTCCGGATTTCGGTAAACGGGAGATACATCCCTCCGCCGGAGTCGTCGCGTTAGGCGTCCGGGAATTCCTGATCGCCTTCAATATCAATCTCAAGACCCAAAACCTGGATGTCGCCAATAAGATCGCCAAAGCCATTCGGAATATCAGCGGCGGATTCCGGTACGTCAAAGCGCTGGGAATGGAACTGAGGGAAAAACAGATGGTTCAGGTGTCGATCAATATGACCAACTATAAAAAAAGCGCGCTTTACCGAGTCTATGAATTGGTGAAACTGGAAGCGGAACGTTACGGAGTCGCGATAGACAGTTCGGAAATCGTAGGCCTCACCCCCATGCAAGCCTTAATCGACGTCGCCGCTTTCTATCTTCGCCTGGATGGGTTAACACCCGATAACGTCCTCGAAATGAAGATGCTGGAGATTATGATGAAGAACGGGAACGGGCAAAAGGCGGAATAACGGACGCCGAAAGTAGAAGGTTTCGGCAGTTGATCGCGCCTCGTCAAACGGGAATGCGAAACTTCAAGTTTTCGGTGGAACCGGTGAGTCTGTTCTTCAGGAACGGATGTTTATGTTATACTTAAGGGATTCCTTAGTAAAACAGAAAATCCTGAAAGTGCCTTTTAAACGAAGGTTTATCGCGGGTTGTCGATACTTGAACCTAAGGACGTGATCTGTTGCATATCATTAAACTTTTACGGTCGAACTACGACGGGGATGAGTACCTCATCGAGCATGAGGGCGTGTATAAACGCTCAAAGCATCTCTCTCGAGAAGTTTACGGTTCCTCGATCAACAAAATTACCGAGCGCATTAACGCCATTTCCAAAGTGAGAAGCAAGTTTCTCTATCCCGACTATGTTGGATTGGATGTAACCCCACCGGTATTCCATTTTCCTTATCACGAAGAATCGAATATCAAAGACAGCATTCTCGAAGAGGGCCACAGGATTCAAATCGCGCGATCTCTACTGGAAGGTTTTGAACTGTTTCAACACTCTTCGGCAGTTGGGTTTGGGGTCTGGGGTTTGCCGGAACTGCTTTTATCGGACCGTCTCTATATTTTACCCCCGTTATGGGTGAACTATCGGCCAAGCTCTTTAAAACTCCTCCTTAATCGCTCCGACGTTTCCGTTGCCAGAGAGCTGCTGGAAGGAAAGCCTCCTACCCCGGCATCCGACGTTTACGTCTTAGGGATGATCTTGAAAGGGATTTTACCCGAATACGTGCTCAAAGGGATAAGCGATTTCTTAAGTCAGATGGTTGATCCGGATCCCTCAAAAAGGCCAACCCATTATTCGCGGATTTTGTCTCACCCACAATTCACCGGTTTGCCAAAAGCGATCTCTACGGCGGTTAAACGAGAATTCATCTCTCCCCATATCATCGAACGGGAAAAAGAATTGACGGTCTTTATGTCCCGATTGAAAGAAAGAAAACAGCGCAGCGTGCGTTTGTTTATGATTCGCGGCAATACGCGCGTCGGAAAGAGCAGCTTTCTCTCTTTAATACGAAACGAGCTCTGGAATGACGGTTGGAAGACGATCCTCGCTTCCGAAACGAAGCATTTTCTGCAGGAACTTTTGCAAATCGCCGAGTCGCCCGCGAAAGCCGGAATCGATGAAGAAGACTTCGCTTACCTCTGG
>CAZMHO010000070.1:10846-12033 GCA_964566085.1 uncultured Thermotogaceae bacterium | reverse complement strand
GGCGGATGTTGTTGGCGATGGTGTCTTCGAAGAGCGTGATCTCTTGATCGACGATCGCTACCGAGTTGCGAAAAGAGTAGGTATCGATTGTTTCCCGCGGTTTCCCATCGAACAGGATCTCCCCGGACCATGGGCGATAGAGTCCCGCGATCAACTTCGCCAAGGTGGACTTCCCACAACCGCTTGACCCGATGATCGCCACGGAAGACCCCGCGGGCACGGACATGGAGAAGTCTTTCAAAAACGGCTCCGAGAGGGGGCTATAACCAAAAGTGAGGGATTTGATCTCTAAATGGCCGGATAGCTTACCCACCGGTTCTTCGTTCAATACATCATTCCGTAGGTTTTCGATGTCATCCCTGGAGGGCCAGCAAAGTTCCAATGGTGAAGGTGCCATGCAAAATCAGAAAAACGCCGGTCATCAAGGCGACGGTATTCGTGATTTGCTGCAGAAGAGGGGACAGGGCGTCGTAGAAGTGCGTGGCGCGAGAAATCGACACTTGCGCGTTGTGCACTGTGGCGTGGTAACCGGACCATCTTTCGAAAAATCCATTTTCTGCGCCGGCCGCCTTGATCGTCTCGATCATAGCGATCCCGGAGAGCGTGAAACCACTCAACTTCCCCGTGCCGGCTTGCACCGAACGACTCAGGTCGGCGACCTTTTTTGAGGTAAGGCGCGTAACAACCACATTCAGTACGATCGTTAAGATACCAATAAGAGTCAATAGAACGCTGTATCGAATCATAACCCATAGGTACAGCGCGAGCAGCACCAGATTGATGACCGTAGGCGCCGCGCGGCGGACCAGAGTGCTCGCGATCCGCGCATTGGAGTCGAGGCGCGAGGTGATGTCGCCGACCCATCGTTGAGAAAAGAACGTCATCGGGAGATGCAGCGTGTGCCACACGTACTCGGTATTCGCGGTAATGGCAAAGCGCCCGAAAATCCGCATCCAGTTCAAGCTTTCTACCGCCTTCACGATAAAGGTGAAGGCGATGCCGGCCAGAACGACCCAGATGAAGGGCCCTAACCACTCTTCATTCTTCCCGGACAGGATTTCATCCATAAAGACCTTGGAAAAGGCGGGCATTAAGAAACCGGTCAAGGTCATGAGCGCGCTGATCAGCATAATAAAGGCCACCGAGGGGACCGCGTGCCGTAAGCGCTTGAAGGCAAAAGCCCACAC
>CAZMHO010000070.1:3112-10836 GCA_964566085.1 uncultured Thermotogaceae bacterium | reverse complement strand
CCTTCTTTTTCGAAGCTTTCCGCTTTCTCAAAACGCAGAACGATACCGGCGAAGGAACGGTCGAACTCCTCCAAGGGAACAGCGACTCTTCCTTTTCCAGGGTCGTTGATTACGGCCTTGTTTTTTTTAAATCCGTTTAAAACGACGAAATGGTTGAAGTTCCAATGGATGATCGCCGGAACGGAAATCTCTCGTAAAGCGGAGGGTTCCACTCGATATCCGGAGGCGTTCAAACCATAAGCTTTCGCGGCGCGGATGATATTTCGCGCGTCGCTTCCGTCACGAGAGACACCGCAATCGACGCGAACCCGTTCCAACGAAATCCATTTCCCGTGATAGGCCAAGACCATGCATAGAGCGGCGGCACCGCACTCCAAGGCTTCCATCTGCATCACAACCGGCACTTTTGCGATCTTAGACATCGAGACGGGCGCCCCGCTTCAATTCCAGAAGTATTGGTAAGGATGGCGTTTTTGAATCACGATGATCGCGCGACAATAGGCCGCGTTTTCAAGGGTTATCTCAAGGCCTTTCTCGTGCGACCATCGAAAGCCCGTTTCTGTTTTCTTCAAATCAAATTCTACTTCGTAGTAAGGACCTTTTTGTTTTCCGCCGATCTCTCCATAATCCTCAAAGAAGCTGGCCAGTGATTCTTGATCGACCGCTTCCTGACTGATATGAGAGACGGTGGCGAGAAGATAGCCGAACTCCTCTCTTGGGGCATAATCCGGCGAAACCTGAACTTCCATCCCGGGTTTCATTTTCTTGATGTGACTCAACGGAAGATAGGTTCGAACCGTCGCGCGCACGTCGTCGGCCCATAGATAGCCGTCAGCGCGGATTGTGGTCGATATCGTCCCGGTAAACACCCAGAACAAAACACCGAAAAGAATGAGAAAAAGGCCGGTTAAGGCAAACCAGGCCCCTGGTTTCGTCGCGCGAATGTATTCATTGAGGCTTTCCGCGCCCATCACACGTTCTATGGCTTTCTTTCGAAACACGGTTTCATTCATAGCGATCCCTCTTTTAACCCCTCGCGGGCCGGGTACTGATTGCATTGTTGACTCAGCAAAAATTGGACTCCGTGACAATTAGCGGATAATCGGCGAATATCCTCTTTAGTCTTTACCGATCCAAGGTGACTAAACATTCGATGTGCGAGGTATGCGGAAACATATCCAAGGGTTGAACCTTTCTCAGGTGGTAGCCGTTTTTTGTCAATACCGCGGTATCCCGGGCCAAAGTGGCCGGATCGCAAGACAAGTACAGGATACGTTTGGGAGCCAGAGCCACCAACCCTTCCGCCGTTGCCGCGGTGACACCTGTGCGCGGGGGGTCCAGGATCACTTTGGACACCCCCCGGTCAAAGGCCTTCGATAGGTCGGTTTTCTCTATGTCCGCTCGGATGGCGCGCACGTTTTTTAGATTGTTGACCCGCAGATTCTTCGTCGTCGCTTTTTCCGAAACGGCATTCCCCTCTACCGCCCAAACAAAATCGAAAAGCGGTGCTAAATAGATGGAGAAGAAACCGATCCCGGCATACAAATCCAGCAGCGTTTCGGATTTTTCCGGTTCAACCTCCGCTTTCACAAGCTCCAGCAAGGGTTCCAGCAATGTTCGGTTGCTTTGGAAGAAAACTACCGACGGGACTTGGTACTGAAACCATCCCAAGGTTTCCGTTAAAACCCCTTCTCCGAAAAGTGTCGATTGGGCCCCTCTCAGCACGACGGTATTCGAGGAATTCTTCAAATGGATGATGGAGGTTACGAACGGACATTCTTCCCGTAGCGTTCTGACGAAAGCGGAGGAAGCTTTGAAGGAAGGCGAATCCGTTACAACGATGACCATCCACTGCGTCATATCCGCGTTCGTTCGTACGACCAGTTCTTTGAGAACGCCTTTTTTAATCTTGCGGTCAAAAACCGGCGCAATCGTCTTTGAGCGGTTGGCAAAGTTCTCCACGACCTTCCTGATTTTCTCGAAGGTGTCGGGAACGATCTTGCACCCCCTGGTCTGCACGACTTCGTGACTCTTCTTCCGTTTTAACCCCAGAATAACCGCGCCGTTCACGTTCTGGAAGGTATACTCCATTTTGTTCCGAAACCCATACGGTTTAGAAGGTATGACATCGCTCAAAAACGGCGTTACGTCCATTTTTCCGATTCGAAGGAACTGCTCCCGAATGATCTCCTTTTTCGCCGAGACTTGGCGCTGATAATCGTAATCCAGCCATTCGCAACTGCCGCACTGCCTAAAAACGGAGCAAACCGATCCGTTTCTTTCCGGGACTTTATAAACCCATTCCTCGACAGTCGCGAAAAAGGCGCCTCGGCTTTTCGATGCGATCGTCGCCTGAACGATCTCACCGGGATACGCCCCTTCTATGAAAACCGGGATGCTACCCTCGATAAAGCCCAAACCAAAACCCCCGAAAACGAGTTTTTCCACAATGATCCGGTATGTGCTGCCTATGTTTATCGCGTTATCGTAAACCAATTTCATTCACCGATGATCTTCACTAAGACCCGCTTCTTTCGTTTCCCATCAAACTCCCC
Organism: uncultured Thermotogaceae bacterium; assembly: GCA_964566085.1. Classification (GTDB taxonomy): domain Bacteria; phylum Thermotogota; class Thermotogae; order MWEM01; family MWEM01; genus MWEM01. The sequence goes on along the minus strand of CAZMHO010000070.1, from coordinate 8,281 downwards.
GTAGAAAACCTGCTCCCAAGGGCCAAAGTCAAAATGGCCGTCCGTCACGGCGATGACCACCTCACGTCCCATCACTTGTCTTTTGAGATGGGCGTCGGCGTTGTCTTCGAAACCGTTGTGACGGTATTGGCTATGCGGTTTTTCCGGCGCCAGCTGTTCCAACCAAATCTCGAAGTCCTGATGCAATCCGTTTTCGTCGTCATTGATAAAAACGCTCGCCGTGATATGCATCGCGTTGCATAAACACAGCCCTTCCTTAATACCGCTCTCTTTTAGACAGGCGTCCAACTGCGATGTAATATTAACATATGTTCTACGTTGGTTTGTCTCGAACCATAGTTCTTTCCGATAGCTCTTCATTCGCACCTCTGTTTTTTGGGGGATTTTCTTTATTTTTGTCAATTTTTTCAGCAATTCCCGAAGCGAGGCTGGTGTCGGCTTGCTCTTTCACACCGCGCCGTGTAATATTGGTCATCGTCTCGAACAACGCGGTCCGCAACCGGATATGACCGACGACCGATACCCGATTGAGCAACAGCAGGCACCCGATACGCAAGAGTCCGCTTCCGAGGAATAAAAACTGTATGCCTTGCATGCTCAACCCCCCCATGGTGAAGGTCAGCGGAACCAGCCAGTGGGAAAGCACACCACCAGCTAAAGACCCGACAAATCCGAACAACCCGTTCACGGCGCCGAAGAAAGCGACTAAAACGATCGCGGATTCCCCACCGACCAACATCGGCAAGGTGAAGATCGCCAGGTTGATCGCGGACCATGCTAACGCACTCGTTACGGCGTCTACCCATAGGAGCGTTCCCATCGTCTCCGGTGTCATAAAAAACCACATGGTCGCGGTAAAGCACGCGAGCGCGATTCCGACCCGAAGGATGTTTTTATGTCCGATTTTATCGGCGATTCGTCCCCAGATCCAATAAAAAGCCATCGTGATTAAGCTGGTGAACATGGATAAGTATCCGATTAGCGCGAAGTTGACCTTCAAGTTTTCCAATTGATGGTAAGAAAAAAAGGAAGCGGAAAAAAGAATCGCGAAGTTCCAACTCCCGCCAAAAGCCAGCAGCTTCTGATAATCCTTATTCGATCGGAAAAGTTTTATGTAAGAAACCGAATGGAATTCTTTAATGGGAGGCTCATATTGTTTAGATAACACGATCAGGCTGATAAAGCCTGCCGTAAGCGAAATCCCCAACACCCACTGGATTCCGAACCGATTCGGCCACTGGTTCAAGATCATAGAGTAAACCCAGGTAAAGATAAGATTGACGAAAGAGTGAACCAGATTTCGAAATCCGAAAAACCGGCCCATCCTTCTTTGAGGGACAAGATCTTTCATCCAAGAGGTCCAGGCGTTCCCGACCAAAGCGCTGCATACGAAGCCACAAGATACGATGACAACGAAAAACTCGCGCCTCGTGATCCCGAAAACCGCCAGGATCAGAACGGTCAGCCAGAGACATCGGGAGATTAGTACAAGAAGCAAAACAAAAGGCTTCCGTTTCCCCAATTTCGCGACTAACGCGGGGACGATGAGTTGGAAGACTTGGCTGAGATATTGTATTCCCAATAGCAAACTTAAGGTAAAGGCGTCCGCCCCAAACTCGAGAGCGATCTTGGTAAAAAACACGCCCTGGATGACCAATGCGTAAACTACCGCTCCAATCCCTTCGTAGATCGAAACGGCCAGCGATCGGCGGACAGCCTCTTCTTCGTCTCGGATCGCTTCTTTTCGGATGCCGCTCTTTTTTCGGTTAGCGCCTTTAGTGAAAATGCTCAAATACGTCTTCACACCCCTCTTTACCATTCGCCAGATTTTACCATACTTGCCGACTTTTCCGTACAATTTTCCCGGGCTCGTTAGGCAGGGGAAGGCGTGAGGGTTGTCCGGGAAATAGAAATGTTGATTTTCGCATCGGTATTTGATATAATACCGCGAATCTCTCACACGATTTCGCTCCTTTTCAGGTGCCTGTTCGGTGAAAGGCCGACGGGTCGAAAAGCGTGGCGCTTGCCGCAGAGGGTCGTGGAGGAACAACCTATATGGAGGTGCACCAATGCCAGTCGTATCGATGAAACAACTCCTGGAAGCCGGAGTGCATTTCGGCCATCGAACAATGAGATGGAACCCGAAAATGAAAGAGTACATCTACACCGATCGGAAGGGCGTCCATATCATGGATCTGCAAAAGACGCTCAAGCTGCTTGATCAAGCTTACTATTTTGTCCGAGATGAAGCTCGAAAGGGAGCCTCGATCCTTTTTGTCGGGACAAAACGTCAGGCTAGAAAAGCCATCCAAGAAGAGGCCGAACGATGTGGTGGGTATTACGTAAACAATCGCTGGTTAGGCGGGATGCTGACCAACTTCCCGACGATCCAAAAGAGAATCGAGAAACTAAAGGAACTGGAAGCCTACGTTGTATCTCCCGAATTCGAAAAGATGCCGAAGTCCCAACAATCCATTGTCAAACACCAGCTCGAAAAGTTACAGAAGAACCTGGGCGGTGTAAAAGAGATGAAAGGCGTTCCGGACCTCATTTTTATCATTGACCCGCGGAAAGAACAAACCGCCGTGTTGGAAGCCAATCACCTGGGTATACCGATCGTCGCGCCTGTCGACACAAACTGCGATCCCGATGAGATCGACTATATCATACCCGGGAACGACGACGCGATTCGCGCGATCAAACTGATCACGGGAAAGATCGCCGAAGCGTATCTCGAAGGTCGCGAAGGGCTTTCCGAAGCGATGGCTCAAGAAGCGGCAGCCGCTTCTGTCGCTGAAACGGCCGATACTCCCTCCGAAGAGACCGGTCGCGCCGGTTCAAATACCACCGGCGACGCCTTTTAAACTGCTCTCGAGGGAGTCGAGAACCACTTGGAATCGCTTGCGGACGGCAGATTTGAACCGGCCACGGGGAATGACGGAGAAATGACCGAGTGGTATAATAAGAGACGGAGACGATTCCCGTCTCTTATTTTATCTTTGATAGAAAGCAGGTGCTCTATGGGAAAGATGGAGAAGAGACAGAAACGTTCCGCCGTTCTCGCGTTTTCGATGCTGATGCTGCTGACATGGACGCTTACGCTGTACGGGGCTTATACGCTCCCCTCTCAAGTAACTAAAAAAACCACCTCTTCCTTCGGAGAATGCCGTAACTCGAACGACATGTCGTACACGCGCTTCCACGCCGGGATCGACCTTTCGACCAATGGGTTCGAAAACACCAACATTTATGCGACTGAAGAAGGGTATTTGTGGAAGATATGGGTGAACCACGAAAACTACGGGAATGCGATTTATATCATGCACGCAGATGGAATCGCATCCGTTTACGGTCATCTGAACCGGTTTTCAGATCGTTTTCTACCGGTGATTCAATCGGCGATGATCGAATTTGGGGAAGCGACCTATATGGAAATCATCTTCAAACCCAATGAATACCCGATCCGGCGCGGAGAAAACATCGGTTTGTCCGGGCAAACCGGAACGGCCCTCGCGCCGCATTGCCATTTCGAACTTTTCGATGTGCGCAACGACGAATACGTCAATCCGCTCCTCTACCTTAAAGACCTTTTGGAACCGCCGGCCGCGGACTTAAAGTTCGAGAGGGTTCGGATCGACGGAGAGAGTCAGAGTATCGTCGAAAACGGAACCTTTTACTTTTCTTCCGCGATACCGAAGATAGAGATCAATACCCGGCTGTCGAATCGGACCGGCCAAGGGAAGTACGGGGTTAAAACCATCACCTTTCTCGTCAACGAGGCGGAGTTCTACAAGATCCATTTCGATCGAATCCCGCGGAAGGCGCTCGAAAATGGAGACACGGTTTTTGGCGAAGGGTCGAATCATTCGAGTTATTGGTATAAACTGTACGCGTCGCTCCAAGAAAAACCGATCATCGTCAATCTTTGGAAGGACCTATCGGCATTCCCAGATCTCGCCGCGTGCCGGATCATCGTCGAAGATGATTGGGGCAACGTCAAAACGTGGAATTTCCGGTTACGGAGAAGGTGATGCGCGTGAAAGGGTTATTTTGGAAACGGGAGAAAAAACCAAGATACGTCATATCCAGAAATGAATTGTTGATTTTCTACACCCAATGCGCAGTTTGCGGTGAGTTGTTCCGAACGGTCATACGAAAGAACTCGGAACTGTCGCAGAGCTTTGAGAGCGAGAATACGTACGAGATACAGAAAGAGCTTATCGGCAACTACTGCCCCAATCGGATACAGGTGCATTTGTGGTTCAACCAGGGACTGAAACTATTAAAACAGACGATTACAGGCGGAAAACTACTCACCGAAGAAGAGTATATGCGAGTGAAGGAGGAAAAGAACCAATGAGAAGGCTTTTTAGCAGTGAAAGTGTAACGGAAGGACATCCCGATAAAGTCGCCGATCAGATCTCGGACGCCATCTTGGACGCGATTATCGAAAAAGATCCGGAAAGTCGCGTCGCGGTAGAAACAATCGTAACGCGCGGTTTAGCCTTTGTTTCGGGAGAGATTAGCACCCGGGAGTATATCGAACTCCCGAAAGTGATTCGCGAAACAATCTGGAACATCGGGTATACCCGCGCAAAATACGGATTTGATGGAGAAACCTGCGGTGTACTTTCGTCGATTGCGGAACAATCAGAAGATATCGCGCTCGGGGTCAACCAATCCTTAGAATCGAAAGAAGGAGAGAAGGCGGAAGATAAACTGGATCAATTGGGAGCAGGCGATCAGGGCATGATGTTCGGATACGCGACCAACGAAACGCCGGAAATGATGCCGCTGCCCATTCTTTTAGCCCATAAATTGACGATGCAGTTGGCGAAAACCCGAAAAAACGGCGCGTTGCCTTTCTTGCGACCGGACGGCAAGTCCCAAGTGACGATTGAATACGACGAACAGTGGAAACCCCAACGCGTGGACACCGTCTTGATCGCCGCGCAGCATGAAGATATCTCCTATTCGGAAATCCGCGATGGGATTATTGAAAAGGTCATTATGCCGATGATACCCGAAGCGCTTCGATCCGACCAAATGAAGATATTGATCAATCCGACCGGACGATTCGTAATCGGCGGACCCCAAGGCGACACGGGTTTAACGGGGCGTAAAATCATCGTGGACACGTACGGCGGATGGGTTCCCCACGGCGGAGGC
>CAZMHO010000070.1:2487-3102 GCA_964566085.1 uncultured Thermotogaceae bacterium | reverse complement strand
CTACGGTGGCTGGGCCGTGCACGGGGGCGGGGCGTTCAGCGGTAAGGACCCCACCAAGGTCGACCGATCCGCGCATTATATGGCGCGCTATGTGGCGAAAAATATCGTCGCCGCAGGCCTCGCCGATAAAGTCTTGATACAGTTGGCCTATGCTATTGGCAAAGCGAATCCCGTCTCCGTCATGATCGATACCTATGGCACGAACAAGATCGACGAAACCAAGTTGAACACACTCGTCCGCGAAGCCTTCGACTTCCGTCCCGGACGGATCATCAAAAAGTTGGACCTCCGAAAACCGATATACCTCAAAACAGCCGCATACGGCCACTTTGGAAGAACCGACGTAGACTTCACGTGGGAAAGAACCGATATGGCCTCCACCCTAAGATCGCGAGCGGGGTTATAGGTCAGAACCTTTTTACGGACCCTGTTTTTCCATTCTTCAAAAGAGGGTGCGAAGGGCGCCCTTTTTTATTGGGTCATTAAAAGACCGGTTATGTTAAAATACCAATACTCATTCCGATAGGAAAGGATGGATCCATTTGAGAAAACTATTGTTCGTTCTCTTACTGATGGCGGGGGTCGTTGCCAGCGCCAGCCATGCGTTGATTCATT
>CAZMHO010000070.1:0-2477 GCA_964566085.1 uncultured Thermotogaceae bacterium | reverse complement strand
GATAGCGTTCGAAATGCCGCGCTCTTGAAAGATGGAAGCGTTTTGTTAACGGGGTTCGGGGATTCGACGGAGTTGTTTGCCAGACGAAGCCGGAAGGTCGAAATCTTCGAGGTGCTAATAGATGCACGGGGGCAATTCATGCGATCCGGCCATTTTGGCGGAATGGGTGAGGATCGCGGGTATACGGCAATCCAAACCTCAGGAGGGAAGTTCCTGATTGCGGGCGCTTCAGCTTCCACAGAAGGAGACCGCTCTGATCCAAGAGGGCTATGGGACGGGTGGGTCCTCCAAACGGACGAGTTCTTCAACATCGAATGGGAAAACAGTTTCGGAGGGAAGGACAACGATTCGATTCGGGAGATCATAGAGGCGAAGGACGGCGGTAGCGCCTTTTGTGGGTATACGCAATCCTCGAACTTAGAAAACCATCACGGAGGGAAAGACTTTTGGATCGTCCGATTGGACGAATTTGGAAATACTCTTTGGGAAAAGGTCTATGGCGGTTCCGGATTTGATATGGCTTATTCCATCGCCCAAACGTCGGATTACGGGTTTATCGTTGCCGGCTATACCTTTTCTTCCGACGGAGACCTGAAGGGAAAGAGCCGTCGCGGAAACGGCGATTGGTGGATTATCAAACTCAATCGGTACGGCGATATCGAATGGCATGAAACCTACGGAGGGGCCGGATGGGAAGAACCCAGAAAAATAGCGGTAACTTCCGATAAAGGGTATATTATCACCGGCGTAACCGGATCCAACGACGGTAATCTTACCGGAAATAGAGGTGGTTGGGATGTTTGGCTTCTAAAACTGAATCGATCAGGAAAAATCGAGTGGTCTAAAACTTTCGGCGGAAGCAACCATGATAAAGCGTTCTCGCTGATCATCGACCGTCGCGGTAACTATTACCTGGCCGGATATACGACTTCTTCGGATGGGGACGTCGATCAACATTTCGGTGGAATGGATGCTTGGATACTCCGTGTCAGCTCTTCCGGATCGCTGATGTGGGAACACACTTTCGGAACGGAAAAAGACGAGTGCGCAGAAAGTATCCTGCAGTTGCCGGACGGCACCTTTCTGTTCGCAGGCGGCACCTTCAAAGGGAAACCGGAGGTCGCCGGCGATGATGGACGCTTGTACGAGGACTATTGGGTGGTGAATTTCCAACCCTGAGAAGAAAGGAAATCCTATGGAAAAAGCGATTCTCATCGGTGTATGGATGAAAGACAAAGAAGAATGGGAGTTCAACGACTCCTTGCAGGAATTGGAGGCTCTGCTGAACACAGCCGGCGGAGAGAAGATCTTTGAACTCAAACAAAAATTGAACGCGTTACATCCCGGAACCTATATTGGGAAGGGAAAATTGGCCGAGCTCAAACAGGCGGTAGAAGAACTAAAACCAGACCTCGTTATCTTCGATAACGAGCTGACTCCGGTGCAATTGCGGAATATCGAAAAGGAAGTCGCGTGTCAGGTCATCGACCGGACTCAGCTCATCCTCGATATCTTCGCCTTGCACGCAAAAACTAAAGAGGGCAGCTTGCAGGTAGAGCTCGCCCAAGCCGTCTACGCCCTGCCACGCTTGGTGGGGTTGGGCAAAGAGATGTCGCGACTCGGCGGCGGTATCGGAACCCGTGGACCCGGCGAAACGAAGTTGGAAGTCAAGCGACGCGCTTTCTTCCTTAAAATCCGGGAGTTGAAAAAAGAACTGAAGACTTTGGAAAAACAACGGGATATTCAACGAAAGGCGCGACTCGACAGGCGCGTGCCGATCGTCTCTCTGGTTGGTTACACCAACAGCGGAAAGTCCACTTTGCTGCGGACCTTATCTAAAGATCAAGATATCTACGTGGCGGACGCTCTTTTCGCCACCCTCAGCCCCGCCACGCGAAAAGTCTTTCTGCCTTCGGGGACGCAAGTCGTGATGAATGATACCGTCGGGTTCATCCAAGGAATCCCGCACACGATCATCGAAGCTTTTAAAGCGACGCTCGAAGAGATCCGGTTCAGCCAGTTGCTGCTACTGGTGGTGGACGCCAACGATCCCCGATATGAGACGAAGATCAATGCCAGTCAAAAGGTGCTGGACGAGATCGAAGTTTCGGATATACCCGTCCTGTTGGTATTCAACAAGTGCGATCTGCTGGATGAATCGAAACGAGAATCGATCCGAACACAGTATCCGGATTCGGTCCTCCTCTCCGCATTAACAAAAGAGAACTTGGGGACGTTGCTCTCCGCGATCGAAAACCTTTTGAAACGAGAAGCGGTGGATAACTGCCGTTTGGCGTAAATCCGATTTTCTTCGGAAACTACTCGGAATTTGTAAACCGCCGGCTTAATCCGGCGGTTTTTTATACGTTCAAAACCCCTTCCAGGACAACGGTGTATCGGCCTTCTATCCGCACGCGTTCGAAATCCGTTCAACCGGCGTTCTGATTCGCCTCCGAAATGCGACGAACGACCTCTTC
>CAZMHO010000069.1:10767-12183 GCA_964566085.1 uncultured Thermotogaceae bacterium | reverse complement strand
CTCCACAGTGGGTGACGGGAAAGACGCTGCAGAAAACGAACCTCGAATACAACGCTACGTACACGTGGCAAGTGGTAGCGGTACAGTCTGACGGTAAGGCCGCAACCAGCACGGAGCGGACATTCACGACGGCGGAGAGGGAAATCACGGCGCCTCACGTAAGCCTGCTTTCTCCGACCCACGAAGCGACGATGGTATCGCTCAATCCCACGCTCTCCTGGGAAGCGACAGCCGGGACGCAGAAGAACGCGTCTGCGCGGGCAATCACCGTAACAAGCTATGATATATACATAGCAAAGACTTCCGAAGACTACCCCGCCCCTGAGAAGATGATCGGAAAACAACTGGCAACGCAAAACCTGAAACCCTGGACAGAGTATAAATGGAAGGTGGCCGCGAATCAATCGGACGGGCAGCAGACGACAACCCCCGAAGCCACGTTCCTCACGGCTTATACATTTCTTATGGGAAACACGTTAGACTCTCCGGAAGGGGATTCTGATGAAAAACCCGTCCAAGGGGTCGTGTTCACCTACGAATTCGAAGTTGGCGCCTACGAAGTGACTTTCGACCGGTACGATGCTTTCTGCGACGCGACGGGGAGGAGCAAACCTCATGATGGCCCGTTTTGGGATTTAAATAGGCATTATGGCCGGGGGCAACGTCCGGTGATCAACGTGAGCTGGTATGACGCGGTCAGTTACTGCAATTGGTTGAGCGACCAGGTCGGTTTACCCCGGGCGTACAGCGAGACCACCTGGGAGTTGTTAGACGCCAGTGGCACGCCGACTACAGATATCACGCAAGTGAAGGGATGGCGGTTGCCGATGGAAGCGGAGTGGGATTACGCGGCGCGGGGAGGGACTGCGGACATCGTGGACGGCATCGAAGGACATGACTATTTATATGCCGGAAGCGATACGCTCAACAACGTGGGGTGGTACTCTGTGAACAGCAGTGCTCAACCCCACCCGGTGGGAGAAAAAGCCCCGAATGAACTGGGGTTGTATGACATGAGCGGGAACGTGCGGGAATGGTGCTACGACCGGTATGGAGATTACAGCAGCGCGACGCAAAGGAACCCGACGGGTCCTAACAGTGGCTCCGATCGTGTTATTCGGGGCGGCAGTTGGGATTTCAGCGCGCGTTACTGCCGGGTGGCGAATCGGCTCTACTACGGACCGACGATCAGCTGCGACTACTTGGGGTTCCGCCTTTTCAGGACGGTATTTTAACTTTAGTTTCACCTACGAAACAGCCCGTAGCTGTGGCGCTCTATTTAAAGCGTCCAGAACAGTCATCACTTTATTCGAAAAACCGTATTCTGTCGCGGTGTCGCGTTCCGAAGGTGTTGGGTAGCTGATGCGCTTCTCTTCAGGCTTCGAATAACCATCGAAGCCCCGCCTTGGTTACCGC
>CAZMHO010000069.1:0-10757 GCA_964566085.1 uncultured Thermotogaceae bacterium | reverse complement strand
GTATCCTTTTACGGCTCGCTTATCTCCATAGCTCGATCAGTTCGTCTTTCATTTCAAAAGCGAGTTTCATTTGCTTCCGGACTTCTTCTTCCGCGGTTTCTTCCGTCCAATCCTTCGTTTGTTCCACAAAGGAAGCGACGCGCGCAAAGTAAAACGGAATGAGGCTCTCCATCCAGAACGCCTTTTCGTTACTGTTCTGAGTCTTTTTCGAAATGAGAAAGACGAATCGAAGCCAGTCTGGGGAGGAAAGCGCACCTTCCTCCAAGACGCGCTCCAGCATCGGAATGTAATCGAGCGGCAAGGCGCTCCGTAAAAACCCTTCGACTTGTTCTACCCCCGAGCGCGCCTTTCGTTTCAGGTTTTCCAAATCCACCTTCAGCGGCTCAACCTCCGTCTCCGTCAGGTCTCCGAATACCGGGGCGGTAACCGGAAAGTCCGCGCCTACACCCCACCGCTCCCGATACCGTTCCATCAGGGAGAAGAGCGTGCCCACGACTTGCGTAAACATCGGCCCAAGGTGTTTTCCGGGATCCTTGACATCGTGAATCTTGGCTCCTAACGCGGCCTGATAGACGGGCAAGCGGCCTTCGTTGATCGCCAGCGTCGTCATCCAGATATCAATTCCAAATCGCGCCACATCGCTTTGCCAGGTCTCCGGCGATTGGGCGAGATAGACTTCCATCATCTGGCGGGAAACGCCGAAATCGCCGCCGATCGGTTGCCGTACTTCTTTCCCATATAATACGGAGGTGATCGGATAACAGATTTGATTCGTGATGGTTCCGTCGAACTTGTGGCGCCGGTAGAAGGGCGTCACATAGCTAGCCTTTCCATCTACGATCGGTGTGGCAAGGCGATCGATCCAACCGGGAGTAATGCTCCTTAGGTCGGAATCTACAAATACCAGCGCCTTGGCCCCTACTGAATAGGCCGCTTCGACCATGGCGATCAATGCGCTTCCTTTACCGGGTACCCCTTCGTATTGAAAGCTCAGTTTTGGGATCGGTACGGTATCGGTCTCGATAAACACTTTGCGCGTTCGGTCCGTACTGCCGCCGTCGCAATTGAGGATTAGCCCGTCTCCGTCAAAATACTCGGCAACTCCTCGATGCGCTTGTCTGAGTACGTAAGCGATCGTCTCTTCATTGTTATAACTGGGTATTCCCACGACGATCCTTCGGTGGCCGAATGCGCTCAGCTGCCTTTTTGTTTCCTGTCCTAAAAATGACATCGTGCTACACCTCCGATTTTAGTGTTTCTATCAACAGTTCGATGCTTCTCCGTTTTATCCGCAAATCGTTGAGTTCTAAGAATAACTTCTGGATCTCGGGGTCTCGCGGTGTCGTCGGACGCGCGTTTTGACAGAGGGATAGGGAGAGTTCGAGAGCGGTCCTTTTGGCTTTATAATATGCAAAACGGTTCTGGTAATCCTGCTCCGGGGGTTCACACCCATTTCGAACATAACGATTCGCGATCGCTTCCTGTTCGTCTCGAAGACGAAGCAGCTCTCGTATCTTCAACGGGTCGGGAAGAGAGGCCTCCGGCGCTTTCACCCAGTTCGGAACCGGCGATAGGATCGATAGAAACCCGGTTTTTCTTTTCGGGTAGTTGTCTATCGGCATTGTAAGCGCCAGCGTCTCGATGGTTTTCGGTCCGATTTCTCCCGCGAACGGCGCGGTTTTGTCCCCTCTGACCCCGCCGGCGTGGAGAGCGCGCATCGATCGGAGCGAGACAGGGGCGGTTCCGGGATTAAAGAATCGGAATCCTATTTTTCTCGCCCCCGAGCGGCTATGTGAGGGCAGGGGCATCGCGGTCGTGCATTCCAAATAACCGCCTTCATAGAAGCCGAGCGACAGTGGCGGTATGAGGGAAACCGCCGCGCCTTCGGAAGGGTTTTCCTGAGAATGAAAGAGAATGGGTGGGGTGGAGAAACCGCTCTTCCATTGTGGGAAGTCTTCGTCTTTTCCGTAGAAGAGAGAAAAGGCGTGAGCGATCTGCCCTTTCATCGCCGCCTGCGGGGTGTACATATAGGGCCCCGCGTCTCCGATCCTTCCGGGCACTTCCGGTTTCGAGAGGAAATCGACCGACCTTAACAGAATCAGGCCGGCGCCGTTATCGACAGTCGTGTATCCATACAAGGGAGATAGCCACCCGGTTGTGTACCCGCTTTTTCGGTAACCGACGAAGTCTTTAAAGGAAAACTCGGAGACCTTTCCCGTTTCTCGGGCTCTTCCATGGCGTCATAGGGCTTTCGTTCGAAGGCGTCGAACGGAGAATAAACGGTTAAGTCGCCTTCGCCTTTCAACGTCAGAATAAGGGCATATCCTTCCCCTCTTCCGTGTAAGGTTACTTTCATCTTAATTACGGGCGTTTGATCGCATCCGATGACCCACTCCCACCGGATCAGCGGGTTTTCATAATGAATCTTGACGGATTCGTAAGAACGGCTTCGTTGATAGGTGGTAATGTCGAGGGTTTGATACGGTACTTCGTGTCCAAAAGCGGAAGAGTAGGTGTCCCCCTGGTCTTCGAAAACGGAAAATCGAACGCCAGACCCGCGGACGAGGGTTAAGGTACCCGCCTCGATGAGAAGATGATAGTGTTCGTTATGCCATATGAACCGATCGATCTTCTGTTCCTGCGTGATGAACGGCTCAAACACGGGGTCCACTTTATCCAGCCGTCCTCCCGAAGCCGAACAAACAAGATACCGGTCTTCGAGGACTTCGGTAACAGTAACCGGTAACGGTTGAAGGTTCCACAGATAATACCCTTCGGAGAAGTACGGCGATAATCCGCTCATTAGGTCTCCGCGAAGGCACGAACATCGGTCGTACAACGCCCGGTATCGGGTTTCCATTTCTTCGTGAACGACATCCGTTCCGACACCTCCGATGCTGTCGTGGATTAAATTTTGAAGCAGCGTCTGCCACTGGGTTCGGAAAGACCGTTTCGTTCCTCCCAATCCCCATAGCAAGCTGTTCAAGGGCTGCAACTGTCGAGAAAGCATATCTTCCAGGATTCGGTGCATTTGCTTGAGATGGATTCGCGCCGATAACGACCCGGGGAAGACGCAGGCGTAGCGGCCGCTTCTTAGTTCTCCAAAAACGGCAGGGGTATCGGGGGTATATTCGTTTTTCTCGAAAAGCATTTGCGGATCGCTCGAAACGAAATCTCCGTAATCAGACGGGTTTTCTGGTTTCGGATCGAGATCATACCCGTTGAACAACGGGAGCGTTTCCGATCGCGAATAGGGGAGAAGTCTCCGGACCGCCAGTTGCACCCGTTTTAAGGTGACTTCCGGGTAATCTCCGATGCGCATCAGGTTTCGGTAGGAATCCAACACGTATAAAACGCTCAATCGGGAGCCGTCCGGAGAAACCCAAGAAAACGCGGTCGTTGGTTCTTCCAGAGGAACTCCCCGCCAGACGACGGCGTGGCGGATTCCGAAACCGTTCAGGATTTGCGGGATTTGAGAGGCGAAACCGAAGTTGTCGAGAAGCCATCCGACGCGAAACGGCTGACCGAAAACCTTCGCTTGACGCATACCCTCTTCCAGCGCCGCGATCGCAGATTCTTCGGCGATACGCCAATCGATTTGGCCGTAAAATGGGCCCCAAGAGAGGTTCGCGGCGCATGCTTTGAGCCGTCGAACGGCTTTCTTTTTTTCCGGCCAGGAGAGTTGGGACAAGTAATCCTGCAGGATGACCGTTTGTCCGTCGAGGATGAAGTAGTATTCCGGGTCTTGTTCTACACTCCGAAACAGGTTTTGAAACAACCCGATCAAAAGCGGCTTGGTGGTGTCTGCCCGTTCAAACCATTCGCGATCCCAATGCGTGTGCGCAAAAACGGATACACGGCTCAACCGATCGCCTCTTCCGTCTCCGGATGGAATAGTCGCATCTTTTTCACGTTCAGGTAGATTCTAAGGTTTTCGTTTTCGCGAAATATAGAGTCTCCAGACACTTTTACGACAAACCGCTTACTCTCCGTGGAAACATGGACGATCGTTTCCCCGCCGAGCCTTTCCGTGAAGTAGACGGCGCCGTTTAGGGGGACGCATCCGTTCTCTTCCGCCAACAGGATATTCTCGGGACGGATCCCCATAATCACCTTTTCACTTTTACGGCTATCAAGGCGCCTCGTCACCTCTTCCTCACAGACGATCGAGAGGTTTTTGCTCGTTAACTCTAAACGCCCCTCGCGCCTCTTCACTGCCATCTCCAGAAAGTTCATCTGGGGTGATCCGATGAATCCGGCGATGAACATGTTGTTCGGGCGTTGGTAGATTTCTTCGGCTTTCCCAAATTGCAGGATCCTCCCGTTGCGCATCACCGCGATACGGTCACCCATCGTCATCGCTTCCACTTGGTCGTGGGTGACGTATAGGGTGGTCGTTTGGATGCGTTGTTGGAGCTTTTTCAGCTCGCTGCGCATCGTAACCCGCAAGAGGGCGTCGAGATTGGACAAGGGTTCATCCATCAACAAAGCGTCCGGTTCGAGAACGATCGCCCTGGCTACCGCCACGCGCTGACGCTGACCTCCAGAGAGTTGAGCCGGGTAGCGGTCCATGAGTTCTGTTATATTCAGGAGTTCCGAGGTTTCCTTCACCCTTCTTTCGATCTCTTCTTTTGGGAACTTCTTGATGCGCATCGGGTACTTGATGTTCTCTTTTACCTTCATGTGGGGCCAAACGGCGTAGCTTTGAAAGACCATCGCGAGATTCCGGTCTTTTGGGGGCAAATGTGTGACCGCCTTTTGACCGAAACGAATTTCGCCCGAAGTAACGGTTTCCAATCCGGACACGCACCGCAACAGGGTGGTTTTTCCGCACCCCGAAGGGCCTAAAAGAACGACGAATTCACCGTCTTCGATCTTTATGTCGACGCCGTCCAAGGCTTTGACCTGGTTAAAAAATTTCTTCACTTCTTTAACAGTCACTTCGGACAACCCAAATCCCTCCTATCGTTTCGAAGCCTTTTCTCTTCATTTTAGGGAAATCCCCCACATACTCATCAAATATTTCCGCGTAAAGAAGATGAACACCATCGCGGGCAGCGCCATAACGGTACCGGCCGCGAACTTGAAGTAGTCGGGAGAGGTCATGGCCGTGTTGAGGATATGGGCGGGCAAGGTTCTATTGGTCAGGTTGATGATAGCGGAGATAAACACTTCGTTCCAGGAAAGGACGAAGGCATAGATCGCGGCGGCGGCGAAGCCGGGGAGCGCCAAAGGCAAGGTGATCCGGACGAACGAACGAAAGCGGGTTAATCCGAAGACCATGCCCGCTTCTTCATATTCTACGGAAATACCGCTCAGAATGCTTGAAGAGATGATGATGATAAAGGGCAAAATCATCGAACTGTGCGCTAAGGAGACTCCCAAGACGCTGTCGGCGATACCGATCCTTAAGTAGAGCGTCACGAGCGGAACCCCAATGATAATCACCGGAAAAGACCGGGTGAGCAAGATGGTCAATCTGAAAAGGTTCTTCCCTTTGAACACATAGCGTGATAAAACATACGCCGCGGGTAGGCCGATCGCGAAACTGATCAATATAGAGAGCAGCGCCGTTTGAATGCTGATTAATGTCGCTTTCCACCCGTTCAGACGGACCAAAAGGCTCTCCAGATGCTCGAGTGTCAGCTTCGAGGGAATCAGGCGTGTCACGTTGTAGTACTCGGAAGAAGGGGAGAGCGCCGCTAAGATTATCAACAGGACCGGACCGCAGAACCAGAGGATGATGAAAAGGCAGACTACGCCTATCAGTATTTTTTTCATCAGGCGGCTTTTGCTCACGCGCACCCCTCCTCAAAGCTTTTGGGTTTCAAGAAGGTGATATAGGCCCAACTGATCAGGATTGTCACCACAGCGATAATGAGACCGTAAGCGCTGGATACATTGGAGTTATAGACCACCGTTTGCCAATAGTAAGCCTCCCCGGCAAGAATCGGTATGTCCCGGCCTGCGAGAATCCAGACGACGCCGAATACCTGGAAGGCAAAGATCGTCCGGATCAGCAAGGCAGAGAGGATGGAAGGACGAAGAATCGGAAGCACCACCTTCCACAGCTTCTGCCAGGGAGAAAAGCCGAAGACATTCGCCGCTTCGAGATATTCTTTGTTTACGGCCTGCAATCCTGCAAGCAAGATGATGAAGACCAGCGGCGTAGCCCGCCATATCTCCGTGATGACGATGACCCAGAAGGCGCGGTCCTGAAAACGAAATCCGAAAAAATACAAAGGCCGTTCGATCCATCCCACTGCCATAAGGAATTTGTTCAGAAAGCCCGTTGAAGCAAAGATGGAATAGCTCATGAGCGCTGCGGATACATCGCTTAAGGCAAGCGGTATCGCGATGATATATAAGAGGAACAGATATCCTTTGAACCGAAGATTGACGAATAACGCCAAAGCCAAACCGAGAATCAACTGTAAAGGCACAACGATACCGGTAATGACCAGCGTGTTGCGCAAGGTCTTCCAGAACTCTCCCGAAGAGATAATCCGCCGGAAGTTCTCCATCGGGCCCGCGGGATTCGAAAAGGCTAACAGGCAGGTTTCAATGAGTGGGTAAAAGATAAAGACGATCAGATAGGCAAAGGTCGGTAGAAGGAGCATCAACGCGATTTTTCCCTTTTGATGAACCATAGTGTACCCTCCGCGAACATCGGATTAAGTGTCGAAGGTATCGAAAAAAGCGCCAGGGAGGCAAAGTCAGGCCAACCCGGCGCCTTTGCGAGGTTTAGTGGAACAACGACGCGTCCGGTTGCGGAAGCGCGGCTCCCGCGTCTTTCACGGTTTGGTAGACCTTCGGACCGATCTCTTGCAACACTTTTTTAATATCTTCGTTTTGGTAGACAATGCGTCGGAAAGCTTCTCTGTAGTAAGCGGTGAACTCTCCGCCTTTTGGCCCCAGTCCGGGAATGAACGATACCATCGCGTCTGGGGTACCGGCTTGCGTAACGACGGCTTCCGCCAACACTTTATTAGGTCCAATGGGGATAACGCCGATCGCTTCTTCAACGACAGGGAAGAATCCCGTTTTCTCAAGAATGTCAAACTGGGTTTTCGGCGAGGTGAGATAGTCGATTAATTTGACCGCTTCCGCCTCGTTTGGCGCGTTTTTCGGCAGCGCCAGTCCGACTAATACGGTAATGAAGCCCCTTCCTTTCGGGCCTGCCGGTACCGGTACCGGGATGAATTGCTCGGGATCGGAACGCACGGCGGCCGGGATTCTGGCGGTATGATCCCAAACGATCCACGCTTCGTTTCTCATCAACGGTTCGCTCATAGAACTCCAGGTGGAACTGCCGGGACTGACATAGTTGAACAGTTCTTTCAAGTATGTCCACATATCGACGGCATCCAAACTGTCGAATTTTACGAACTGACCGCCGGTGAACGAGGGATAAAGGTAACCGTGTAGGAACCGGTGGAACAATCCCTGCGGGCTTTCCGGGAAACCGACCATCGGCATCTTCGTCTTGTCATAAATGCTCTTTGCCCAGTCAAGAAGGGCATAATAAGTCCATTTCGAGGTCCCTTTTAGGACATCCTCTTTCGTCAATCCTCTGGGGAGATAATCGAAGGCTTTCTTGTTAACGACCATAACGAAAGTCGCTTGGAGCCACGGAACGAACTGCTTGATTCCATATCCTTGCGCGAACTTCTCGAACGTGGAGATAAAGGTGCGGTCGGCAAAGGTTACGCCTGAGATGTCTTTGAGCAACCCGGCCGAAGCCATCAATTCCATACCACCCTGAAGCTCAGCGAAGAGGCCGATGGATACTCGATTCGCCGCTTGTTCTGCTTTGATACGGGTGCTGGCTTCTTCATAGGTTAAGGGCAAGAACTGTACCTTAACGCTCGTCAGTTTGGTGAAGCTGGGAAGCAGAGAGCCTTCAAAGTACTCTCTTTCCGTTGCGGGATGAAATTGAGTTGACACGAAATTTAACTGTCCGAATGATACGGTGAGCAACAAAGACAAAATTAACGCAACCAACAATGATCTCTTCATGGATTCCCTCCTGATTGAAGTATTTGGATTTTTAGAGAAAGCGCTTCGGTTCGAGCGCCTGTTCTACCTTTTTTAGATTACTCCGCCACTCTTCATTCTTCCATACGATAGCGCTGATAAGCATATCGAGTATGGCCATCTGAGACGCGCGCGCGCCTAAAGAACCGATTCCCGCCTCGAAGCCTTGAGGGGTGCTATAGAGAACAATCTCAGCTTCTTTTGAGAGCGGGGACTCTTTCCCCCCGGTAATCGCGATGGTCTTTGCCCCCACGCTCTTCGCCACTTGTAAGGACTTGATCGTATCTTTGATCGTGCCCGACACGGAGATGCCGATGACAGTATCCTCCTTCGTGCAGTTGGATCCCACAATAACCTGCATATGCGGGTCTGAGTAGGCAAAACACGAAAGGCCGATGCGAACCAGAATGCTCGCCCCCAGCTGGGCAATGGAGCCGGACGAGCCGACACCGAAGAAAAACGCGTGTTTGGAGGATGCGATCCAGTCGGCCGCTTTCTCGATATCTTGGGGAACAACGAGCTGCGAGAGCTCCTTATAAGACTTAATGCCTTGCTGTATCAAATGATGGATCAGATCTGCGACACCGGTCGCATCGTTTTTGACGTTTTGCTTGTCTTCCATCAGAGAAAGCTCTTTCACTAAAGAGATTTTAAAGTCGATGAACTTCGAAAAACCCAGTTTTCGAACGAAGCGGGATATTGACGCTTCACTGCACCCCGCGTTCTCCGCGAGGTCTGTGATCGAAAAATGAATGACATCGTCCGCGCGTTGGATCAGATAATTCGCTACTTTCTTTTCAGAAGGCTTAAGGGCTTCGTATAGGCTTTTTGCTTTTAATAGAATCGAATCCATTGCCGCCTCCGCAAGAAAATTAGTTTCACGAATAGTATTTTCACACAAATAATGACCGTGAAAATAGTATACATTCTTTTCCTCGGCTTGTCAACCTCCCCTGATACCTGATAGTGACTCCATTTTCATTTCGTGATAGAATAAGAAAAGGAAAAACGATATGAGGTGATCGTATGAAAATCGGATTGATGCATTTTCGTTCGGGATTTACCGATGGCGTTTCATTAGAGATGGACAAGCAAAAGATCGTTTTGGAAGAGATGGGCCACGAAGTCATCTTTATCTGCGGCGAACTCAACACGAAGGAAGGGCTCGAGATCCCCTTGCTTAATCTCGTCGAACCGCGAAACGCTATCCTTTTAAACAACGGCTTCGATTCGCTGGATGATTTTTCTCCAGAGACTTTCGCAGAAGAGTTAACCGATCTGGCCTATCAAATCGAGTCTCAGGTAGCCCGCGCGATCTTGGAGCATCAAATCGAGCTACTCATCGTCCACAATCTCTTTTCTCTTGGATTGAATCTCGCTGCCGCGAAAGGCGTTTCCCGAGCGGTTGAAAAGACGGGAAACCGCTCCGTGGCGCACCAGCACGACTTTTATTGGGACGCGAAATGTATTCCAGGCCGACGCTTCCGATCGTCAATCGTTATCTGAGCGCTTTCTTTCCACCGGATTCCAAAAACGTCATGCACTGCGTCATCAACAGTATTGCCCAAAAAGAGCTGCTGACGAAACGGAACATTTCCAGTATCGTGATTCCAAATGTCATGGACTTTGACCAATCTCCATGGCAAGAGGACGCGTTCAACCACGACTTGCGAGAGCGGTTGGGAATCGGAGAGAATGATCTCGTGTTTTTACAGGCTACGAGGATACTGCCGCGAAAGGCGATCGAATTGGCTTTTGAGTTCATTCGAGTGTTCTATGAAGAACGCTTTCCGAAAATCCAAGAGGGAACGCGTCTCTATACCGATCGAAAAATCGGCCGGCACAGCGGGATTCACTTTGTCTTGTGCGGGTTGACGGAAGAGATGGATAAAAACTACCTCCGAGAAATGAAGGCGCTATCAATAAAGATGCCTTATGCCTGTCACTTTATCCATAATGTGATCGGCAGTCACAGAAACCAGGATCCAAAAGTGTATTCTTTGTGGGATGCCTATACCGCGGCGGATATTGTAACCTTCCCGAGCGTTCAGGAAGGATGGGGTAACCAATTGCTCGAAGCGGTATTCGCGAAAAAAATTGTTATGGGGTACGAATACCCTGTCCTTCAAACCGATATCCTGCCGAAAGGGTTACGGATCGTCTCCCTGGGAAAGAACGCCCAGATCGGAGAGGACGGATTGTATGAATTGGACCGGCAAACCTACTCGGAAACGGCGGAGTCATTGTTCAACCTCGTCACGGACTATCCCGAGAGCCACCGCCTGGTAGATCGGAACTTTTCAGTGGGGGCGCAAAATTTTTCGTATGACGTGTTGAAAAAAACGATGAAGGCAATTATCGAAGGTATCGCCTGGGAGTAGTTTAACTCGGGTAAGGGGTATCCTCAATTCTTTCTGAACCGCCGGCGCCCCTTCCGATTCGTCAGTCTGGCCGACGCGCCTCCTCGATGACTTTTCTTACGCGCGGAACCAGAAAAAAATGCCACCCCTATCACCTGGGTATACGATAATCTGTGTCCTCTCCTGTTCCTCATGACCCTCAAAAAACCAAACGGATAAAGGGGTTGGCCGATGAACGTCCCCTTTAGGGCGATCGCGGAATACGCGCGCAGGTATCCCCGCAACCCGAGGCGCAGCCACTCGACTGTTTCTGCATGGGTTCACGCTTTCCCTCATTTTCACGACGTTTATCCCTACCTT
>CAZMHO010000068.1:0-12227 GCA_964566085.1 uncultured Thermotogaceae bacterium | reverse complement strand
ACAAACCATTTTTCAGTGAAGTCCGAGATAAAAAAAAGAAACTCCAATACGGAGCCGGTATGACAACCCGAGAGCTATTCGCGATTCATCGAAAAGCGCAGGAGTTGATTATGCGGAAAGTCACGAAAGGCGTTATGTCCAAACTCCAGCAAATTTTCGTGGAATCTGAAAACAGAGCTTTCACACTAAACGGTTATTACTTCCTGAGTAGGAACACGGAAATGCCAAAAATGCAAATCCGCGATTTCGTAACGGATCAAATAAGCAAACAACGGTTCGCGACATTTGAAGACGTATTCTTGTTCCAAGAAAGTTTCGGAGAAGGTGAGTCGGATGGTTAGGATGGAGGGCAAGTTGTTTGGTAAAGCAAAGGTAACCGTCAAAGCCCTTACCCCTTTGCTTGTTGGAGGAAGAGAGCCCGATCGTTTTGTGCATTTAAGCTCAAGCGCCGACGAATCGAGATTTATCATACCCTCTTCGGCTATTAAAGGGGCAATAGTCGAACGCATAAAAAACATAGGCGCTTCAGATTTTTTAGAGGACTTAGGTAAAGACGAACGCGAAGGGACGATTAAATTTTCCGAAATGAAGGCGACGAGTGGCGGGAAGAATTCAGATGAGCGCACACGTGTCTCAATTAATCCAAAGACTCGGACTGCCGAGGCGGGTCATCTATTCCTTCTGGCCGCCGCACCCAAAGGCCTAAAATTCGTTGGAGATATCCTGTTCAAACGCGAAATATCTACTGAAGAATATCACCGGTTCACTAAGGTCCTTACTGGTTTTCCGATCCATATTGGAGGCGGCCAAACAAGCGGTTTCGGAAGGATACAGATTGAGTTCGGTTCTTTGGAAAAAGTACCCTCTCATACGCTTCAAAAAGGTCTCTGGCAAATAAACTTGAAACCTCTCTCCCCGTATAGCTCAAAACCCGTTTCCGGAGGAATGGAAAAGTCTTATTTTGTTCCTTCGAAAGAGGTCATCGAGTCTCTTGCGATAAAGAAAGTTTTCGGCGTCCGGCGCAGCGGATGGTTTTTCCCGTCAAAAGACTCTCCAAAACAAGGATTCCCGGTTCCTCTCACATTTTATAAAGAGAAGAACTCAGAAGATGACCATCCCACCGATTTGATTAAGGAATTCATATACAGCCGTATCACCGGTACCCCGTTTCTTTTAGCGGATAAAGACACGGGCTCACGCCTCGTCCCAATGAAGGGTTTCATAAATCTAACGGGTAACCTGGAGAAAATAAAAACGACTCCGATTACTTCATACCACGTAAAAAGAAACCTAAAAACAAGGACTGTCGAGGATTTTTGGGTCCAAGTCAGTTACAAACCAGAATACTACAGTGGAATCGTGCGTGTGGACGACGACAGCCTTGAGATACCGCAACTCATACAACTCGGCGGTTCTCGGGGTAAGGGATACGGGCTCTTTGAGGTGGAAAAGGCCGAGCTTTATAAACGATGGGATACTTGGGGTTCGACCATTAAGGCTTGCTCTGATTTTATCTCAGGCGAATTCCCCGATCAGTATGCGAGTAGTCGTTTGTGGATTCCTATCTTAATCACATCGCCCACCGTGCCCGATGCAATTTTTTTCGAAAATTACGTAATCGATCATGAGTTTTCTAAAAATTGTGTCGTTCGCGAGTTCGTTCCAGAAACAGGGAAAACCCATCTTGTTTCCGCGGTGAGCCCTGGGAGCGTTTGGCTTCTGCAACCCAAAGACAAAAACGATACTTTAGACAGAGTTATCGTAAACTTGAAAGAATTGAAAAGTCGCGGCATTGGCACATATACAGAAGACGGTTTCGGCGATTTCGAAATTTATCCCTGGGGGTGAAGATACATGGAGAATCAAGAACTTTTAGCAAAAAGAGCAGAAGAAATTATCAATAAAGTGATTGAGAACGGTGTGGATGTTAAGGACACTCAAATACGCAATTTCTTAGAAGCTGCAAAAAAAAGCACGAATTACCTGGAATTGAAGATTTTTCTTCAGTATCAAGGTGCGAGAGAACCGAAAATGAAGCCTTTTATCACCGACACCATTAGATTTCTTGATGAAACATATAGCCGTATCATCGATTACGAGAGTCGTAAAAACGAAATCGCTTACTTGTTCGGTTTAATGGCGCGTTATAGAAAATTTAGAGATAAACAAGCCGAAGAAGAAAACGAGGGAGGGTAGTAGCTATGTATGCCTTAGACCACTATCAAAGCGTGATCGCTTGGGTATTAAATTTAACGAACAAAACTGCAATGCGCATCGGCGGTACGCGGGCAGGTTTGGATCCGACTGAACCCGATAACGGGGTATTAAAATGCGACGGTAAGCCTTTTATACCTGGCTCATCGATAAAGGGAGTATTACGCACCAATATTGAAGCGATTTTTAAAGAAGAAAAAACTAAATGCTTCGTTTGTGGTGAAAAAATTTTCAAACCAACGAAAAGCAATCGAGCGAGATTTCTTAAAGAACTGGATCAAAAAGGGTTTGAGCTTTGTCCTTCTTGCACAATCTTCGGAAACGAGTTTATCCAAGGCCGATTATTTCTTACCGATTTTTACTTGAACAGCGAAGCCGAAATTACTGTAAGGGATGGGGTGCGTATCGATCGAGAAACTGAGACCGCGGCCAATCAAGCGAAATATGATTATGAGATCGTCGAACCCGGGGCGGTTTTTTCTGGGGAGTTCGTGCTGATAAACTTGCAACAACAAAGTAAAGAGTACAAAGCGCTGAAGCAAATGCTGGATTGGATTAATTTGGGAATCATCCGTATCGGAGGCTCGACTTCCCGAGGGTTGGGGAGATTCGAAGCGTCTCTGGTGGAGGAAAAATTCCTTTTGGAGGTGATCCGGGATGTTCGATGAAATCCTAAGCATTCTTACCTATAAAATTACGATCATGCCGAAAACCGGATTCCTTGTATCGCAGGGCAGCTTACCTCTCGACCCGGCGGAACCGGACATTTCATTTATGCGCTGCTCTATTCCCGGAATCGGCGCGCTCCCGTATATCCCCGGATCAAGCATAAAAGGCCCTTTTCGTGCTCACGGAGAGTCTTTACTAAAGAGCCTTGAAAACCAAACTGGTAAACGATTTGCATGTAACTCTCAAGACGAACAAGCTGTTTGTAGAGAAAAATCTATATCAAAAGATTCGAAGGGATCGGAGAAGTACTTGGGGATCTGTTATGCCTGCCGTATGTTTGGATGTACGCTGGTCGCATCTGTTATCCGTTTTGAGGACTGCTATCCCTGGCAGAATCTCGAAGAAGCCTCCGATCTTTATAAAAGGCTGGATGAACATATTATGGTCCGTAATGGAATTGCGATCGACCGGAACTCGGGTAAAGTCAAGGGTGGTGCTCTCTTCTATTACGAATCACTTAATCTCCCGTTTTACGGACAGGTGGTTTTAAAGAACCCGGAATTGTGGCAAGTCGCTCTTTTCTTAAAGATTATCGATCATGTCAATGAAGGGTTTCAAAAATTCGGGAGGGCCAAAAGTCGTGGTTTAGGACGCGTAGAGATTACCCCTACCGAATTGACCCTATATACGAAAGGAAGGAAGGGATTCCTTTTTCGTACCACGAATAACGGGCGTGAGGCATCCGCGGAATGCGAAATCGGAAACCTGAAGTTGAGCGATGACGGATGGCTTCGAAAAGGAGTCGTTTCCGGGGAAGAGATGATAAAAGCCAATGCCTTCATTTCCAAAAAAGGAATAGAAGAGTTGCTACAACGGGCAGAGCAGGTGGGATAAATGGACAAGCTCGAAAAAGGCTATTTTAGAGTTACGATTCCCAGAGGACAAGCGGAACCCACGAAGCCCTTCCTCGAAAAGTTTTCTGGTAAATGCGGAAAAATAGTCATCCGATGGGAAACCTTGCAACCCTTCTCAATCGTAAACGGCGTACTTACGCTCGCCAAAGAAAAGGATAAAATAGAAGCCCTTTACCGATTCTACCGTTTAGGCGATCGGTTACTTTTCCCAGGTTCCACTCTTAAAGGAACGGTTCGCACGTATACGGCAGCTATCTTCGGGCTCAATTTCGCTGATGAACTTTACGGAGATTGTGAGTACGGTACTGTTGACAAAGACCAAAACCGGAAAACAAACGCGATAAACCACGCTTCCAAAGTATTCTTCGAAGATGCGTTCTTCGAGAAAGAACGATTAACGATCCAACCGACCATGGAAGCTTTTTCTAAAAACAAGGCGGAAAAGAACACTTTCCGTATCTATCAATTGAAGAAGAGTGAAGAGATGAAAACCCCGAGTTACGATATGGAATGTCTACCCATAGGTGTGATTTTTCATACGGAAATCCAGTATATGGGGCTTTTAGATGATCATTTTAACGCCCTCTTCCTAAGTTTAGGAATTCATAACCGATATCATTTTCCTTTGAAGTGCGGGAGAGGTAAGAGCACAGGATACGGCGCCATAAAAGCGACATTGGAAAAAGTGATTCAATTCGATGAAAATTCTCCGTTTTCTCCGTTAAAAGATAAAACAGAAGAAGTAAAGATGAAATTGTCTATGGAACCTGATTCCTTAACTGGTGAGAATCTCGGAAACTTGAAAAAACTCCACGAAAAATGCAATGAATAAAGGGGGAGGACTTTATTGACCGTAGATAAAGAAAAATTGGATCGTCTCTACCAATACATCAATGCGGAGATTGAGCGTTTGTCTCCAGATGACCGACAACACCTATCGGCTAATTCGCTTAAGAGCTTTCAATCTTTGATTCTTTCGCAAGGGATCGATGCCTACCGAGGTTTCGATAAGATTCAAAGGAGCTTACGACCCAACGAAAAACAAAAATATCAAATAATCGAATTCTTTCTAAACGGAATCAGGAAAGAGTTTAAAATCGAGGATAAGACGACTTTCTCAACCTATATCGGATATGCAGCGCGTATCAGCGCATATACACTCTTGGCCGTGGATTCATTACCCTCGGATGAAGGGAAAACTACCAAAAGCGAACCTAAGAAAAAAAACGATAACGGACGCTCGATTGAAAAGGCGCAATCATCCGACAGTCATTTCGCCGAAGTACTCAAGGCTTCTTTGGATAAAAACCGGAAAAATAAAGCAAAATAGCTCGAAAGAACGGCGTATCCCCTATTTTTCGCTCAATTCGGGATTTTGTTCATTCAGTATTTTACCGCATGCGAGCTGGAGCGCTTTAAGTTTATTGGTTGTCACGTCTCATATAATTGGAAGGCTGACGCCAAAATATTCATGGGTCAATATATTCCTTAATCCGACGATTTTTCGCCATTCGATTTCGTGCGCTGTTTGCGTTATACTTTCCGGTAAGCGTGCAGCGGCTTCTCCGATGATTTCAAGGTTACGGACAACGGCATCTTGGGTTTTGATGTCCCGAGAGAACGTCTCGTAATCCATTGATGAAGTGTATTCCAGAATACGAGCCACAGCTTCCAGGATGTCATCAAGGTAAAGACGAGGGTCTCTATGCATAGATCGCTTCTTTATCGATTATCGATTTTAATCGGGGTTTTACAGTTTCTGCCATAACTAAATCCACTGGTCTTTGAAAGATTTCCTCCAACCTAAATTTCACTTCCATGTAGTTGTCAAAAGTCGGTTCTCCCAACTCAACAATAATGTCCACATCGCTCGATAATCGTTCCTCCCCCCTGGCGACAGAACCGAAGACTCCGATTCTCTTTACAGAAAAAAGCTCGTTTAACTCACTCTTTACTCTCGAGAGCTTCTGCAGCACTTTTTGAGTCGTATCTTCATCCATTTATTATCTTCTTGCCTCCTATGTTTTCATCTACGCTTTCGGCTTTCGCACAGAAATTCGCTGCTTGAATCACGAATGATCGAAAACGTTACCGGCCCCATCAGGACTGTTTGTCTTCGCTCATTTCGCTCGACTTTTTTGGAATACCCCGAAATTCGCGTAGTTAAACGAGTATAACATATCACCGACTTGTCCTGATTTCTGGAGACCTTTCTTCTTCAGTCTTGTTACTTTAACGCCGACAAAAATTCGAAACCTAAAACGGTTACGTGCTTTCTTCGCTAATCAATAAAGTGTGTATATATTCTTTGAAACACCCAATACCCCTTTTGGAGGTGCAACTATGGGCTTTCTGCAAGCCGTCCTTAACCTTGCCCGAAAAGAAGGCGATGCCGGAAACAGCCTTTCTTCGCTTCTTGATCTCCCTTCCGACCCCGAAAATGGAAGAATCATCCGAATCGGGCTGAAGGTTTCCTCATTTTCCACCCCTTACCCCATCGTCGGTATCGGGACGATTGATGTGACAGACACGCTACCCGGTAAAAACACAGAAGAAGGATGGAAAACGCGGTACCTGTTCCGCGAACCGTCCAGCCCGTCCGCAGGGTGGCGATACTCCCCCGTTATCAAGATCGGGGCGCCGACCACTTTTGAAAAATTCGAAGAGTCCTGGGAAAAGTTCCGGAAAACCCTTTCGGAAAAGACGTTCCCCGATTTCGAGAAAAACGGTGTCCTCGCCGAAGGGTCTTCAGAAATCATTATTTCCGAGCTGGAGCCAAGGAAAAAAGAAATCTTCTCCGATATGGAAAAAAAGCGCTCCCATACGTTGGTTTTCGGTATCGAGGAGAAGGGCGCTTTTTTCTATCCCGGCGATCTCCCGCCCTTTATCGAATACTGCAAGAAGAAACTCGGCGCGTTATCCGGCCAGTCGGGCGAAGGGATTTGCAGCATCTGCGCCAATCCGATGACAAACGCATTTCACCTCGATCGCATCTTCTCTTTCGCCACTTTCGACAAACCCGGTTTCGTTCCCGCATTGGATCCGAAAAATATCGAAGGCATTTTCCCGATCTGTTCCAAATGCTTCGACACACTCAATCGCGGAAGGGCAATCCTGGACCGCTCTTATACCGACACGAACACCTTGCCGGGGTACCGATTGTGGATTATTCCCGAAGTCCTGGGCGGAAAAGGGGAGGCTGTCGCTCTAAAACAATTCGAGAACTATATCGGAGAACGCAAAGCTTCCGGTGAGGGGACCCTGCTTCGGTACTT
Source organism: uncultured Thermotogaceae bacterium (assembly GCA_964566085.1). Taxonomy (GTDB): domain Bacteria; phylum Thermotogota; class Thermotogae; order MWEM01; family MWEM01; genus MWEM01. Next base: position 5,155 of record CAZMHO010000068.1, on the reverse strand, counting down.
GACCGCTACCGGGAAAAATTTGGTTTTTCATTTCGTCATTTGGCAAAAGATGCAGGCGAAGGAATTGGTGCATTTGATGGTGGAAGACGTCTCCCCCAGTTGGCTGTCTGTTCTAGAAAATAATTGGAAAGCAGTCCGAAAGAACATCTTTCCTGAGGAATCGGAACGGGATATGGATCATTTGGATTTTCTGTTCACCTTTATCTTCTACCTGCTTTCGGAACAGAACTCTAAGAGTGTCGATGACAAAAGCGTTCTGACCAAAACCGTTATCGAGATCGTTGCGCGCTTGCTAAACAGGCAGACCATCGATGTTTTATGGCTGAAATCACTATTTGTCTCCCGGTTTCCTTCACTGATGTCCGGAGCCGCCAATCCCCGATTCAGTCTACGAAAACAATTGATGTTCATCGAGTACATCGCCGCTGTCGATCGATCCGTAAAAGGGAATCTCGATTTAGTAACCGAATAAGGAGGACAACTGATGACAATCGATTTCTTCAACGAGTTTCAGGATCCATATCTGCATTCACCTGAAGGCCAAGGGATTTTTCTTGCTGGAGTATGCCTTGGACAACTGGCGAACCGTCAAGTCCAAAACGGCGGGAAGATCGACGATTCGCCTTTGTTCAAACGAATGAACTTCGGAAAAATGACGATGAGAGATTTGCATCGCCACCTCTCGCGCGTTCCAGAGCTGACCCGAGCCTATCGCCTCGGGAATGCGGTTACCGTTGAAATGATTATGAGCAAAGCCGGCGCGCTGCTGTTGCAAGCCGGTTCCAATGAAATGGGCATAAAAGGCAACTTCGCGTTTACGATCGCTTTTATGAACTCTTATGAATACATCAAAAAGATGTTCCAAGATGCTAAGGAGGCAGAATAATGTTTAGCAAACGTCGAGAAATTCTATTTTTGTACGCGGTGAAAGACGCGAACCCGAACGGTGATCCATTGAATGCAAACCATCCCCGGTACGATGAAGAAACCGGGCAAATTTTGTCATCCGACGTTCGTATCAAACGGACAACACGCGATGAATGGATATTAGAAGGCGAAGAAGTATTAGTCAACGGAGAAGCCATTACGTTGCCGGCTCGGTTTGATGAATTGAAAAAAAAGTACAATGAAAGCGCCGCCGAAGCAGTAATTGCCCATTGTATCGACGCCCGGATTTTCGGTACGACGTTCGCGGTAGGAAAAGAATCCTTCTCCTGGACAGGTCCCGTACAGTTCAAATGGGGACGCTCACTCCATCGAGCAAAAGTCGAGTTCGTTCAAGGAACCGCCGCCTTTGCCACAAAAGATACCAGCGAGCAACGCTCTTTCCGAAACGAATATATCGTGCCATTCGCGCTTATGGCCACAAGCGCCATTTGCAATCAAAACGCTTCTCGTTACACTCACGCGACGGATGAAGATTTGAAAAAACTAACGGACGCTCTCTGGTACGGAACGAAAAACCTGATCACTCGGAGCAAGATGGAACACACTCCGGTATTATTGCTCGAAATCACCTATAAAGAAGGATATTCATCCCATATCGGAAGTCTGGATGAACGCGCTATTTTATGTAAAATCGACGGAAGCCCGTTTACGGACGAGGAGCAATACAAAATCCGTTCGATCAAAGATTTCGTGATTGACCTGGCCTCTCTGCAAAAGAAAATCGACGAACAAAAAGACCATATCGAATCTGTATCGGTCATCATCAACTCCGATGCGCAAGTGAAAGGTATCGAACAAGCTCCCGTTTTAAGGTAATGCAATGGCATGCGTATTCGACCTTTACGGAAAGTACGCGATGTTCCGGAAATCGTATACCACGACCTCTTCAATCTCTTTTCCCTTCCCCCCACCGACAGCGGTGGCGGGAATCATCGGAGCAATCCTCGGTTTCCCTCATAACGCAAACCAAAGGGCAGACCGCGCGGACTACTGGTTTAAAATGCGTGGGACGCGAGTGGCAATAAGGATCAATTGTCCGTTAAAGTGGTACCGGACAGGAACCAATTTCACCAACACGAAGAGCTTTAAAATGTCCGACCATACGCAAATAAAACACCAGTTCGTAAGGGATCCTTCCTATCGAATATATGTGGACGGCCCTCTTGAAGAAAGACTCAGCGAGAATTTAAGAAACCGGGACTATTACTTCTCTCCCTATCTTGGGGTCGCTTATTGTGAAGCGAAGATCGACTGGATCGGACAATTCCCCATTTCCAAAGCGGCGATACATCCCCTTCTTGATTCTGTGCTTCCTGTCGGAGCCGCAATCCCCAAGATCGATATCCGCGAGACCGGAAACTTGAACCAAACGCTTATTCCGCTACAGATGAGCATGACAAGACAATTGTTAAAAACCGTGAACGTATTGTACAAAACTGACAACGCCCCGATCGTTTTCGGGGAAGAGGATGAAACGGAGGTGACCTGTGTCGGAGGAGATGCCGTTTCCTGGTTCGCTCCATGGTAAAAGTCACCCCGACAAGATGCTGGTCAGCCATCTGAGCGGCGTAGAAAGAATCATCGGCGAAATCGCGCGCTGGCACGAATTTGATATCGATCCGAAGGAGATAGAGTTGCTCGCTCTAACGCACGATATCGCGAAAGAACACCCGCAATTCCAAAAGCATTTACGCAACCCAAAGGTCCGGTATCACCACGCCGGGCCTTCTTCTTACTTTACGCTCCTGCACTCAGACGACATACTCCTTACCGAATTGGTGAGGAACCATCACGGGCAATTTCAAAACATAGACGTCGTTAAAAGTTTCTGGTTCACGCGGGATATCAAAGACATCGGCGAAACGATGAAAGCGGTTTTGCCCGGCTACGGGCTGTCGGAAACGCAGTTCCATAGCTTCCTGGACCGTCTTATTCAGATGGAATGGGACGAAGAGGATTGGGGTCACGCCCGGCTCCTGGCCTCAATGTTGACGACTGCGGACCGGATGGATGCGATGAATTTGGAACCTTTTCAATACGAGAAGCCGGAACGAAAACTAACCTACGAACAAATCACCGGCGCATTGCCTTCGTCGGACATATCCGGATGGAGAAAACAATTGGCCCGCGCTGTTTTGGACAAAGCGGGCGAGATGGAAAAGGGCGGGATATACACCTTGAGCCTCCCAACCGGCGCTGGCAAGACCTTATTGGGGATAGAAGCCGCATTGAGGATGCATCCGAAAACGATCGTCTATTGCCTCCCCTTCATCAGTATCGTCGATCAAGTATCGGAGATCGCAGGAAACCTATTCCCGAAGGTACAGCAAGATCATCACCTCATCGAAGGAGAAAACGCATTTATACAGGCATACCGGTATTGGAGTGAGCCTGTTGTTGTGACAACCTTCGCGCAATTCTGGGAAATCCTTTATAGTCCGCGGATGAATGACACGATGAACTTTCATCGGTTAAAAGACGCTTTCGTCATACTGGATGAAGTCCAGACTATACCGTCGGACTATTGGACGGGGTTTGGCAAGACGCTTCAATACTTGTCTAAAACAATGAAGACAACATTCCTGCTCATGACGGCGACTCAACCCGAAATGACGGAAAGAATCGAGCTTTCGCAACCGGTTCCGACTAATCGCGCGCGCGCCGCCCCTGACCGTTACGAGGTAAAGCAGGTGGGGAGAGCGCCGCTAAAAGCGATACGGTCGTTCCTTCCGAATAGCGGGTCGGGGCTAATCATACTCAATACGCGGCAATCCGCTCTCAATGCTTACCAAGTCATAGCTCAAGAAGAACACAACAGGAAACTGTTCTTCCTTTCGAGATGGGTCACGCCAAATGATCGTTTTCACCGGCTAAAAAACGTCAAACAACATCTTGCCGAAGGGAAGGAATGCCTGCTTGTCGCCACGCAAGTCGTTGAAGCAGGGATCGATCTCGATTTTCACTGGGTAATCCGAGATATGGCGCCGCTGGACAGTATTATTCAAGCCGCGGGAAGATGCAATCGCAACAATAATGCCCGGCTCGGGAACGTTTTCATACCGGAATTCTTAACCGAAAAGGAACACCCTTTTACGAGCACCGTATATGATTCCCGCCTGCTGTCGGCAACGAGGAAAACGCTTCCGGAAAGCTTTACGGAAAAGGAATCCGCGCTTTTGGTCGAAAAGTATTATCAGGAACTCCGACAGGCAGTCGCTCAAACGGGGGCCTGGTATGACATTACTACCGGGAATTGGGGAAACCGCTATTCGCTTATACGGAAGAGAATCCCTGAAGCGCTCGTTTTAATCGAATCCGATGGAAGCGTATCCGAATTGTTCGAACAAATTCGGACCTTATCAAAAGGCTATCAAAACCTCGATACGCGCAAGAGGCTTTGGAACCGGTTGCAGCGCCACGCGATCGAAGTGCCAAACATACTCATGCAAAACTGGATTCGCGAAACAAACAGTTTTGTGATAGACGAATCTCGCCCTACAGTGGAAGAATTGGAGGAAGGAATATACATCGTGCGCTCTCAAGGCTCGGGAAACATTTATTCCGAAGAAACGGGATTCGCTGTACCGCCTTCCTCGAAAGAAGAAGCGGAATTTGAAGAATAGATGAAATGCGAAGGAGTGTGACAGATGCCTTTATCGGAAGACGATGAGCGCCTCATAACAGGATCCGCGATACTATCCTATCACACATGCGCCTTGCAAGCCTGGTTAACCATGAGAAGGTTTATACCGGAGCAGGAAAACCCATTTTTAATCGTCGGAAGATTTATACACCAATACAGTTATCAGGAAAAAGGGGAAAAAGAGATCGAGTTGCCCGGCGCCAAGATCGACATCGTCTGGAAAGAAGGCGCAGTAACGATCGTCGGGGAGATAAAAAAATCCTCCCGTTCCTTCCAGGGCGCCAAACTGCAACTGCTGTTTTACCTGAAGCTTCTCTCAGAACGAGGGATAAACGCTGTCGGCAGAATTATGGTTCCACTTGAAAAGAAAACGATCAATATCGAGTGGAACGAAGAAAGTCGAACGGGACTCGCTGTGGTGATAGACCAGTTAAAAAAACTTGCGGACAGCGAAGCGCCGTTTCCCGAGATGAAAAGCGTGTGCAGTAAGTGCGGATTCGGCGACTTTTGTTGGTCATAATTCCCCTCTTTGGAGGGGTGGCACCGCAGGCGACGGGGTGGTTT
>CAZMHO010000067.1:9424-12332 GCA_964566085.1 uncultured Thermotogaceae bacterium | reverse complement strand
AAGCGATCACGAGATATCCGTCCGATGAGCGGAAGACTGTCAGGTCTCTTTCGGTGTGAACCGGTTCAAATAGCACCCCTCGCTTCTCAAGAGGATCCGTTCTGTCCAAAGCCACTTCTCCTTACAATAAGATTGGATGAATGGATTATACCTGACTTCGCGGCTTTTTTATCCGAACGGAAAAATTTCAGGTATAATCTCGGCAAACACGAAAGACAGCCCCGATGATGCGAGGGGGTAGTAAGATCCGATTCGAACCGAAACTAAAAAGTAAGGGGGCAGAATGGAAGGATTTTCGGTCATTTCCGAAGCATTGCCGGTTGAAGAGATGGCCTTTCTCAGATCGCGTTCTTTAGTTACTGACCCAGACGCGTTCGGGGAACGCTATGAAACAGCCGCGGCAAGGACTCCCGAGGAATGGGTCGAATGGCTCCACAAACGAACGGAAGGATCGAACCGTAAGATCTTTGCGCTGAAGTTCGGCGGCCGTATTGTTGGCAGTTGTGGCGCCGGGATCGAGGAAGGGGATCCTCCCGAGGGGTATATTTACATGGTCTATCTCCTCCCCGAATATCGTGGTCGCGGGGGCGCGAATCTACTCTTGCAGAAGGTGCATCAATGGCTTTTTGGAGTAGGAATCCGACGGATACGAGCCAAAGTGGCCGCGCCGAATCAACACGCCATACGTTTTTATCAGCGGTTGGGATACTCTGTTCTGGGTGAAGCCGGATTTTTGCACGAGGGCAGCGTGATTCCGGTGTACCAAATCGAACTCCAACGCGAGCGATGTAAAGAGAAAAACGTGAATCCGAAGTAGATCATAGACAGTCAGAAAAAAGCCCCCTCTCGGGGGCTTTTTCGTAGAAGTGAGAAATATAACTTTACATTATCTTGCGTTATAGAGATAGACCCAGGTGGCGACGTCGTCGTAGGTAACTTTCCCGTCTTTCGGGTAAGAGATATCGCCGGCTGCGTCCGTCGTTCCGATCAAAGAAACGATACGCTGGTAGTCGGTTGCATTCACGACGCCGTCTCCGTTGATGTCGAGGCTATCGGCGGCGTGCAGTTCAACGCGGTCGAATAAGGGCACATACATATTGTTGTATTCGATCTGCCAGCTCGGGAACCATCCATTGTCAAAGTCTTCTTCCGAAACGATTGGCTCGACGTAGTATCCGCCGTCTCCCCAGGCATATCCCCAACTGTTTTTGATGATCCAGAATTCGGTTGCGGTTCTCGTGGCATTTACCGTCGGATCAAAATACTCCAACTCGGTAATGGGATCGTCCAGGATCGGGAGAGCAGCCGGGTCGAGTTTTCCGCCGAGAACGACATTGTCGAGGTCTTCCGCGGCAACCCACCCAACGAGCGTGACGCAATGCCCGCCGCTTGTCGTTGCCGTCGTTGGCGTATAGATACCGCGGGTATAACCGCTGAAATCCGCCAATACGGTATAGCTGACGGTGACGGAACCGTAATTGTAAAGCAGGTTTTTGATCATATTGACGTATTCATCGCGAGAAGCGTAATCGAAGAATCTCGGCGTAGGCGCTGCGGCCGTTCGGGTCGAATAGGTTCTGGGCGCGGTCCAAGCGGTGGCAGGTAACGGAATTCCTTCCAGATTGGAAATAAACACGTCGGAGTATGGCGCGTTGACTTCGTCCATCATCCCGTAACGAATATCGTTGTAGTGAGCAAAATAGGCATTGCCGCCGCTAAGCTTGTCTTGGTCTTGAAGATAGAACCAGTAATACCAATTCATTGCCTGATAGTTGGTCCAGTTGATGTTGTGGAAACCGACCCAGCGTTCGGAAAAGTCGTAGATATTGTCGGTATTCCCGTCGCCGATTTCGCGCTTTCCGAGGGTTTGAACCGCCAGTCCGCTTTCAAAGGCTCCGACGGTACCGAACGCCCAGCAACTGCCGTACAGGTACTGATCGCGAATAGGTTCCAACCGGTAGAAAGTGGGTACGGTAATGGTGGTCAGCGGATCGACGATCTGGTAGGAAGACATCATCAAATCATCGGTGGTCGTCAACCGCGATCCGATAGCGCTACCGATCTCCAGTTCCTTTTCGGTGAAAATGTACTGATTCAAAATCTTGCCCATCTCTTCAACGGTGGAAACCCCTTCTCCATAGATATCCAGGAAGGCATTGTCGAAGCCTGCTTTCCAGGATAGCCCGATCTCTTCGATCGAAGCGTTCACATTTTCGACGAAGGGTTGTGCATCAGAAACTGCAAAAAGGCTGAGAGAAAGGAATAACAGCGCGGTTAATAGAGAGATCGTTTTTTTCATCATCATCACCTCTCGTCCTTAAATCCCGTTGACGCGGATCCATGTATCGTAATCGATTACGAATCCGTCAACGTTCCTGTTTTGATTGTCTTTAAACAGCGGAGTGATATCCACACCGTAGCCATCGACGTAGTTGAGCTCAACAAAACCCTCTTCCTCATCCAAAACTTCGAAGTCGATAGCGGCGAAAAAGGGAGTGGTGGCAACCGCTTCATCCGCGCCATCCAAGAACGCGCGGTAAATCATCAAGACATTGCAGTCCAGATCCGCGTCGTAGAATACTCGATAGGAGCTGACGTCGGATAGGCCCGGCATGAAATTGCCAAAAGAAATTCCCTCAAACGAGAGGTTATTGGAGAAAAATACCGGTAACTGCATATAGCGGGTGTTGTAAATCTGCCCGAATTGGGCGACGTTTTCCGCCGCGACGACTGCCGTGAAGGTGACATCCCTGGCGGGATTTCCGAGGGCGACATCGAGCGAGAACATCGGAACTTCATCCGAATTGTACAGGGCGTGGAGCTTGATGATTTGCCCGTACGCATAGTTCGCTTCCGCTTCGTAGGTATCCAACCGGCGGGTATATGGCCAATTCAGTTCCAAACCGAC
>CAZMHO010000067.1:4489-9324 GCA_964566085.1 uncultured Thermotogaceae bacterium | reverse complement strand
CGAGGCCATAAAACGCGATGAATGGGTTATGCCCGGCAAGGACCCACGCCCCAACGGTCGGCCCGAAGGTGTCGGTGTAAAACAGCCCGTCACTGGACCCGTTGAAAGAAGACAGCGATTCCGCCCATAATCGGTCGACGGAGAAGTTCACCGCCTTCGTATTCCCCCTGGCATCCATCGCGGTGATAATCGCAACGTAATTCCCTTCTTCTTCGACAGGGAACGCGAGTTCCGTCACGCCGAAAAATTCTTCCACTTTCACGTTGTTCAACATCAGGGCGACATTGGCCAAAATCGAGCGACCATCCAACCCCTTCCAAGCGAGTTCCAGAACGGAATGAGGCGCGTAGGCTCCGCCTTCCCGAATCGAATACGGGCCGGAATTGTCAATCACCAGACCATAGTCGATGCCCTTCACTGTACAGCTTACGAATAGCAACGAAAGCAATAACAAAACTGTTGAAACAAGTAGCGCTTTTTTCATCTGCAAACTACCTCCCCTTTAGAAAGTATTGATAAACGAACTGATTGAAGCGATAAATGGTTTTGAATGGAAAACGCCGATTCGCTAACCCAATATCCTATCGAGTAGTATATCATATTAGCCTTGAAAGATACTCAACGGATCAAAACAAAGTAATTGTACCGTTAATCGACGGTCTTTGGGCATTGTTAAGGCCCAAAAAGTGCCCTTTAATTGGGCTGATCAAGCGGCAATGAATGAAAAACCAACGAACGCCGGGTTTTTTGGCGATAATCGATTCAGACCAAATTTGAGCAGCAGCCAGGGAAGGGTATCCAAATATATTCGTCGACTATCCCACCCGAACCGGCCACACTGACGCTGTCTTCGCCGGCTGACCGAATCTTCAGGATCACTGAAAGGGCGAAGGCATCTTACGGGAAATGGCCTGCGAAAAATGCGCGGTTTACTGATAAAATAGTATATCTTACATGATTGGAAGGAGACGATTGCGACGCGAACCTACAAATGGGTACCGATGCTCCTAATGATTGCCGTTCTCGTTGGTTGCTCTGTGAAAAGCGTTTCGAATGATGATCCGGCGGTTCGAATCCTGATTAACGATTCGCGGACAACGATCCGAGACGGACAAACCGTCGCTCCCGGTTCGGTGGTCTGTTTGGCTTGGGAGAAAGTTGCTGGGCGGGTCGTGCTTTGTAACTTTACCCTATACTTGGATAACCAGCCGATTCAAAGGAAGAATTCTGTGGAAGAAGTCGTTTTTTCGGTTGAAGAAGAAGGCAGATACGTGGCTGAACTGGTTGTTTCTGGATCGCGGGCGGAACCGGTACGGTTTTCTTTTTTTGTGACGCGGTTGTATGAAGAACTGTATCAATCTCCGGGGGGGCGCATTTATACAGAGTTCGATCCTTCTTTTTTGGGGTTGGAAACGTGCTTCATTCGCTTTTACCGATACTCTTGCGAGGCGCTTCCTGGAACCAACGAAGTGATTCATCGAAGGGATGCGATGAACCTGAAGGATACGAATCTGGATGGGGTGTATGACTTCTGGGAAATCATTCCGAACGCCTACGCCGAGACTGTTTCATTACCCTGCGCTTTGTCGCGTTATTATACCTCTTGGCACATTTGCGGGATGCAGTACGAAGAACGCGCCGTTGCCATCCTTTATTACGGGATTTCCGGAGAGTATACCGATTATTACCTGACGGTTCCTTTGGCTTCGGTCGGTTTCGCGCTCGGAGTGCCTTTTGCGCGACATATCGCCGATACCGCCCAAACGGTAAATCATTACGCCTCCTATACCTTGCGCGAGCGCTATGAAACGAATGAGCAACCCGAATTTCATCTCGAATTACGAACTGCGAATCCCTCCCACGCTACCGATTTTGTCATTGCCGTCTCCGCCGAGCATGTCTCCGATTTCGCAAAGGTGTATGAGACGCGTTACATCCAGTTGGGAGTGGCGTTTGACGATCGGTTGGCCCTGAAGAACGTCCAGTTCCAAAATTTTATGGAAGGGAAACGGGAGATTTCCGCTTATCGGCTCAATGCCGACGGAAACGGAGCGCTTCTATACCGGGGGTTCATCGAAGGAGAGGACGAAAAGACTGCCGTATCGCCGGATTTCGCGTTGCTTACCTTCGGTGTAAAATCCGGAGAAAAACCGAATACGGTCGATTTGTCGCTCATTTATGCCAATAACCTCCTCGACTGCGACAACTTTCCGGATACTCCGAATCCGGTCTTTAAAAACAGAGAGAATCACCACGTCGACGGGTTCTTTGTCCAGCACAACCCGATTCGTATTGCATTTTTAAATACCGGAGCTGACCGGGAATGAGATATAAAAATATGCTGCTGACTTTTCTGTTGTTCTGTTTCGGTCTTGCCGGCGCGAATATCCTGGACGAATCCGCGCTTCTCGCCGAAACCATTCGTCACACGCTACTTCAAAACGACCTGAAGTGGGAAGCCAGCTCGAACGAAGCATTCATCCGGCCTTATCTGGATGCCTTCCCTAAGTCCATTTCCGATCTGATGAAGCGGCTGAATGGCTATCTGCCTCTTGACCGGGCTGCCCACGATCAATGGTTATCCGAAATCGCGGAGCGCAATTCCCCCCGCATGACAACCACGAACGATCTGGTGCTTTCCACTTATGTTCTGATTCATCCCGAAGCGCAATCGGCGAATCGCTTTTTGCGAATCGAGCCGGTCCGGAACCAGCAGTATTACGGAAGCTGTTGGGCCTTTTCCACTCTCGGAGCGTTTGAAAGCGCGCGAGCAGTACAAGTGCTGGGGCTGCCTGAAGGGAACGAGGAAAATGTTTTGAACTACTCTGAAAGATGGGTCGGGTATCACAATACCGATACCTTCTTGCGCAACGCAACCAATCAATGGATCATTCAGGATGAAGATCGGCTGAACGGCGGAAACCAGTATCATGCTTTCTATAACAGCATTCGGTACGGAGAGATGGACGAGCGGAACGCGCCCTATGCCCAAATCTTCATTTCGGACGAAGAGCGCGTTCCCCTGCCAACGAGCGCGTATGGCGCCGCTCTGTTCCGGTCAAGCAAGACGATACTTATTCCGCCCGTTTCGTTCAGCCGGACGATGGGGCTCTCTTACACCGAATACCTTAACGCGATTAAAACGGCCATTCGGAACTTCGGTTCGCTTGCCGTCACCTTCGCGGTGCCGGCCGATTTTTTCAATTACTGGCGCGGAATCTATTCGCCGACTTTACCGCTCAGCGACTCATACCACGCTGTGACGCTGGTTGGATGGGCGAAAGCCTCAGAACTGAATACCCTCTGTTTGAACGGTAAGCTGTTGAATCCGCCGGTACCCGTTTTGGACGATCCCATCGTCAGCTATTCCTATCGCGATTTCACTTTGCCGGGCGCTCCCCGATATACGACCGATCTATTCTGGATCCTTAAAAACTCCTACGGGTACGGTTGGGGTGACGCCGGTTATTTCGTTGTCCCCGCGATCACCGCTGCGCAGTACTCCGGCGAGTCCGAAATCGGACTTTGGATGATCGAAACCTTCGATATGTTCGTACCCGTTTTTGACGGAGAGGGAGAGCATACCGATGACAGTTTGGATATCAACCGGGACGGCGCGGTCAACGAAATCGACTTTCTCTTTTTGGTTTCCAAAGTGGGCGCGACGCGACACGCCGATATTGTCGCCTGCGACATCGGGTATCCGAAAGACGGCCGGATTACGGGCGATGATGCATCCGCCTGGATCTTCTTGTATAATGTCAGGTATGAGAAATAAGAGAGGACGGTGCGCCCGATTTGTCGGAATCAGCTATGTGTCGTTAACTCAAAAAGATAACCTAAGAAAGGCGCATCGTTTCTAAAGCGGAAAGGGGGAGCATAACCCGTGCGGAAATTCGTTCGGTTACTTTGGGTACTACTTTTGCTCTGTGTTTTCATGGGTGGGTGTCAAAGACAGAATGAGATAACGGATATCGAACAGTTAGCCAGGCAGAAGATCGGCGTTCAAACAGGCAATGTCGCGGATAAGATGGTTTTGTCGCGGTTTCCGGAAGCGGAAATCGTCTACTTCAAAAAGCCGATGGACGGGGTTTTGGCGGTTAAAGAGGGAAAGATAGCGGCGTTTGCCGCCGATGCTTTATCCTTGGAGAACATCGCCGCCGTCAATGATGGGGTTATGATGCTCTCTGAATATGTCGTTCCCGACTTGTACGGGTTCGCCGTCCGCTTAGGGAAAGATGCGCTGAAGGAGATCATCGACACCACACTGGCCGAAATCAAGGGGAACGGGATCTATGAGCAGATGAGGATCCGATGGTTCCCGAAGAGCGGGAAACCGCAACCAATGCCCGATATCCCCCTGACCGGGGAAAATGGAGTCTTCGTATTCGGATCCTGTTCGGAGCAGATGCCCTTCTCGTATATGGACGAGAACCGAAAGATCGTGGGGTTCGATATCGAGATCGCGACCTACGTGGCGCAACGGTTGGGTATGCAGCTCGAAATCGTAGATATGGAATTCGGAGCCTTAATCGCTTCCCTTGAGGCCGGAAAAGTCGATATGATCGGGGCAAGCATCTCTATTACCGAAGAACGAATAAAACGGGTGCTCTTCAGCGACAGTTATTATTCCGCCGGGTTAGGGGCGCTGGTGAAATATGTGGACGGTTACGCAAAAGTTGAAAAATAAGCAAAATAAGCCAGTTCCTTGGAAATTATGCAAAATGGCGTATTTTGATGGTTCTCGCAGGCCCCTTTTTTCAATGCGAAAAAGTGCCAGTAAACTAAGAACCAGCTAGAGCTGAAAAGATTGAAACTACATGACAGTTATTGAG
>CAZMHO010000067.1:0-4479 GCA_964566085.1 uncultured Thermotogaceae bacterium | reverse complement strand
CTGGTGAAAAGCCCAAAATCGTCCAAACCGGTCGCTATCGTCGAGAGATACGCCAAGCCCGACGATTTGGCGAATGCCCGGATAGGAGCCGTGACAGGGACCACCGGAGAATTGACCATCCGGCAGCGCTACCCGAAGGCGGATTTACGGGTGTTCGACGATGTGATGGATTCTATCGCCGCTTTGAAAGCCAATCAGATCGATGCCGTCGTCACCACTTACACAACGGTTATGAATACGGTCAGGAATAATGCCGATTTAGCGATGTTGCCGGGCAATTTGACCGAAGAGGCGGCTTGTGTCGTCGTATCCAAGAAGAGGCCGGAGTTATTATCGGAGATAAACCGTATTCTTAGGAAATTCAAAACGGACGGTACTTTGGACGATATGGTTCGCCGCTGGATTCAAGAGGATTACAGGCAGCAGGAACGGGTAGAGATTCCATTACCACCGTCCGGGACGGTGCTCAAAGTCGCGGTAACCGCGAACCGTGTACCGATAGAATTTATCGAGGGGTCGGCGTTTGGCGACGGGAATATTGCCGGGTTGGATCCCGAATTGGCGCGGCGAATCGCCGCAGAGCTGGGGATGCAAATCGAGTTCTACGATATGAAGTTTTCTGCATTGATCAACGCCCTCGAATCGGGGAAGGCCGACGTAATTATTGCGAATATGGTTCGAACCGAAGAGCGGGCTAAGAAAGTTGATTTTTCCGAATCCTACTTTTTTAATCCGAATGTGTTCATGATAAAAAAGCCTGAAAATACAAGCGGTTTGAAAATGACGGTCCCCGAAGATGTTAACGGAAAGACAGTGGGTGTGCTTCTGGGTTCCGTACAGGATACCTATATCGCCAAGTATTTTCCGCGCGCGAAGGTTTTGCAGTATAACACCCTCTCCGATTTGGAAATCGCCCTAAAATCCGGAAAAGTCGATGCCGTGATGTATAACCACGAGATACTGGTCGAGATGATGCGCTCGGATGAGACGCTCGGCCTATTGGGCAGTAAAGTATTCACGATTCCGATCGGTGTTGGCTTCAATAAAAGTAACACGGCTTTATGCGCGCAGTTCAATCTGTTTTTGAAAGAGATCACCGCGGACGGAACGCACGCGAATATGGTGAAGCGATGGATGAACCAGGGAGTCCTCGATATGCCGGCGATCGAAAATAACGGGATAAACGGTTCGATGGTGTTCGGCATTGTCAGTGATAAAGGATTGCCGTTTACGGCGCTGAGAAACAACCGGCTCGTCGGATTCGATATCGAACTTGCCGAACGCTTTGCTGCGTATCTCGGGAAAAAACCGGTGTATTCTGATCTGGAGTTCGGCAACCTGATCGCTGCCGTTTCTACCGGTAAGATCGATCTGATCGCCGCTTCGATGTTTATCACCGAGGAGCGCGCCAAGCAAACGCTTTTTTCGGATCCTTATTATGATATGGGCGCTTCATTTATGGCGCTCAAGAAGAACCTGACGGCGTATGACACTCCCAAAGCCCCGACAGAAGAGAAAAACTTCTTTGAACGATTATCAAACAGTTTTTATATCAACATCATCCTGGAAGACCGGTATCTGCTTATTTTAAGCGGGTTGCGGACGACGCTGGCGATATCCGTTCTGGCGTGTCTGTTCGGGACGCTGCTGGGGGGTGCGGTTTGTTGGCTCAGGATGTCGAAGAACGGGATATTCCGAGGGATAGCGAAGGTATACATCTCTGTGATCCGGGGGACGCCGGTGCTGGTGCTGCTGATGCTGATCTTTTACGTAGTCTTCGCGTCGGTCAACATCGACCCGGTCTTGGTGGCGGTGATCGCCTTCGGGATGAACTTCGGGGCGTATGTGTCGGAGATGTTCCGGACATCGATCGAAAGCATCGACAAAGGGCAGAAAGAGGCGGGATGGGCGGGAGGATTCACGAAGATGCGGACATTCCGATACATCCTGATGCCGCAGGCGCTGAAAACCGTATTGCCGGTGTACAAAGGGGAGTTCATCTCGCTGGTGAAGATGACATCGATCGTGGGGTACATCGCGGTGCAGGACCTGACGAAGGCGAGCGACATCATCCGAAGCCGGACCTTCGACGCGTTCTTCCCCTTGATCATGGTAGCGGTGCTGTACTTTCTGGTATCGGGGATGCTGATCCAGATCCTATCGCTGATCGAGGTTCAGGTCGATCCGAAATCCAGAAGGAAGGCTGCCGCGATACTGTCTTCCAATCCTCGAAAATGCGGTTTGGCGCGATTCAAACTCTTTGCGTATCTCGGCCTGTTGGCCGGAATCGTGTTAGCCGCCATTATCGCTCCGATGCTCTCGAATTGGGGAACAGCCAGCAGCGGCCCGATTCGATCCGTAGCCGATCTTGAGGGGAGAAGAGTTTGCGTTATCACCGGAACGACCGGGGATTTTACGATGAGAAAACTCTACAAAAACGTTAAGTACCTGAATATGGTCTATCTTGCCGATGCGGTACTCGCGATGAGGACAAATAAAGCGGACGCTTTCGTCTTCGACAAAAACTCTCTCAAATACGTGCTTTTAAGGAGCGAAGAGTTTACACTGCTGCCCGACAAGATCGACAGCGTCGATATCGCGATTCCGGTAAAAAAAGGAAACCTAACGGTCAAGAACGAAATCAACGGGATCATTCGACAGTTGCAGGAAGAGGGCGCGCTGGCGGCGATGTATCGCAAATGGTTCGATGAAAACTGGGTAACCCCGCCCCCGTTGCCGGTTTTGAAAACGGAAGGAAAGAACGGGGTGTTGAAAATGGGAACCTGCAGTTTAACGGAACCTTTCGCGTTTGTGTACAACGGGCAACTTGCCGGGCATGATATCGAATTGGGCATCCGCATCGCGCACGCGTTGGATAAAAAACTGGAGATCACGGATATGACCTTCGACGCCATGATCCCGGCGCTGGAATCAGGTAAAATCGATATCGCCATTGCCAATTACTATTTGATAGAGGATGAATCGGCGCAAACCGATTTTTCCATTCCCTATATGAAAACCGAGATCAGCGCGATGGTCAGGAGGGATCAAGAATGATCCGAGTCACCGGGTTATCGAAAAAATTCGACCAGTTAACCGTCCTGCGAGACATCACCTGTGAGATCAACGACGGAGAGGTGATCTCCATAATCGGCCCGTCGGGCACGGGGAAGAGCACCTTCTTGCGCTGCTTAAACCTGTTGGAAAAGCCGACGGGAGGCCACATCTATATCGACGGAGAAGATATCATGGCGAAAGGGGCCAACATACCGAAACTCAGGCAAAAGATGGGGATGGTCTTCCAATCTTTCAACCTGTACGCGCACCTGACAGTGATCGAAAACTTGACGATCGGCCCGAGGAAGCTGTTAGGCAAGGCGAAAAGCGAAGCGGAAGCAAAAGGGTCCGAGTTGCTGCGCCTCGTGGGTCTTTCCGACAAAGCCCAGAACTTCCCGGACGAGTTGTCAGGGGGGCAAAAACAACGGGTCGCGATTGCGCGATGCCTGGCGATGAATCCGGAAATATTGCTGTTCGACGAGCCCACCTCCGCGCTGGATCCGACGATGGTCAGCGAAGTGCTTGCCGTTATCCGGCGGTTGGCCAAAGAAGGCATGACGATGGTGATCGTGACGCACGAAATGGAGTTCTCGAAAAACGTTTCGAATCGAGTCTTCTATATGGATGAAGGTTTGATATACGAAGAAGGAACCCCTGAGCAAATCTTCGACTATCCGCAAAAAGAGAAGACGAAAGCCTTTATCAACCGTATCCGGGGCTTCGCGTACGCCGTTGAAAACAAACTCTATGATTTTTACGCGATGAACGGGGCGATCAAAGCCTTTTGCGAGAAGTATTTGGCGCCGAAGACGGTCAGAAACGTCTTGTTGTTGACCGAAGAGCTCACCGTGTTGCAAACGCCGCCCTATACCTTAGCGATTGACTATTATGAAAAGAAAGACTCGGTGACCATTACGCTGAAGAGCCCGAGCAGCCTTTATGATCCGTTCAAAGAAGGCGCGCAAACGGACGAGATCAGCGCCGCGATTATCCGCAATTATGTCGAAGAAGCCAGCAGCGCTTATCAGGATGGTCAGCACACGCTGGCCATGGAGTTGCGAACCAAATAATCCAGCCAGAACGCTCTGATAAAACATCAGGCGGAGAGGAGTTCGACGGATGTTCAAAAGGGGTGCGACCGGACTGTGCGCGGTTCTTTTCATTCTGTTTTTTTCGGGGTGTTCCGCGAGGACGGAAATCGAAGCGTTATCGCAGCTTTCAAGCCGTTCTATCGGTGCGCAGACCGGCACCGCGTCCGACCAGTACATTCTGAAGCGGTTTCCGGACGCAAAGATAGTTTATTTTCCGAATACGAACGATGGGGTCGTCGCCTTGAAAACGGATAAGATCGATGCCTTCGCGTCAGTCACCATCGACTCGGTTGTGGTGGCGGTGCTGTACTTTCTGGTATCGGGGATGCTG
>CAZMHO010000066.1:0-12419 GCA_964566085.1 uncultured Thermotogaceae bacterium | reverse complement strand
TTTAAAACTATCACCGCTTCCGTGTCCAAACGGAAGATCGGGTAATCGGAGGAAGATGTTTCAATTTTTAATCCCGTCCGCGTTTTTGTTTTTTATCATAACCCCAATCGCCCTGTGGATCGCTTTTACGAGGAATAAGCGAAAGGTCTTTTCGTTTTCGAACGCGGAAATGCTTTTTTCTTTTAAAAAGCCGAAAGCCGCGATCGAAAAGTTTTCTTGGTTTTTAAAAATACTAACCTTAGTCTTGTTAATATTTGCGTGCGCGCGCCCCGTCCAAACGCGAGACGTTTCCCTATTCGCTCAGAGATCCTCTTTGGATCTTTTGTTTACGATCGACATCTCTTCTTCCATGAACGAGAAAACGACCGTCGATGGCGGAATCGATTCGGGCCTTCCGAGGATAGAATATGCGAAACAAGCGCTTTACTCCTTGTTGGACATCACGGAGCGGGAACGGGCGGGGCTGGTCGTTTTTTCCCAAAATCCCTATACGGTCTTACCTCTCAGTTTCGATCATACGCCCTTGCGGTACTATGCCTCTCATTTACAGGACTATCCGGGAACCATCGAGGACGGTACGGCCATTTGGGATTCGCTGATGATCTCTGCGGAGCGTTTGGAGCACGTCGATTCACCGGCTAAGGTTATCGTCTTGATCACTGACGGAGCCAACAATTGCGGTTTCTTTACCGCTGACCAGGTCTCTGAAAGACTGGAACGCGGCGATATCCGCCTTTACGTCGTTCATATCGGGAACTACTTTTCCTTTACGTTCTCGACGCGAGAAGAGATCGATAAAATCCGAAAGATATCCGAACGATCGTCGGGCGTGTTTTTCACCTTTTCCGAAGAAAAAAATATCCAAAAAATCGCCAAACAAATCGAGGCGTTGGAACGTACGATTGAAGAAAAACAGGAACGAGTCCGTTTCCATCAAGACTACTATCTCTACTTGCTCATTCCCGCGCTTCTGTGCCTCGCGGTTTCCTTCAATATAGATTGGATCTATCGGAAAGGATACCTTTTATGAAATTCGCCGCGGATGCCCTTTCCATCGGTGAGCCCGCCTACTTCTTGTTTTTGTTCGGGCTCATTCCGTATGGTGTCTTCCTTTTCCTCCGAGTCATCAAATCGGAAACCAGAAGAAGAAAAGATTTTACCTCGGAAGCAATTCGGGAGTTCTACCCTTCTCATTCGATTAAGCGGTTTTTCGTTCGGAACATTTGCTTGTTGTTGGCAATGATCTTCTCTATTGTTGCCCTAACCAATCCGTTCACGAATGAAGCGCTCGTCTCAGTGCCGCGACCCGTAAAAGACGTGGTGATCGCGCTGGATGTCAGTCTTTCCATGAACGCCCGAGACGTCTATCCCTCTCGTTTCGAAGCCGCCCGGAGAGAGTTGCTGCAGATCATGAAAATCCCGAACCTCCGCGCGAGCCTATTGCTGTTTTCGGGTAAGACCTTGTTGACTCTGCCGCTGACCCAGGATCGACAGGCGTTGTCTCTGTTTATACAGGAGCTGGAACCGGGGTATATTCGTTCTGAAGGCACCAACTATCAGGAGCTTTTTGAAAAGATCCTGCAAGAGTACGATCATACGCAGGCGTTAGGTGAGGAGCTCGGATGGGCGACAGCGCGCGTGCCGACTCACGTCATCATCCTCACCGATGGAGACGGCATCGAGTGGCCCGATGAGTCTCTGTTTTTTGAGATGCGTAAACGGGATATCGTTTTATGGGTAGAAGCCTTCGGATCCGTCGAAGGCGCCAGTATCCCGCTGTATGATGAAAACGGGGAGTTTTCGGACTATCTGATGATGAACGGTCAGCGGTACTATTCCAAGAATCAGGAGACGCGCCTGAAACTCTGGGTAGAATCGACTCGAGGTTACTACGTTCTCTATTCGACAAATCAGCGACTTTCCGAAAGGGTTTTCCAAATCGACGAGAACGTCGGGGCCGATGCGGTTTTTCAAGACTACCTGGCCATCAAGAATACGTTGTTCCCGTTCTTCCTTCTGCTGGCGATTCTATCCTTATTACTGGGGGCGATCCTATGAGCGCGAGACGACTAACGGCCAGAAAAGCCGTTCTCACAGTGTTCGGCATTCTGTCGATCCTAATCCTCCTGTCATCGAGCATTCTGCCGATTGACCCAAACCTGCCCAGAAGCGTGCTTAAAGCCTCGGAAAACCCTCGCGACGTGACGTATAACAACGAAGCGGCGGCGGATTACTACATTTTAGGAGAACACCATCTCGCGTTGGTCTATATCGAACAAGCCCTTCATTTCGGTCACGAAAGCGACGGCAATCGAGATGAGATCCTGACGAATTACGGGGATGTGTTGTTTCAGTTGGGCCGCTTGGAGGAATGCTTAGAGGCATATCAAAACGCGCTTTACTTGAACCCGATCAACGAACGCGCCTACACTCACTACGAGATCGCTTACAATCGGTATCTGCGGCACATGGAACCTCAACCCGGTCCGGAAGGGGAATCGCGCCCGGAGGACGGAGGAGAGGGAGAGGATGACGGCGGCGCCGAAGGGAGCGAAGAGCAAGAAGAGGATCAAAACAACAAGGAGAGCGAAAAGGGGGGGAATCCTCAGGAACAATCGGGTCAATCGCCCTCCGACGATCCCGAAAAGAACCCCGAGCAAAAAGATTCCGGCAGCTCGGAAGAGGATGAAAACAAGAAGAACGAAGAGGAAAGCGTATCCGGGGAAAAACAGGCGGGAGAAGGCTCAACCAATCCCCAAGAGGATAAGAGCGAGCATCCGATTGGGTTTACCAACTTAGAGGACTACTTTCGCGCGATTAATCCGGAGGATACGAGAAGCATTAATAAACTCTATTTCCCAGAAGAAGGAGACCATGGAGAACACCCACGACTACCGTGACACCAACCCTTTCATCCTTCTGTTCGGAGCCATCCTATTCTGTTCCATCTTGGGATTTGGCGTTCGATTGCAACTTTCCATCGACGAAGCCTTCCAACCCGTCGAACGAGGGATGCCTTTTCTGATCCGCTATTCGGTCTTCGATTACCTCGGCGAAGAAACGCAGTTGGTCGTTTCGCTTGACAGAGAAACAGCCTTTTCCGGAGACTTCGACGCATTCGAATCCCTCGTATCGAGCCAAACGATCAAACCCTTTCAAGAATTGGGAATCATCGATCAAGAAGTTCGAGATGGGGTGATAACTGGCAGTATCGTTTGCGCCGGAACGCTCATCGGCACCCACCGCCTCGAAGTGCTGGCTTCTGAAGCGGAAACGTTCATCGCTTCGCAATCGGGTGAGATTACCGTCCTGGAAAACAACCGCCTACGTCAAGCGCTACTCGAGCGATGGCAAAAAAAATCCCAAAAGGATCATTTTGGGGTAACGCTCCTTTGGGAAGACGCCGTGTTTTATAATGAACAATACGCGTTCACGATCATCGCTGCGAAAAATGTCAGCGCGCCCGAAGACTGGGCATTGTCGGGCTTCTTCTATTACACGCCTTCGTTGTCTCAGGCCGAGTCTTTATGGTACACCGTCTACCTCGCTGAACAGCTGGGCCAAGAGACCTTCATCGCGAAAATGGCGGATGTTGTCGTCAACCCCAACCCGATATTAGAAGAGCAGACGAAAGTAAAAATCTACCATCCGTACTTACAATGGACCGACGCAAACGGAAATGAAATCGAAGACCTCTCTTACGAAGATGAATATCAGTCCGTGCTTTACCAAAAACCGAACGACACCTCTTTTTTTCCTTCCGAACCGATCCTTTTGAAAACGTGGGAAGGAACTCCGGCTATGAGAGTGGGCGAAATCGGCACGGTTCGATTATCTGTTGAAAGCCGTAGCCTCTTCATCGGGTCGACGTTCAAATTGATCTCAACTCCCAGCACCGCGACTGAAATCACCTTGCGTCGTTCGCGCATAACTGAGCGGCAGGGAATCCGAAGAATCGATCGGACCTTTCATTATGAGTACGATTTTTTACCCGCTTCCCACGCAACCTATACGCTAACCCTCGAACCGTTCCCCTACACCGTCACAAAAACGGGAGATAAACAGGTCTTCTCCCCCGATCCGCTGACTATCGTCGTGCAAGAAAGAGAAAACGATCCCGTCTTCACCGGCATTATCAACCCGCTGAAACCCTTGCGAGAAGATAGAACGCGTGTGAAAAACCGACAGCAGTTCGATAAAGGGATATCTTTCGCCAAAGAAGGCAATTGGGCGCAAGCGGAGGGCATCTTTTCCCGGTTAGCGCTCGAAGAGCCCCTCTCGGACGATATCTTCTATAATTTGGGGTGGGTGGCTTATTATCTGGATGAGATAGGGCTATCCCAATTGGCCTTTTACCGCGCCTCCATGCTGGATAACGCGGAAGATACGCAATACAACATCCGATTCATCGAAACCGCGAAAAACTTAAGCGGGCGCCCGTTGAAAGCGGTCGTCCGGATACGTGCGCAAACCCAGAAGTGGTTGTTGGCGCTCGGTATCGCGACCGTGTCTCCCCTTCTGGCGGCGCTCGCCGTTCGGATGGCGCGCCGTTCCCTTTCAGGACGCTTTAAGAGAGCGCCCCTCATGAAAAAGCGAAACCGCATATTCCTCACTTACCTCGCGATAGCTGGGACTTCGTGTTCGATCGCCTATTGCGCGAATGGTATCCGGGAGATAACCTACGAGCGACAGACGGTCGTTATGTTTGACAGCTTGGCTTACGCGGGTCCTTCTTTCAGTTACCCGGTCATCGGGACGGTTAAGAAGGGGAATGTCGGAAAACGAATAGCGGAAGAAAGCGGTTTCTCCTATATCGAATACATAGCCCTTTCTTCGCAAGAGACCCCGCTTTCCGGAAGCCTTACCCCCTCGATTCGGTATTGGATCCCTTTCGAGAACCAAGAGATCATCCTGAATTCTCTATTTACGGAATAGGCGGAAACCATCCGAAAGCGGGGCCCGACGGGCCATGATACACGCATTTCACATAATAAGATACATACTGTTACTTTACTGAAGAATTCGATTCGCAAAAGAGGTTGTGATATAATACCCCGATTACGCTTGAAGAAGGTTTTAAAGCCGAAAACGGTACCTTCCCAGCGACTGATAAAAAGGAGGGAAGACGATGTATGCCATTATTCATGCGAGCGGAAAGCAATACCGTGTAGAAGAGGGGCAAGTATTCTACACGGAGAAGCAGCCTTTGGAAAAGAATGATCGTATTGTTTTTGATCAAGTCTTGATGGTTAAAGACGAAGGCGTCGCGATTGGAAAGCCATTTATCGAAGGCGCGAAAGTGATCGGTATCGTCCAAGAACATGTTCGCGAGCCGAAAATTCTTATTATCCGCTTTAAAGGCCGTAAACAGTATAGACGCACACGCGGGCACAGGCAATGGAAGACGGCCATTCTCATCGACAAGATCGAAAAAGCCTGATCGAGAGAGGCGAGGTTTGATCCGTTGCACGATTTTTCAATGCAAAGACGGTTATCGGGGATTCGAGATAACCGGACATGCCGGACTGGGGCAAAAAGGAAAAGACGTATTGTGCGCGGCCGTCAGCGTCTTATCGATACATACGGCAATGACGATACAAGAAGAGTTAGGGAAGGGTGCAACAGGGAAACAAACGGCGGGATATTTCAGATTTGAGATCACGGACAGAGACGAGGTAACGGATATGCTTTTCAGAGCATTTTTAAAGCGGATGATCGGTTTATCGGAAAAATTCCCGCGGAAAATTATGGTCGAGGTGAAAACATGAAATTACATCTGGATATACAGTTGTTCGGACATAGAAAGAGCGGTGGCGGCAAGAACGGGAGAGACAGCAATCCAAAGTATCTCGGCGTTAAAAAAGGAGACGGATCCAGGGTCATTCCCGGCAACATCATCCTGAGACAACGCGGCACTAAGATATTCCCGGGGTTAAATGTGGGTATCGGAAGGGATTTCACGCTTTTTGCTCTCAGTGAAGGCACCGTTCAGTTCAAAGATAGACATAATCGCAAGTACGTTAATGTCATCGTAGCGACGACGCCAACAACTGTATCGGAATCGTAAACCGAAGTAAGAATTATTTCGCGGATCAATCGATCTCGCGAATCTGGCAAGAGGAGGAAAGATGATTTACGATCAAAAGAGTTTTCGTTTAAAACAGGAAGAGATTACCCATCCGTGGGTTGTCATTGATGCGGATAATCAAATCTTGGGTAGGTTAGCGACACGCATTGCTATTTTGTTAACCGGCAAGAATGATCCGCGATATACCCCCGGAGTCGACTCGGGCGCTTTCGTCGTAATCCTGAACGCGGAAAAAATACAGATGACTGGTCAGAAATGGGATCAGAAGATATACGTCCGGCACTCCAAGCATCCCGGGAATACGAAGGAATTAGTAGCCAAGGATGCGCTTAAGAAAAAACCCGGCTTCATCATCGAAAAAGCAGTGAAGCGGATGTTGCCGAAGAATCGTACGGGCTTAAAGCAGATTAAACGGCTCAAGGTTTATGCCGGGACGGAACATCCGCATCCCGCTCAAAAACCTGTCGAGATCAAGGTATAAGGAGGGTTGAACAATCGAATGATGGAAAATCCAGATTACTATGGCACCGGTAGAAGAAAGACCTCCGTCGCGAGAGTCCACTTAAGGCCCGGAACAGGAAAAATCAAAATTAACGGGAAACCGTCGACGACGTTAAAAGACTACCTGTTGAGAGACGCTTTGGTGATTGAAGCGATGAAACCGCTCACGTTGACGGGATTAGCCGACCGTTTCGATCTTGTGCTCAAACTGTCCGGCGGCGGGCTTTCTGGTCAAGCGGGGGCGCTCAAGATGGGAATCGCGAGAGCCCTTCTTAAATTTAACATAGACTTGAGACCGACCCTGAAAGCGGCGATGCTGCTCCATCGAGATCCCCGAATGGTTGAAAGGAAGAAGTACGGGTTAAAAAAAGCGAGAAGAGCCCCACAATTCTCCAAGCGATAAAACAAACTCGTGCTTGGGCGCGTCTTAGTTATAATCGAACGTTTTTGGCACCATCCAAGATAAGAGGGAAGAGTATTCTTCCCTTCTTTTGTGTGGAAGAGAACGGGAGGCCCGTCTTCCCGATTAGGAGATTGCGATTTGGAATTAAAAGAGATTGTGCGGGAAGTCAAAGACGCGATCAATATTGTCGACCTCATTTCTTCCTATCATATCCAGGTCCAACAGTCAGGGAAATATTTCAAAGCGCTCTGCCCTTTTCATGGAGAAAAAACGCCCTCGTTTTACATTTATCCGGTAAAGAAGAACTACCATTGTTTCGGTTGCGGAGTAACGGGCGACGCGATCAAGTTTGTCCAAGAGTACGAGAAGATAACTTTCATCGAAGCGTTGAAGGAACTCGCCGGGCGTTACGGGATTTCCATCCAATCGCTGTCGGATCGAACAAATCCTCTAAAACAGCTCTATATGGAAACTTTCGAAACGATCGCCAAGTATTGTCATCGCGCTTTACTCGAGCATCCTAAGGCTTTGAAGTACCTGGAAGAAAGGGGATACGGGATTTCCGAGCTACATCGGTTCCAAATCGGTTACTGCGATCTCCGATTCCCCGTCAAAACTTTTCATCAATTGATGAAAGACACCGGTACCGAGTCCGCGAACGAGCAAAGATGGAAAGAATGGGGATTAATCAACCAGGATGGTTCGAGTCGCTTTTATCGAAGAATCCTGTTTCCGATCCGAGACCGTTACGGCGCGTGTATCGGATTTTCCGGCAGGCTTCTCGAAAATGCCGATAACGAGGTGGAATCCTTAGAAAGGAAGGAGGGTTCCTTCGAAGCGCCAAAGTATATCAACTCGCCACAAACCCCGTTTTTCAATAAAAGCAGAATTTTATACTTGGAAGACATGGCGCGAAAGCCGATTCAAGAATTCGGATTCGCGATCGTCGTTGAGGGGTTTTTCGACGCGATGCGATTGCACATCAACGGCATCGGGAACACTGTCGCCGCGATGGGAACCGCTTTCAGCGCGGATCATTTTCGCGCTTTGGAAAAGCTGACCAAACAGTTTTTGTTCATTTTCGACAGCGATGAAGCCGGAAAAAAAGCGGCCGAACGGGCATTTTTCTCCTTACCGACGGATGTCCGAGCGATGGGGTGCTTTTTAACCGGGGCAAAAGATCCCGACGAATACCTCCTTCGTATCGGAAAAGACCGTTTTATCCAGGAAATGGGTAAGGCCAGACCCTTGGAAGAGTTTCTAATCGATCTATTGAAAAATAGATATGAAATCACGCAGGTTTCAGGTCAAGACGAGTATTTGAGAGCCACGATACCCATCCTGCGAAAAGTCAAGGAGATCGGTAATCTTCCTTCCTACGAAAAGATCGTCGGTTTGGTCTCCGGGACGCTGGGAATAGATCGGCCGAAAGTGGAGTCTTGGTACGAACAGCATCTTTTAAAAACGCCTGCGCAAAAAAGCGAACCGCGCGGAGTGGAAAACCCTCAAACAGTAGAACTCGGGAACGGAGCGAGCAGCGTCTCTTCCGGTAAACCGAATCCGAAACGGACAGACGACGAAAACCCGGCCGAAGAGCAGATATTGGCAATTTATCTCGAAAGATCTTCCTTTCGGAAGGAGATCGAAGCCTTCGTACACGATCACACAGCCTACCTTGACGATAATTTCCGGTTGTTTTTCGACAAGACGCGTAAGGACTTCGAACCGGACGATGCCACCAATCATCTAAACGACTATTTTTCGAAAGAATTTTTGCACCGCGTTTTCCGTTTTATGAATCGGGCGTTCTTTGTTAAAGACGAACCGGAGCGACTTTCCAAAGCGCTCGGGGATTGCTTTGGCATCATCGAATCCCGCCATAAAGTCGTCCAGATGAAGAACCTGGAACGGCAGATTCGGGATTCCACAGACCCGGAAGAAAAGAATCGCTTAATGAAACAAAGCGTTGAGTTAATCGGCGCCTCGAAGAAAAAAAAGGGACAGATTTGAAGGGAGGCTTTTCCGATGGAAGAAGAAATCGAGGAAGGTAAGAACCTTCGAAAAGAAGAAACCCCGGTGCAAAAAAGAGGGGCTAAGAAACTGAGTGAAAGCAGTTCCGACGCCCCCAAGAAAGCGAAAACCGGAACAACATCCGCGAAAAAGAAGAAGGGTGTCGAGCTGGACCTTAAGTCTATTAAACTGCCCGAAAGCTTGAATGAAGCCAACTTGCGCGGAGAGGCCGTAGATATCAAAAAGAGTATGACCGAATTGGTCTCGATCGGTTCGAAAAAAGGGTATATCACCTACGAAGATATCGACGCCTTTTTACCCGCCGAGATGGAAGGATTCGACAGCAATTTTCTTGAGATGGTTTACGAGACGCTCGAGAAAAACAAGATAAAAATCATCGAAAAAGAACCGGAAGTGGATGAGTCCGAGTCGGAGGAACCGGTTGAGGATGAGCTGGTCGAGCGGATGATCAGTGAAGACGGACCGGCTATCTTCGACAACAACAGTTTCAACAAAGACGGGGTCAAGATGTATCTTAAGGAGATTGGGCGTATCCCGCTCTTAACGCCCACTCAGGAAAGAACCCTCGCCAGAAAGGCTCAAATCGGCGACGAACGGGCGAAACAAAAACTGGTCGTCGCGAACCTGCGCCTCGTTGTCAGCATCGCCAAACGATACATCGGAAGAGGGCTTTCCTTCTTGGACCTTATCCAGGAAGGAAACATCGGTTTGCTCAAAGCGGTCGAAAAATTCGACTGGAAAAAACGGTATAAATTCAGCACCTATGCCACCTGGTGGATTCGTCAGGCCATCACGCGCGCGATAGCCGACCAGGCCAGGACTATTCGTGTTCCGGTGCATATGGTGGAAACAATCAATAAGATCAATAAGATCCGGAGGGAGTACCTCCAAGAATACGGAAACTACCCCACGACGAATGAGTTGGCATCCATTACCGGTCGGAGCAAAGAGAAGATCGAGGAGATCCTCCAGGCCGATAAAGAAACCGTCTCTTTAGAATCTCCGGTTGGGGGAGACGAAGACTCATCCGTAGGAGATTTTGTTCCGGACAACGAGATGATTAATCCCGAAGAATCGGCGATGCTGATGCTTCTCCGCGATGAGATCAACGAAGTACTCAACACTTTGGGTCCCCGAGAGGCCACCGTATTGAAGATGCGTTACGGGTTGATCGACGGAAGGCAGAAGACCCTCGAAGAGGTAGGGAAGTACCTGAATGTTACGCGGGAGCGCGTTCGGCAAATCGAGGTCAAAGCGCTGAGAAAGCTCCGGCACCCGACACGCAGCAAACATTTGAAAACATTGATGAACTATCTGAATAAGTAATCCCCGAAAGATGTTCCTTTCGGACACCCCTTTCGCCATTTATTAAAGAGGAGGCAAGTCCGACTGAATGGCCGTACTGAATCTCGTACGGGTGTTTATGATTTCAAGAAGGTCAGGTGATTGAAAATGATGGGAATAGAACAAACTTTAATCAGCCTCGTCGGAAAATCCCAAAACTTCCAGTTTCGAGTTAAGGAAAGCGACCTCTGGCAGGAGGATCCATGGATACTTGACTTGAAGGTATTGTCCTCCAGAGCCCTCATCCATCGGTTATTCGAGTTCAGTCACCAATTCTTGGCCGACAATGTGTTGGGAGCGGAATTAGCCTTCGCGGTCACCGATCTCGATTATCGACACCTCGCACCAACGCCGTTAGGCTCTGCGATAACGGTACGGCTAACGGTAGAAAAGACGCTCAGGAATCACATCTTTTTTCTTTTCATCGCGTACGATGAACACGAAGAGATCGCGAATGGCCGTATCAATCGAGTGGTTTTGTCGAAAGACGTTATCGGTAGAAGCGTTCTAAATAAAACGCTATGAGGAGACCCCGGAATAGCGCTGACTTCGAGGAGTTTTCTACGGTCAAAGCGTTTTCCGATGGAGAAACCAGATACGATGGGCATAAGGGCTATGGAGACCTCGACATCGCTCTCATCTTCCCTTCGGGTTATGATCACACGGTTGGCAATTTAGGATACCATAAGGCTTTTCAGATTTTCAACGCCGTCGAAGGAGCCAACTGCGAACGGTTTTTTTACGACCGGTCCTTTACGAAGTTTTACTCTCTCGACTCCTATCGCCCTATCGATGAGTTCAAAATTTGGGCGTTCTCTATCCATTTTGAACTGGATTATTTCAACATCTTGGAGATGCTTCAAAAAAAAGGGGTGCCCCTCAAAAGCGCCGAACGGGGGGAGGAACATCCGCTCATCCTGATCGGTGGATCCGTTACGTATTTTAATCCCCTTCCTTTATGGGATCTTTCGGATATCATTTTTTACGGAGACGCGGAGGAGTTGCTCCCCAAGTTGGTTCGTGCGCTCATTTGCGCGTCCGCGAACGGAAAACGAAGGCGCGAGCAATTGAAGGCGCTGTTGGGTTTCGCGCCTCTCGCCTTACCCCCGTTAGGAAAATCGCATGAGACGGTCGCCGCCGTCTCTTCGCTCTGTGAGTACCCGAGTCGTTCCAGTTTTATCCACCCAAACGGACCTTTTGGCCACAAGGCTTTGATAGAAATCGGTCGGGGATGTCTGCGGCGTTGTTCTTTCTGCGTGACCGGCTTCACACGCTCTCCGGCTCGTTTTCTTCCTTTTGACGTATTGAAACGGGAAATCGAGCGTTTGATTCAACGGGAACAGGCAATAACCGGAAAGACTCCGGGATTTGGGTTTATCTCCGCTACCCCTACCGATTATCCGCAACTTCCCGATTTGCTGACGTTTTTAGATCAAGCCGCCCTTTCTTTCAGTTTCTCTTCTATCCGTTTAGAGTCGATATCCGACGCGCTTCTCTCCGGGTTGAGGCGCGGGGAGCAGCAGTCGATTACAATCGCTCCGGAAGCTGCAACGGAGCGCATGCGCCGCGTTCTGAACAAAGGAATCACCGACGGTCAGCTCGCGAGCGCGGTGGAGCGCATCGCTCGAGCCGGATTTCGTGAAGTCAAGTGTTATTGCCTTTTCGGTATCGAAGAGGAGACTGAGGAGGATTTGCTCGGTTTTGTCCGTTTAGTAGAGGATTGGCGATCACTCGGCTTCTATAAGGTTCATATGAGCTTTAACCCACTCATCCCCAAACCGAATACCCCTTTTGAAGGTCGAACCATAGAAAGCGAAGAAACCCTGCGTCGTAAGAAAAGGGTTCTAGAAAATGCTTTGCGCGGGAAGTGCCAGCTACATTTCGAAAGCATCCGCGCCAGCCAGCTTCAATGCCTTTTAGCCAAGGGAGATCGCGCGCTTTCCGAGTATTTGGTTTCCGGGGAATCAGGGGTGTCGATACAAAAACGGCTGTTGCAACGCATCCGCGTCCAAGAACGGACGCTTCATAAAAGTTCATCTATCTCTACCTTTG
>CAZMHO010000065.1:7829-12419 GCA_964566085.1 uncultured Thermotogaceae bacterium | reverse complement strand
GTTTTCCTTCTGATCCGTTAAAAGGCTTCAACGATGATCCTCTCTGTCGATCTCCATATGGAGTTCTTTTCTGAAGAATATCCGGCGATTCTTAAGCGGCTCCTCACACGGGGAGGCTTTTCTTTACCGTTGTCGAAACCCTTTTGGAAAGATGTTCAAGTCACTCTCTCGTCGGCAAGGAACGCTATTTCGATTACCGGTCAGTTTTTTGATCGAAAAGAAGTGATCGCAACGGTTATCATTAAGGATCAAGCCATTCGATTAACCTGCAGTTGCGATAATTGGGCAGAGGGAGGCAGGCTCTGTCCCCATATCCTTTACGTTTTGGAAGAGAGTAGAGAACGATCGCTCGCGATCGAACGCCTTTACTCGGAGCAGAAACGGATTCAGCAGTTCGAAGCGGGTTACCACACCTACTTGGGAAAGAAAGAAACTCTGAATCGGCTTCTATCCTTCTTCCAAACGGAAAAACAGGATTTAGAAGCGCCGGAGGCCGAGGTCGAGGCGACCGGTTATGCAGTGATCTTGCATCCTCGGGAAAACGGATTGTTCGCTAAAGTCGCTCTGCGGCATCAGGGAACCCAAGGCAAACTCGTAAAAGCCAACCAAAAACTCATCGGGTTTCAACGGATGTATAAAAAAGACCATCCCTTTTTCTTGCGTGCGTTGTCGTGCTTGGACTATATCCCGATAAACCTCAATCCGTTTCATGATGAAACGACCTACGAAGTAACGGAATTCACGAAGTTTATAGAGGTTTTCCGAGATTACGAGCATGTTTACTGGGATGCGAAAAACCTGCCGGTCACGTTTGGTCCGTCGATAACTCTGCATTTAGGACCGATCGCCTCGCTTTCGAACGGGCATCCGAAACAACAGTTGGATCTTCGGTTAATCAGCGAAGAAAACGGGATCGATCGTTCACTGGAGGAAACGAAGATTCAGGTCTTCGGAGGGTCTTTTTACGCCTATTACGGGAAACGCGGCGTGAACGCCGCGATCATCGAGTACACCATTTATCCGGTGGTCAGCCCACTGGACGCGAGGACCCCTTTGCGCTTGCAACCCTTACTGAGCAAAGTGGATTGGCCCCGCGAAAAACAGGAAATCAAAGAATCCCTTCGCCGGCAAGTGTTTTTTCCCCTTCTCGCCTATCAGGTTTCGATCGCGCCAGAGCTTCTCGACCAAGCGATTTCCGTTTCGTCGGAAAAGCCGAGAGCGCTTTGGAAGGTTCAAAGTTACCACTGGAACTACCGGTTCCAGTTGTTTTTCCTCTACGGAGAGAATCGCCTATCCGTTGAACACCCCGATCGCATTATCCTATCCGAAAAAACGGGAAAACTCTTCCGGAGGGACGCGGATTTCGAGAGAAAACACGCCCACATCATTCGTTCCTTATTAGACCGGGAAGCTTGTTTCGATCCGCAGACCCTTCTCTATGACCTTCATTTGGAAAGCGTTCTACGTCTGGTCAACGAGGCGTTCCCGCAGTATGAAACAGAAGTGGTCTTAGAGTGCGATGAGCGCCTATTCTCCCGCGGAGAGATAAAACCCTTCATCAAAACGCGTTTCACGTACGCCACCGATTGGTTCGATCTGGAACTAAGCGGGGAGTGGGATGGGCAGCCAATCGCGCCGGACGATCTGGATCGCCTCCTCGCTAACGGTACCAGATATATACAAATTAATGGTGATTATTTTACGATTGATCGTCAAGAGGTTAAGAAACTCGAAAAATTAAGGAGTCGTTTAGGTCGATTGAAAGAGCGCCAGCGGCTTCCGAAAACG
Organism: uncultured Thermotogaceae bacterium; assembly: GCA_964566085.1. Classification (GTDB taxonomy): domain Bacteria; phylum Thermotogota; class Thermotogae; order MWEM01; family MWEM01; genus MWEM01. The sequence continues at coordinate 10,631 of CAZMHO010000065.1, read as the reverse complement.
GATTTCGAAACACTGCAAACCATTCGGGATACCACCGAACCTTCTTTCGACGAAAAGACAGAACGGTTTTTGTCGCGAATCGATCAATTCACGAAAATACAGGACTATGAGCTGCCTCCGGGCTTCGAAGGCCTCCTACGGCCTTATCAGGTAGCCGGATACAACTGGTTGAGATTTCTGGAAGACTTTCGGCTTTCTGGAATATTGGCTGATGATATGGGGTTGGGCAAAACCGTTCAAACGCTCGCACTGTTATACGATTTTAAGCGGCGATACGGACGTCTTTTCGCGCTCGTCGTCGCCCCGAAGTCTTTGTTATCGAACTGGGAAATGGAGACAAAACGTTTCACCCCCGATCTTTCCACCTTGATCTACCACGGTTACGGGCGTCAAAAAAACGGAGCCGTTGAAACAGCGGGCGACATCATCTTTACGACATACGCAACCTTGCGTAACGACATCCATCGGTTTGATAAGAATTCATTCGATTATGTCATTATCGACGAGGCTCAAAACATTAAGAATAAAAGCACCCAGACTTTTAAAGAGTTGTTGAAAGTGAGGGCGGATAACCGTCTCGCCTTATCCGGGACGCCAATAGAGAATGGTCTGTCCGACATCAAAGGCATCTTCGATTTTTTAATGCCTGGGTTTCTGGGTTCCGATCGTGCTTTTTTTTCCGCCTTCAGCGAGCATACAGAAGCGTTGGCGCGGAAGATCGCTCCGTTGGTATTACGCCGGAAGAAGGAGGAGGTCCTGTCGGAGCGGCCGGAGAGAAGGGTGGAAAACCTGGATGTCGATATGACGAAAAAGCAAACCGCGTTGTATGAAAAGTACTATCAGGCAGCAAGGGCCGAAGCTTTGGCGGTAATGGGAGACGAATCGCGTTTTCAGCGAAACCGTCTGGAAATATTAACAATTTTGTTACGTTTGCGGCAAATTTGCTGCCATCCACATCTCGTGGTTGATGATTTATCCGGCGAAGAACTGTCCGGAAAGTTAGAGACATTAAGGGAACTGGTCGAAAGCATCTGCTTGGGAAACCACAAAGTTTTAGTCTTTTCGCAATTTTCAAAGATGCTGGAAATCATCAGAACCGAGCTCTCCGATTATGAAAAGGGTATCCTGATGATGACCGGAAAAACCCAGAATCGTCAGGAGATAATCGACTCCTTTAAAAACAACGCGGAAGCCCAGATCTTTCTGATGACCCTAAAAGTGGGGAGCGTCGGTCTCAATCTCACCGAAGCGGACTATGTCATTATCTTTGACCCGTGGTGGAATCCCGCCTCCGAAGCCCAAGCCATCGATCGAACCCATCGCATCGGGCAAACAAAACCGGTGTTTGTCTATCGGTTGATCGCGAAAAACTCGATTGAAGAAAAGGTGCTGGAACTGCAGAAACGGAAACGAAGCGTCGCGGAAGGCGTCTTTAGCGGTCGCGATCGGAACGTTCGATCCGGAAGCCGATCGGACGGAGACTTCGGAAAAGAAGAGTTGACCTATCTGTTTTCCTAAGAAACCTTCTTTTTTGACTTGCCAAAGAGCTTATCCAAGATCAAATGGTTCGAGAATCCCAGTAACGCACAAAGAAAGATAAAGACCAAACGCGAAAGCGCGGGGTTCTCCGTCGAAGCCTTTTCAAACAAATACCAGTAGGCGGCAACGAGGATGACGGAATAGACGAAACCGAACAGAAGCGTATGGATCGGTCCCCGGTGAACCGGAAGCAGCTTGAAGCAAGCAAAGGAGACGAGCCCTCCTCCGGCCAGGGAAAGGAGAAAAAACATTTCTTCAATCACCAGGTCGAAAGCCGGCGGCAAGTGGTAGTAAAAACTCACAAATAGCGTTCGAAAGAAAACCAAGGTGAGAACGATCCAGAAGAAGAAAAAGAAAAGCCGATTCGCGTAGGCTTGTTTGTGGTCGATGTCCGGCGCTTCCGCCGATAGAATATACAGGATAAAGCCCGTCGAAATCTGTTCCCACGTTAATGGCGCTCCTTTCGTTAACAGAAGGAGAGATTTGTAGAGAAGCGTTACAAACGGAAAGGTCAATAAGGCCGAAGCGATATGCTTTCGATAACCGGGCACCGCTATTCCCTCGGAGCGAAAAGAACGGTATAGAAACGATCGTAAAGTACCGCAATACTCCCATCCGCAATGTCGAAACCCCGAAGGGGCTCTTCGAAAGGGTAAAACATCTCTTGACCTTGCTGGAGGCCTTTCTCGGTAGGGGCGATGCGATTGGCATCGAAGGAGACGCCTTCCTCGTAGTGAGAAGCCCGTGTGTCGAAAGAATAGGTTAAGACGGAATCCGGAGAAAAATAGAGGCGAAGCATATTTGGCGTCGTGGTCACGTGGTCGATAACCTTCAAGAGGCCAAACCGGTACTTAAAGACCTCGAAGTACCCGCGCTGAGGTTCCAACAAAACGAAGTTCCCGTAGATGTCCAAGAGGGCTAACCACCGATCACTGCGATGCGTCCAGAATGGGATGTACCCGACCGCCCTTTGCCAAAGGGTTTTTTTGTTTTGAGCGTTCACCACGGTAAGCGTCCCGGCTGCGTCGAAAATCCAAATCTCCTTTTCGAAAGGCTCCACGCTTACGACAGGAGAAGAAGTTCGGAAAAAGGGGATGTCATCCAGATAGACCGTTTGGCAGGAATAAGAAAAATGGCCTTTGGCGCCAATGATGCGGTCTTCCAAGTAAAACGCGGTTGTTTCGTTCGTCGGCAACGGCATAAACACCGACTTCTCCGACTCGACAAGGATGACCCATCGCTTGTTGACGTAGATCGCTTGAC
>CAZMHO010000065.1:0-7746 GCA_964566085.1 uncultured Thermotogaceae bacterium | reverse complement strand
GTATATGCGCCGAAGGGCACGGTTTGAAGCGTTCGCATCGCGCTTTGTGTGGCATAGACCGTTTCCTCTCCCCGGTAAAGTGTTATCTCGGCAGGGAGATCGAGTTCTATCGAGAGGATACCGCGCGGTTCCCCTATTTCGAGGAACTGGTCGGTAGGTTCCGAAAGATAGAAAAACCGTTCTTCACCGCCTACCTCCAGACGATGCACGCCTTGCTGCAAGAGGATAGAAAAAGGGGTTTCGTAATCAATTCCATCCACGCGAGCCAAGATGCCGGCGGGACGTGTTTCCAAGGTATAGAGGAAAGCGGCGTCTTCAAGATCAATCGCTTGAACCGGCGCACGATCGAGCGTGAGACGCAAAACCGAACCTTCAGCGTTCTGCCCGGTGGAAGTCTCTTTCAATAGGACCTTTCGCTGGGTAAACCTCCAAACCGAAAACCCTTGGCCTTCTAAGAGCCGAACCCCGGTTCGATCCGGAAGCCGATCGGCCGCCTCGTAACGCTGACGGTTCTTGAACAAGACGAGATAGGGAAGGGAAGCGCTTTCTTCGGTCTCCTCTATTTCCTTTAGGGCATAGTGGAAGTATAAAAACCGGGAAATCGACTCCCGGATCGTTTCATCTTTCCGCACGACCGCATCTCGGTTCGTGGTCCTCTTTCCTCCGAAAGAGAAGTCCCAATAGAGGAAATCGTCCCCCAGCAGTTGAATCTTCCCGACGAACGGGGCGCCCTGCGTCTCTATCACGTATCCCGATTCTTTGAAAACACTCTCCACTAACGTTTCGTACCCCGTTTGGGAATCCCAAACAAAGTGAACCCTCGGCGCATGATGCCATTCTGTCTCTACCGTGTATCGTGTTCCATAACAGAGTATCGAAAAGGGTTCGATACGGATTTCGGAACTCAATGCTTTTACCTCTTCTACCGAGAGGGGTCGAATGCCAAACACCAAGGCAGAAAGCATAATCATACACAAAATAACGGGGTTTCTCATCGAACCTCCTGTAAAAAAACCCGGGAGGAGCAACGCGCGGTTGCGATCGACCCGGGTTTGCATCGTATCTAAGGAATGACGGTTCTAACTACTTGATGACCGCGATCATCCGGCTGTTCGCGTTTTCATCGGTTCCGATCTCGAGGAACATGCCGGAGGGATAGGCGACTCCAAGGATATTCGTCAAAATCGTCCCGATATCGGCGAACACCATCGCATTACCTTTTTTAAAGGAGTACTTACTAGACAGTTCAGAGAACATGGAATTCTTAGCCAAAACGGGCAAGGCGTTAAGCTTGCTCAGTTGGTCTGCTTTCATCGAGGAGATGATGACTTCGTCCTTACCGAGGTATAGATTCAGATCGAACTCATCGCCTTTATTTTTAGCCATTATCGCGCTTTCGGAATAACCGTTCTTTTCGACGAAGGCGATCTCTCCTGTCGCGAGCATCCAATTCTTTACGTCCGCCATCTTATCCATATCGGCGGTGAGGAACAGGTCGAACAAGGGGTTCAGGCTTTGATCGAGTGAAATGTCCATTCCGAACTTCACCTTTCCTTTAAAGCCTCTGATCAATCGGAACACTTTTTCTACTTCCGCCTTCTCGGATTCCGCCATTTCTCCCTTCGCAATCAATTGATTGACGATATCGTTAAATACCGGTTCGACGTCTTTCCATACCTCTTCCATCTTGTTCACGACCATCATACCCATTACGGATCCAGGAATCGAGGTGCTTTTATAAAGCGTCTCAAGGTCAGCATTCGAATTGACGATAAACTGCTTCATCTCGTTGTCGGAGTAGATATAGACGTTGTTGTTGCGGAATTCGAGAGCCTCTCCCACCCGCAACGTCGAAATGGAATAATCCAATTCGGCTCCCTCAAGAATTTCCTCGGGTAAAACAATTCCGATACCGGACTCGACCATATCGAATATCCCGTCGGTATCCATTTGACTCTTCGAATACATAACCATCCAGTTTCCCGCATCGTACTCTTTCCGGAAGTAAGGGTTATTGAGGATATTGTTCGTTTTGGCCGCTTTGGCCACGGCGATTGCTTGCGGGTTCATCGCCAGCAAAATATGCCCGTCAGATTTTTCCATCACCATTCCGGAGTACTCATCCATTCCCCAGGCCATCTGCATTCCCAGTACTTTGTTCCATGTGTCGATAACGAGATCGGGATCGACTGTCGGTCTAACGATTAAAACCATCGTCATACTCTGGAGTTGCTCCATCACTTCGGGGAGCATATAGCTGGGATCCGAACCCATGCCTAACATTCCGGTTAAGGCGGAAAAATCAACATCTCCCTGGGCGAAGAGGGCGACGTCGCCTCCCAACAAGCCCCAGAAATTTTCGGGTTTAAATTTCGGGTCCGTGTATTTCATACTCTCGAATTGTTGCGCGACCATACTCTCCAAACCCATATCTCTGAGCAGAAACCCGAAGATTCCGACTTTCTTAAGCTGCTCATAATGCGTCGCGTTGTTTCGCATCACCATCGCAAATGAAGCATCCGCAGGCACATAATCCACGATTGCGGAAAACGCGCTAACAAACAACAAAACCAATAAAAACACCGATACGAACAGTTTTTTCATACTTGCACCTCCGAAGGGTTGGTTTTTTTTGTAAGAGAAATGAATATTTCTTCCAATGTTGGATCTTTCATATGAAAAGAGGCGATCTGTGAAAATTTGGATTGGATTATCTTTATTTTATCTTCTAACGCCGCCAAGGAGTCTATTACAAAGACGAAAAAATCCGCGCCTTTGATTTCCTTGAGCCGTATCGGTTCCGGGAAAGCGGCGAAACTCTCCGACCCATCGCTCAAAATCCCTTTCACTTCTATCCGCAACGCCTTCTGACTCCTCAGAAAAGCCGCCTTTAACGTATGCGTTTCTTCGTATGAAAAAACCTTCCCATGATTGAGGATGATCACTTTTTTAATGAAATCATCCACGGAGTCTAAAAAGTGCGTGGTGAGCAAGACCGTTTTTCCTTTCTGGACCATTCGGTCGAGATAGGTCTTGACAACCGAACGCGAAGAAGGGTCGAGCCCGTTGAAAGGTTCGTCCAACACCAATAGTTGCGGATCATGGATAAGCCCGCGGCAGATATTCACTTTTTGGATCATCCCAGTCGAATACTTCCGGAGCGTCTTATGTCGCCATTCCCATAGGTCGAAGGCAACGAGAAGCTCTGCTATCGCATGCTCGGCCTCTTTCTTACGGATCCCGTAAAAGTCCGAGAATAAAACCAGGTTCTCCCAAGCCGTCAGATGTGGGTATAGGATGGCTTGGGCCGGCACATACCCGATGATCTCCCGGATTTTCTTGGGGTTATCGCGAAGAAGGTACCCGCCGATGCGAACCTCTCCGAAGGAAGGTTTTAAGAGTGTGACCAGAATCTTTGCGAGCGTCGATTTTCCGGCTCCATTGGGGCCTAACAAACCGACAAGCTCATTTTCGCTGATTGACAAGGAAATGCTGTCCAAAGCCCTTACTTCTCCGAATTTCTTCGTGAGTCCGGTAACTTCGACAAAAGCCTTTCCGCGTTCCGTATCCATTACATTTTCGTTTTTTTCAAACGATCCAGATCGTTCAACAATCCCGGCGTCGCGATCTGTATCCGACCTTTATCCTGTTTGGGGCCTTCCTTTGCCATCTGTTTCAACATGTGCTGGATTCGCTCCAGGTCTTCTTTTATCGATAAAATGTCGCATTGAAACCACTTGACGATTTCCTTGGTGAAGAGATCGATCTCTTCCTCACTGATTTTCTCTTCCGGATTGAGGTTCTTCATCACGTGAAACTGCTTTTTTACGGCGTTTTTTATCTTCTCTTCATTAACCACCCCGGCGTCCATTAAAACGGTGCCGATTACGTTTTGTTTAAGCCGCAAATCCTCTACGGCGCCCGAGATAGATTCCACTTGAGAGACGAGAATGTTCAACAACTTATCGATCGTTATTTCCAACGGTGTTTTCCTCCCTTTTTTCCGGTTTTATTCGCCCTATTGTATCACAAAAAATCCGATCTAATACCGCGGATCGAGGACATCCCGCAGACCGTCTCCGATGATGTTGATGCTGAGGACGATCAGGGCGATGAACAACCCAGGAAACAGCGCGATCCAAGGGGCAGACAACAGAAAATTGCTCCCCTGACCCACCATGCCCCCAAGCGTCGGCGTCGGCGGTGGAACCCCCAAGCCTAAGAAGCTTAGCGAGGCTTCTGACAAAACAGCCGTTGAGAAGTTGGTTGTGAAACTGACGACCAGAATAGAGGTCAGGTTTGGCAATACTTCTTTGGCCATGATGCTCAAGTCACGTTTACCCAAGGCTTTTGCGGCCTTTACGTATAAATATTGCTTGATTGAGATCGTTGAACTGCGGACCGTCCGCGTGAAGATCGGGGTATACACGATGCCTAAGGAGAGGATCAGGTTTTTCTGACTGGCTCCGAAGAGGGCGATAATGAAGAGGGCCAAGATGATGGTGGGAAAAGCGAACATCGCGTCCATTAACCGCATCACGATTTGGTCCGTCCATCGGCCGTAATAACCGGAAAGGATACCTAAGGCCGTCCCAAACGCGCACGCTAACACGATTGACATGAAAGCGATAAAAAGCGTTTCGCGAACCCCGTGGATGACGCGAGAATAGATGTCTCGGCCGAATTGATCGGTTCCGAAGAGGTGAGAGGCAGTCGGAGATATCATGCGGACGGCGCTGTTCATCCGATTGGGCTCGAACTGGGTGAAGAGTTGCGGAAAAATCGCCATCGCTAAGAATGCCGCGAAGATCACCAAACTTACGATGTTCAAGGGGTTTTTCGCGAATTTCCTCAAAAATCTTTTCCACTCCATTTTTCTCTCCCGATTTACTTTAGGTCGATACGCGGGTCGATCAGAGTATAGAGAATATCGACGAGGATGTTCATTAACACGATAAAAACGCCGATGAACAGCACAATCCCCTGAATCACCGGATAGTCCCGCTGGTTGACTGATTGGAGCAATAAACGCCCTAACCCGGGTAATGCGAACATATTTTCCATCAGGATCGTGCCGCCCATCAAGTATCCGAATTGTATGCCCGCCGTTGTGATCACCGGTATCAATGCGTTTTTCAACGCATGGCGGTAGATCACCTTCGAGTTCTCGACCCCTTTGGCTTTCGCCACTTTCACGTACTCTTGCGACAAGACGTCTAACATAGAACTGCGCGTCATTCGCATAATTTGGGCCGCTAACATCATTCCCAAGGTAATCGAAGGGATGAGGAGTATCTGCAGGTTTTTTCCCATATCCTTTTGGAGCGAGACGAACCCGAAAAGCGTATAGTCTTGAAACAGTCCGGAGACCGCGACGATCAATATCGCGCCGATCCAAAACGCGGGGGCTGAAAGGCCTATCAAACCGAGAATCCGAACAACGTAGTCTCCGACGCGGTTTCTCTTGACCGCAGACGTGATACCCAGGGGAACTCCGAAAAACAGACTGAAGAAAAGAGCGAAAAAAGCAAGCTCAAAGGTGACCGGCAATTTCTCCACGATCAGAGCGGAGACTTTCTGCCCCGTTCGCAAAGAGGTCCCGAAATCGAAGGTAACCAAGTTTTTCAACCAAATCCCGTACTGCGCGACAAAGGGTTTATCCAAACCGTATTGCTTATAGAGCTCGGTCAGTTGCTCGTCGGTCAGATAGTTCTGCGTTCCCAGCATAATATCGATGTAGTCCCCGGGAACAAGATGTATGGCTAAAAACACAATAAAAGTCAATATTAGAATGGTAGGGATGGCAGACAAGAATCGGCCGAAAACGTATGTCGCGATCATCGTTGCGTAACCCCCCCCCGCATAGGCGGGGGGGCTCTTTCCTATTTATCCAACCAAGTTTTTTTAAGCATAATCAAGCTTTGATTGCTCATCGGGACAAAGTCTTTCACCGCGAGCGAAGAAACGTAGAGATTGTTCGGAGAGTAGAGGAAGAGAAAAGGATTCTCTTCGACAAGCAGCTTTTGAAGCGATTGATAGATTTCGACCCGTTCATCCAAAACCAAAGCTTGTCTGCCTTTTTCAAGGAGTTCATCGACTTTCGCGTTCTTAAAGTTGAACTTATTGGTCGCCCCATCGGATTTGAATGTCCGATAGAATTGTATATCCGGCTCGATGGAACCGCCATTTAAGGATAAAAAGGCTTCGAAATCGATTTCTCGCCATCGTTTGACGAAAATCCCGAACTCGGCTACGTTGACCTTCATCGTTACGCCTACGAGCGCCAACTGAGCCTGGATTGCCTCTCCGATCTTGTCGAGACTGTATTGGGCAAAGGTCACGACCTCGAAGGCGAAACCATTCGGATACCCGGCTTCTTTCAACAGGGCTTTCGCTTTTTCCGGATTGTAGGTATATTCATCGAAGTCTTTCGGCAACAGAGCCCAAGTTTTAAGAGAGGGATTCAATGGTCCGGTTACGGTGCCTTCGCCGAAGGCCACCATCTCCACGATCTCTTCTCGATTGATCGCGTAGCTTAACGCCCTTCTCACCAAAATGTTGTCGAAAGGTTTTACGGCGTTGTTGATTCCCAACAGGAGATAAGGCAGAGTCGACACGCGGTACGTCACGAAGCGTTGTTTGGAGAAAGTGTTCAAACTCAAAGGCTCCATGATCTGCGCCATATCGACGTCACCGTTTCTCAGCGCGGAACTTCGAGAAATTTCCTCCGGTATGACAACGAAGGTCAACCGATCGATTCGCGGAAGCTCGGGGATATAATACCTGTCGTTCTTCTGAAGAGCGATATAATTGCCAGCCGCGTACTCTTTCAATGTGAAGGGACCGGTACCGTTTGTCTGCAGTTGCATATTGGCACCCGATTCAACAAACTTCTTGCAGACGATGGCGCTGTTGACTCCGGCAAAATTGAGCAACAGGGAATTGACCATCGGCACTTTCAATACGAAGACAATGGTATCGGGATCCGGAGCCGTAATGGATAAGACCTCCGAATAATAAGAAGCGGCCGGAGAGGCAAACGACGGGTCCCTGATCCTTTGGAAGGTAAATAGCACGTCTTCCGCGGTAAATGGGGTTCCATCATGGAAGGTCGCGTTTTTTCTCAGATGAAAAACGATCCGTGTGGGTTCCGGAACTTCATAACTTTCGGCTAAGCCCGGCACGATGTCCATATTCTCGTTAAAACTCAGGAGACCCTCGTAGATGTGCTCAAGAATCCGATGAGAACCGAAAGCGGTTGCCAAATTCGGGTCGAAGCCCGCCGGTTCAACCTGAACGGCGAACTTCAGTTCTCCGCCCGCTTGCGCGCCAAAACAGACACAGAATACGACGGATAGGATCAGCAAAAACAGAAAAGTTTTCTTCATTGAACCTGCCTCCTTTGAATGGCGATGATAAAAAAACGCTGCAAAAATCATTATACCATAAAAACGCTATGCCCGACGCGTCACATTTCCCACGACTCCAACTCCGGGACCGCCAATTTCGGATAAAGAACATGACGCTGGTTTCTCGAGAACAACCCGACCGCCTTGTCGCAAGCAACACGCGCCGTGGATCAGGATCAAAGAAAGATAGGTCTGCGCCGTCTTCACCAGATCGGCAAAGGACTCCTTAAGGCTGGCGCCGCCGACTAATCCTCCATCGACATCCGGCCGCGCCATGATGCCGGAGAAATTTTCCGGTTTGATGCTTCCCCCATACAGAATGGAAACCTGATCGGCG
>CAZMHO010000064.1:0-12455 GCA_964566085.1 uncultured Thermotogaceae bacterium | reverse complement strand
TTCCCCTCCTCCGGAGGGGTGCCCGAAGGGCGGGGTGGTCCCTCAAAGAGGCGATGACCGGCGCGTTCATCGGGGCGTCTGGTTTCGCCAAAAGCGCGAAACCCGGCATATCGGTTTTTCTACTTCGGTCGTTTGCCTGATTTCCACCCATCGCGCCGCTTCCGGTATCAAAGGATATGCTATAATTCTAATATATTTGAAGAAACACTGATTTATCTTTTCGAGTTGGTATCAAAATACCATAGGTTATTCATACCCGCGAGAGTCCCTTAAACACGTCCTCTCGATACGTAGGAGGAGTCGGTATGAACTCATCCAGACAGAAGAAGAGGTTTTTCTTTCAATTGCTGTTTTTTTTACTGTTTCCTTTAACCATATGGTATTTCTCACCGTACCTCATCTTGATGGGAGCTAGTGAGGGGATCGCGACCGGCAGTTTTTTCGTGTTTATCGGGTTATTTGTGTCTGCTCTGTTTTTCGGTCGCTTTTTTTGTTCCTGGATCTGCCCGGTTGGTTTTTTAGGGGATGCTTTAATATCTGTCACTGATAAAAAGGTGGGTAAACGGTTGAAATATGTGAAATATAGCATTTGGATACCCTGGTTAGCTGCCATCGTCTATTTTTTCATCCGAGCGGGCGGCGTCCGAACGGTTAACGTACTTTATATGACAGACAGAGGGATTTCCGTAAAACAACCGGAAGATTACTTCATCTATTATACGGTAATCGGTTTATGTGTGATTTTCCCGTGGCTACTCGGCAAAAGAGGCGCTTGTCATACGATCTGCTGGATGGCTCCGTTTATGATCCTCGGAAGAAACATCTGGAACCTCTTCAAATGGCCTGCCCTCCAACGATACGCCGATAAATCCAAGTGTATTCAATGCGGCCGCTGTACACAAAATTGCCCGATGAGTCTCGAAGTCATGACCCGCGTCCAAAACGGTCAACTCGAAGACGCTGATTGTATCCAGTGTGGCCTCTGTGTGGACACTTGCCCGAAAGGCGTGTTATCGCTGAGATTCGGCCGCGCTGAGAGAATTCGGTCGGTATCTGTTCATCGTTCCTGAAGCCCTTATTATGATACGCGCCGTTCGGATTCCCGCCCTTCAATCGTATGCGATCCTTTTTTTCGATTCTTTTCCTGAGTTTGGCTGTTGTAGGAACATGCTACGGCAAAAAGGAAGGGGGGACCCCTTTCTTCGCGTTTTTGGAAATCAAACGGTTTTTATGGAAAAATAACGGGAAAAACAGTCGGTTCTTTCTCTGCTCATAACGTTCATTAAAGATTTTCGGGTAGTTCTATTAGAAAATCGATGCTTGAAGGAGGTCATAATGAATCTTACGCTCAGAAGCGTGGTTGTTGTCGACGGGTATTCTACCGGTTCGTTCTATATGCCTTTACTCAAAGAAAGAGGGATTCCGATCGTCCACGTCCGTTCTACTCCAAATACTTTGGAAGCCCTTATTACCGATATTGCGAACGATTCGCTCAAAAAAAACGCGTCTTTTTACACCGCCCTCATCGATGGCGCCCAACCGATCGAAAAGATCGGCGAAGCGTTGAAATCTTATCGACCGATGGCGGTGATCCCAGGATGTGAAACGGGCGTAGAGTTAGCGGATCAATTAGCCCACTTTCTGGGGTTGCCGGGCAACGATTGGAGGTCAACCCACGCTCGCCGTGATAAATTTTTAATGTACGAAGCTGTTTCCAAAGCGGGTATCCACTATTTGGACTACGGAAGATTCGACGCTTTGTCCCCGTTATTATCCTGGATCAAAGATAGAGGCAAATTTCCCATCGTGATCAAACCCGCCAGAAGCGCAGGCGCGGATGGTCTCTTTATCTGCCACACGATTGTTGAAGCCACGCGCGCGTTTTCTAATCTCATGGGTACCCAGTCAGTTTTCGGAGAACCCATTACTACGGTTATCGCCCAGGAATACGCATCCGGTTATGAAATCGTCGTCAATACCGTTTCCTGCAAAGGATGGCACCGTATCAGTGACCTCTGGCGGTACAGCAAAGCCGAGACCGATGACGGACGCTCCGTGTACGATGGTGTCGAACTCGTTCCGGATTTCGGAGCGGATACCGACGCGATTCTCCGATATGCCACGGCGGTTTTGGATGCGCTCAAGATTTCCGTAGGAGCCGCGCATATCGAAATCATGGTCACGGCTGACGGTCCTGTCTTGATTGAATGTGGCGCCCGCTCGATGGGGGGAAGCTTTTCCCAGGATATTTTACGTTCCTGCTTGGGGTACACGCAGCTCGAATTGAGTCTTGACGCCTATTTGGCGCCGGATACCTTTCGAACGCGTTGGGATTATCCTTACACGCTACGCCAATATGCGCTGTTTAAATTTCTGTCTTCGATCCGTGAAGGGGCGCTGGACGCCATACCGGGCGTCACGCTGTTGGCAGGATTGCCTTCGGTCAAAGGCGGCAATTTCCTCGCATGCCTTGAAAGCGGAGAGGTCGAACGGACGGTGGATTTGTTCACCTCGCCCGCGGATATCTATTTGTGTCACGAAGACAGAAAGGTTCTGTTAGATGACTTTTCGCTGATCCGAGAATTAGAGAAAGAAGCTCAAAACCTGTTGTTTGAAATGGCTCCCGACAAAGAGCAAGGGCGGAATCCCGAATGGTTTCTGGAACTGCCGGACGATTTGTGGCTCAAACCGGAAGAAGTCGGAAAAACGGATGCGGATACCATCTGGGACGCGCTACAGTTACGCGAGGGAATGGACGTGCTCGACTGTCCCTGTGGGGATGCCCGAGTCGGCATCCACTTAGCCCGGCGCGGGGTAAGGCTCACCGGTATCGATGCCAATCCCCGTTTTATCGAAACAGCGCGATCGCGGTTTTCATCTGAAGGATTGGAAGGCGATTTTTCGGTTGGAGATATGCGTGATCTACGTTTTGATGGCCGCTTTGAAGCCATCGTCAACTGGTTCAACAGCTTCGGTTACTTCGACATCGAAACGGACTTTTACGTCCTGAAATTGTTTCGCAAGGCGCTCCGCCCGGGAGGTTTGCTTTTGATCGAAGCTCCGAATCGTACCAACATTGTCGCCAATACGCGGAAGATCCTACAAAAAGACGGGCATGAGCTGCGACGCTACTGGGATGAGTTGACGGAACGCATGTATGCGCCCGCCGAAATCGTCCAAAACGGTGAAAAGAAAACCATTTGGGTCAGTAGCCGCATGTACTCTGTCGCTCAATACCGATTGCTGTTCAAGCTCGCTCGTTTTAAGCCTGTCTCCCTCTATGATGAAAACTTGAACGCGTTTCACGAGGAAGCGCGCCGGGTCCTTTTTGTCGTTCAGAAAGTTTAATCTCCTCCGAAAAAGAAGGGATCGTTATTTTCTTTCCGCGCAGGAAATTCGAAAATAAAGAGAGACGTGATTTAACGACCGGCGGTGTCTATAAAAACCTGTTAGCGATGTCTATACCCACTGCTTTGGGTTTTTTAGGCCAAACCATCTATGATGTGGTCGATATGATATGGATCGGCCGAATTTCAAGCGCTGCCGTTGCGGGTATCACCGTTTTCGTTATCGTTTTTTGGACAGTAGAAGTGTTGAACGAAATTATCGGGATTAGCTCCGTTTCGCTGATCTCGCAAAGCTTCGGCGCTAAGGATTTCGAGCGCGCCAATCGCATTATCGAACAGACTCTGACCTTTAAAGCGCTGGTTGCCCTCTTGGCAATGGCCTTCCTATTAATCTTCCTCCGCCCGCTATTAGGTTTTCTCACACAGGATAGAGAAGTCTTAAACCACGCTTTAGAATACGGGTTTATCCGTCTCTTCTTTCTTCCGGTGATGTTCTCCTCGTACACCGTCAATACGGCTTTGCGCTGTATCGGCGATGCAAAAAGTCCTATGATGATTATGCTGTTCGCATCTATTCTCAACGTAGTCCTCGATCCCGTTTTTATTTTTGAACGCATTCCGGGTACGGCGATTCCGGGTTTTAACCTTGGTGTCTTTGGCGCCGGATTGGCGACCGTTATTTCGATTTCCATCGCCTTTGCGATTGGGTTCTATCTGCTCTACTCCGGAAAAAGAGAAGTAAAGATAACATGGAGGGGATTGTTGACGCTCGACTGGTCTATTGATTATAAACTGATAACGATTGGTCTGCCTACCGGTTTCGAAATGTTAATCCAAAAAGTTTCCTGGTATATCGCCATGAAAGTCATCGCAACATTCGGAACGGCGGCTGTCGCAGCAATCGGCATTGGTAACCGTTTTTCGAGCTTATTGGTGATGCCCCTCATCGGTATGTATGTCGGCAGTACGGCCATCGTCGGGCAAAACCTCGGCGCAAACCAGATCAAAACAGCGCTTAAAACTGTTAAGGCAAGTGTTGTCGTCGGAGTTATCTTTATCAGTATTGCCGGTGGCTTTTCGTTATTGTTCCCGAATGCACTCATGAGAATGTTCATCGATGATCAAACGGTTATCGGTTACGGAATCGCTATGATACGCATCATCGCGCCGGGGACGGTTTTTCTCGCAGTGTTTTATGGGATCGCTTCCGCTTTCGGGGGCTCGGGTTATATGAAACCGTTCATCACGGCCAGTGTGATCAGTCGTTGCTGCGTGCTGATACCGTTGCTCCTGGTTTTTATCTTTGCGCTGAAGTATCCCATCGAAGCCGTCTGGTTAACCTTGGTAATGACCGACGCGACCTCCGCGTTCGTTATGATTCTTTCATATCGACAGGGAAAGTGGGAAACCAAAAGAGTTTAAAAGACGGCTTAATAAACCGCGAAACCTAACTTCCTACACGCCAGCAAGCTTCACCCCGGCGATGGATGGTTCGCCTGCCGGAAGGTCTTCTCCCTTCTATACGCGTCTCCCCAAACTGCGGTCTGTTCCCCGGAGCGCCTTGTCTAACCCTGAAGCCATATTTCGACGATCCAGAACAAGGGACAACGGCGAAGGATTGGCCAACCCGAAAGCGAGTAAAAAAGACCGGTATCCTTCTAAACACCTTCTCTTCCCGATCAGGCGGCTTGTTTGCGGTTGACCCGCTCCATTACGGTTTTACGATAGCTTTCTCGGAATCGCGGGGTTTCCAAACGCCGTCACCCCAGGCGGGACGTTGCGCAATACCAGACTGTTCGCGCCGACGACCGAAGAGGCTCCGACGGTAATATTTTGAAGGATTTTCGCCCCCACGCCCACATAGCACCCTTCCTCCAAAACCACTCCCCCGGACAGATTAACCGAAGGCATGAGGGAGCAGTAATTGCGTATGATCGTATCGTGTCCCAACTGCGTTCCGACGTTGACAAAAACCCCGCGCCCTATGACCGCATTGAGCGAAACGAAAGTAAAGGGCGCCAGGACAACCCCGTCTTGTATCTTCGCGGTTTTCGCCACGAACGCAGTCGGATGGATGATCGTTGGAAACGAGATCAAGGGGTTTTCCGAAAGGGTTTCCATGATGCGCCGCTTGGTTTTTGGATCGGCGATGCCCATCACCAGCGCGGTGGGTTCGTTCCTTTGTTTTACGGTTTCGAATCCTCCCAAGACGGGATAGCCATCCACGATACTCCCCGCTTCGATGCCATCGTCGAGAAATCCTTCGATGAGGTATTGCCCGTGTATTTCATTATATTGGCGCGTATAGTAGAGGATCTCTCGCCCGAGACCCCCCGCTCCATATACCACTAAAGAAAGCATTTTTATCACCTCAGAACGTTGAGCGTTTTGACATGCTATTATATCAGTTTTCCGAGTCTTCGAGAGACAAAGCCGCGCAAGCGGGCGTCACCGCTATGCGGGGTATAACCGGCAGCCTTGAAAGATCCGCGACCCTTCCGTTTTCGAAGAAGGCCAAAACGTGATAAAATAACTTAACGATCGCACCATTCTGGCGCGAAACGACGGACAGGATTTGCTAAGGGGGACTATGGTTTTACACCATGTTGGGTATCTCGTCCCTTCGATTGAAGGAGCGATGGAATCGTTTTCATTTTTAGGATTCCATAAAAGGGGAGAGGCTGTGAGGGATGAAGAGCGGAATGTTTTCATCTTGTTTCTCTCCGATGAGAACCACGCGCTGGTGGAGTTGATTCAACCCGTGGACGAGCAGTCGCCGGTTTATCCGTTGATGGTCCGTCAAGGGCCCGGGGCTTATCACCTGTGCTTTTCAATCTCTCGATCGGAGAGGGATTCGCTCCTTTCGCGATTAAAAGCGTTACGGTTTGTTCCCGTTGGGAAGATTTCTCCCGCGCCGGCATGTAAAGATCAGGATGTGGGGTTTTTTTATTCGAGTAAAATCGGGTTAGTAGAATTATTGTTCATTTCCGAAGAAAGGAATGGGGGGAAAGATGGGACCGTTTGAAGAGTTTGCGAAAAAAATCGCAGAGATTCTTGAAGTAGAATGCGAAGAGTTGCCCGTGGAAGCGGAGTTTCGCTCGACGACGCCGTACTGGTCGTCCCTGATGGGGTTTGGAATTCTCGTCATGCTGGAGGAAGACTACGGTTACAAGATGTCCGTCGATAACTTCCTGAAAGCCAAAACTGTCGGAGAGCTGTACGAGCTGACGAAGGGAAGGGGTTGACCGGGATGGAAGAAAAAATCATGCTTTGGATCTCTTCAATCCTTCGGGTAACGGTGACGCGTAGTTCGTCCCGCGCCAATACGGAGCAATGGGATTCTTTACGTCATTTGCAAATCGTATCCGGGTTGGAGGAAGAGTTCGGGATCGATATTCCGATCGAAAAAGTGGCGGAGATCGTCTCTATTTCCGATATTTTACAATACGTCGAAAGCGAGAAGTAACATGGCGACGACGGTGGCTGGTTTCAAGCTGGAAGGCATCTGCGCGTGTGTGCCGAAAGAAGAGATCGATAATCGCGAATTTGGAAAAGCTCTCTTCGGGGATGATTTGGAAGGCATTGTCCAGACGATTGGCGTTTCGAGACGACGGGTATGCCCAGAAACAGAAACGACCAGCCTTGATTTATGCGTGTTTGCGGCCAAAAGGCTTTTTGAACAGGGAAACTTCTATCCCGCCTCTTTCGGCGGGATCGTTTTTGTCACCCAAACGCCCGACTTGCTGCTGCCCAATAACGCCACCTACGTTCAGCATCTGTTGGCGTTGCCGCAAGCGATCGCCGCATTCGACATCAACCTGGCCTGTTCCGGCTATCCTTACGGCCTCTACGTCGCCGGAATGATGGCGCAAACGATGCAAAAACGAGTTTTACTGCTGGATGGCGATACCCATTCCCATTTCGTTTCTCCGTACGATAGAACGACCGCCCTCCTTTTCGGCGACGCGGGCAGCGCCACGGTATTGGCTCCTGCAGAGAGGGGGTCTTCGGATGCCGGTAAGGCGTCGTTCCTATTTCACACCCACGGCGAGAGCCGGCAAGCGCTCCAAATTCCGGATGGCGGTTACCGAACCCGCGTCAACCCGCGCAGCAGCGAATACCAGGACGTTGAAAGCGGGAACCGCCGCCGACCGATCGATATGGTTATGGACGGTATGGCCGTTTTTGACTTCGTCGCAAAACGCGTTCCCAAAGCCTTGCAGCAACTTCTAGACGAAACGGGAAAGACCGTTCAGGACTTGGATTGGTTGGTTCTGCACCAAGCCAATCTGTTTATGATCAAGCAGGTGGCGAAAAAGATCAAAATGGATTGGACCAAAGTGCCCTTGAGTATCCAAAAATACGGCAATTCGAGTTCGACCACGGTTCCGTTGACCATCGCCTCCGAATTGGCTTCATCGATACGGGAAAAGGCGAACACGATTCTGATGAGCGGCTTCGGAGCCGGTTTATCCATCGGGACCGCGCTGTTGTCTGTCGGCCCTTGCTGCTGCCCCGGTGTGGTGGAATATGATTCCTGACGAACCAATGAACGTGCTGATCGTTGGGGGATCCGACGGTATCGGTCTCGAAACCGGAGCCTTCCTGTGCGAACGCCGCCATCGCGTGACGTTGGTCGCAAGGGATTTCGACCACAAACCCGAGAAGGCGCTTCAGAAAATCGCGCGCCTCACCGAAACCGATAAGGAAACGCAGTGTCGCCTGATCCGTCAAGACGTCACTCTTCTGGAAGAACTGGAAGCGTTTTCGAAACAAGTGAAAGAAAGCGTCGGGCCGCTTGACGGGCTGGTCTATTGCGCCGGGGCCCAGAAGACGTTGCCGTTGGCGATGACCAAACCGGCCCTCTTGCAGGAGTTGTTCACGCTGAATACCTTCGCCGCGATCGAACTGGTGCGTTGTTTTTCCAAGGCGGGATATGCGCGGGAAGGCGCTTCTTTTGTCTTGCTTTCCTCTTTGGCCGCGCATGAATCCTCGCCGGGCAAAGCCGCTTACTCCGCCAGTAAAGCCGCGCTCGAGGGATTTGTGTCTTCGGCTTCCTCCGAGTTGATGCAAAAGAAGATCCGCTTGAACGCCATCGCGCCCGGAATCGTCAAGACTTCAATGAGCGAAGGGTTTTTGGAAAAAATGACATTCGACCAGTTTCAGGCGCTTGAAGCAACCTATCCTTTGGGGTTTGGAGAACCGGAAGACGTTGCTTGGATGATCGCGTTTTTGTTAAGCCAACGCAGCCGTTGGATCAGTGGAAAGACGTTTCTGATAGACGGGGGACATTTGCCGGGAGGGAAGTAGAGCGGGATGAAACAGATAGCGTTGCTTTCAAATGTAACGGTAACTTCTTTACGAAATCGCCTGGAAGAGAAGGGATTCCCTGAAACGTTCTGCGTCGAAGGGTATGACTGTTGGGTGCAAAACCTGCTTCCGGGCGGGAAGCTCTTCGAAGAACCGCCGGACTGCGCGATACTGCTCCTGGATGGGTCCGCATTACTTGAACAACAGGATGAGAGGGACCTGATCGGCTTTTTAGAGAACGGTCTCGCGTTGATCCGCAACATCAAAGAAAAACACGCAAAAACGCTTTGGATCGTTTCTACCTTGGATATTCGCTGCAAAAAGACGCTCCCGCTTTCCGCCCGAAGAGTGGAGAAAGAAGCCGCCGCCATGTGGAACCACAGCATCCGGGGGTTGGGGTGCCTCGTCTTCGATTTGGAAGAACTCATCAAAGAATACGGGCGGGAGCGCTTTTACAGCCCCAAGATGTGGTATCTCGGCAGTATCCCTTTCTCCGCTTCGGGGGAAGAAAAGATAGCGGCAAGCCTATCCCGCCTGTTGCGCGCGTATCAGGGGAAACGAAAAAAGGTACTGGCGCTGGACCTGGACAACACCTTATGGGGTGGGGTGGTGGGGGAAGAAGGAATCGACGGGATCAACCTTTCTACGGAAAAGGAAGGAAAGGCCTTTCATGACTTCCAAAGACAGATTCTTGATTTGAAGCGGATGGGCGTGATGCTGACGATCGTATCAAAAAACAATCCGGAGGATGCGCTGGAGGTGTTTGAAAAACACCCCGCGATGGTTTTAAAAGCGGAAGACTTCGTTTCGATGAAGATCAATTGGGATTCAAAGCCGCAGAACATCGCCACACTCGCAAACGAACTCAACGTGGGTCTGGACGCTTTCGTCATGATCGACGACTCTCCCTTTGAACGCCAGGCCGTGATGGAAATACTTCCGGAGGTGGTCGCGCCGGACTTTCCCAAAGACGCTTCGAAGCTTCCCGATTGGATGCGGGAATTGGCGGAAGAGTACTTCTTGTTTTTGGAAATCACGGAAGAAGACGCGCAACGAACTCAGATGATGCGCGCGGACATCAACCGCAAGCACGTGCAGCAGCAGTTTCAGGACATCGATCACTATCTTTCCTCCCTGAAGATGACCTTGGAACTCCAACCCGCCCGCGATGAAGATATCCCTCGGATCGCCCAACTCACCCAAAAAACCAATCAGTTCAACGTGACAACGCGTCGTTATACGGAAGCGGATATCCTGCGCATAAAAGAAGACCCCACCTATCGCGTGTGGATCGGCAGCGTGGAAGATCGGTTCGGCGATTACGGGAAAGTCGTGGTGCTGATTGCCCGCGTCGAAGATAAAAAAGCCGTATTTGACACGTTTCTGATGAGCTGCCGCGTGATGGAAAGGCACGTGGAAGACGCCGCCATCGCATGGGTCGAACAGCAATTGCGCTCCGAAGGCGTCGTGTCGGCGCGCGCGCACTATATACCTACCGCGAAGAACAAACCGGTCGAAGGGTTGTGGCCGCGATTAGGTTACCGACCTCGGGACGGCTCCGGAACCTTCGAACGGGATTTATGCGCGCCCCTCCCAGCAGAGGCTATCCGAAAGGCGCATGTCAGGATTAAAGGTACGGAATAACCCCTTGCCGTGGGGGTAAAATGAAACGGACGTTGGGGGGCATGCCCGACGAATGTTTTACCGACGATAAAGCCGTAACTGCGCCGTTCCATTCCCTGCGGGATCGCCCGGTATGGCTGTCGGAATAATCGCGGGTATCCGGTTTTCGCCGCCAGTCTTGAGTTCTATCCTTTGGAAGAGATTCGTGTTTTTTCGATTCCGTTGGACCGATTTTTTTGTGACAAAAGTAATGTCAATTCGTTTAATCTACCTGTTATAATCGGTAACGATAATTTTCCGAGGAGGGCGTTTCATGGAAAAATTTAGGGAATTCGAATACCGAAGGCCGGATATTTCGGCCGTGAAGGAAGCCTTTTCTGTCGCTTTGAAAGGACTTTCCGAAGGAGAAAACGCGGAGCGGCAATACGAAGCAATCCGAAACATCAACGCGATGCGAAAAGAGATCGAGTCGATGAACGCTTTAGCCAGAATCCGCCATACGATCGATACGACCGATCCCTTTTACGAAGCGGAAAATGCTTTTTATGACGAAAACGATCCGATCTTTCTGGAGATGATCACCCGGTATTATCACTTGCTCATCGATTCTAAATTCCGCGGAGAACTCGAACAGAAGGCGGGGAAGCAGTTATTTAACCTGGCGGAGATCACCGTCAAAAGCTTTAAGCCCGAGATTATCGCAGATATGCAGGAAGAAAACGCCTTAAGGACCGAATACATCAAACTCATCGCGTCCGCGAAAATCCAATTTGAAGGTGAAGAACGAAATTTATCCCAGATGAGGGCGTTTTTTCAATCCCATGATCGGTCGTTGCGAAAACGCGCATATGAAGCGCATACGAACTTTTTCGCCGAAAACAAAAAAACGCTCGATACGATCTTCGATCAATTAGTCAAGGTACGGACGCGCATGGCGAAGAAACTGGGGTACGAAAACTTCATCCCGTTGGGTTACTTAAGGTTGAATCGGTCGGACTACGATCAAACGATGGTCTCCAATTTCCGTAAACAAGTCGAAAAAGATCTGGTACCCGTGGTTTCCGGGCTGGTAGAACGGCAAAGGAAGCGGCTTGGACTGGCCGAAATGAAGTATTACGACGAACCGTTGAAGTTCCTGAGCGGCAACGCGAAACCGAAAGGCGACCCGAACTGGATTGTCGAACAAGGGAAACAGATGTACAGAGAACTGTCCCCGGAAACGCACACGTTTTTTACCTTTATGACCGACCACGAATTGTTTGATCTGGTATCCAAAAACGGGAAAGCGGCCGGGGGGTATTGCTCCTATATCGCCAAGTACCAGGCCCCGTTTATTTTCTCGAACTTCAATGGGACATCGGGCGATATCGAAGTGCTGACCCACGAAGCGGGACACGCCTTCCAACCCTTTTGCAGCGGGCATTATGAGATACCGGAATACCTCTACCCAACCTACGAAGCGTGCGAAATCCACTCGATGAGCATGGAATTCTTCACCTACCCTTGGATGAAACTGTTTTTCCTTGATGAAGAGGCAAAGTTCCGATTTACCCACCTGACCGAAGCGTTGGAGTTTATTCCTTACGGCGTATCAGTGGACGAGTTCCAGCATTTCGTCTACGAAAATCCTGAAGCGACGCCGGAAGAACGCAACGCGATGTGGCGCCGGATCGAAAACAAATACCTGCCGCTGCGCGATTACGATGACAACGCGTTCCTGAATTCAGGCGCCTGGTGGTATCGACAAGGACATATCTTTGACGTGCCATTTTACTACATCGACTATACGTTGGCGGGAATGTGCGCTTTCCAGTTCTGGTTGAAGATGAACAGCGATCGTGACCACGCCTGGCGGGACTATCTGCATCTGTGCCGGCTTGGGGGATCGCGCTCCTTCCTGGCGCTCGTTGCGGAAGCCGGACTCAAAAACCCGTTCGAGGATGGATCGGTCGCTTCCGTCGTTTCTTTCTTAAACGGGCAACTGAACGCCATCGACGACTCGAAGTTTTAAGCGCCGAGCTGCCAAACACGGAAAGGGATTTTTAGTATCGAGGAAAGGGGCGCTTCGTCCGCGCACTCGCGCAAAAGTGGTCTTTTATTCTTTGTCTTCCGTCTTGAACAGGGTGATCCCGTTCGATTGGAGAAGTTCACTCCCAAAGGCGGTGTACCCGTTTT
>CAZMHO010000063.1:8615-12800 GCA_964566085.1 uncultured Thermotogaceae bacterium | reverse complement strand
CCCCTTCCGTCGATAAGATCGTTTTTTTAGGATACGTCCCCGTATCGGTCAAAAATGGAGATCGTGTGGAAGTCGAAATCAGACCGGGAAAAGTTATCCAAGCAAGAGCTGTCAAAACGCCGTTTTACCGGGGCAGTGTTAAAACGAAAAAGAAAGCGTAGGAGAGAAGAGAAAACCGAACGGGAGGGCGAAAGAAGGTTTATGAGAAAATACACAAAAACACACGAATGGGTTGTTTTGCAGGGAACAGAAGCAATGATCGGGATTTCACAGCATGCGCAGGAGCTGTTAGGAGACGTTGTGTACGCGGATTTACCCGGCGTTGGCAAAGCACTGAAAAAAGGCGAGATACTTTGCTCCTTAGAATCCGTAAAAGCGGCCGCAGAAGTCTTCTGCCCGCTCACCGGAACAGTTATGGGGGTAAATGAAGCGTTGAACGAAAATCCCGAAATCATCAATCAATCCGCAGAAACAGAAGGCTGGATCGTAAAAATGTCGATTGCCGATACATCGGAGTTCGATGGGCTGATGGATGAAAGCGCTTACCAATCTTTCTGCGCCACACATTAAGAGTTGGGAGTGACCGTTTTGGAACTGCGCTTTTTTCTCAACGGAAAAGAAGTAACACCCTCCGTTTCCGAAAACCGGAGGGCTCTTGATCTTCTTCATGAAGATCTTGGAATGAAAAGCGTTAAAGAGGGCTGCGGAGAAGGAGAGTGCGGCGCTTGCACCATTCTCTTAGACGGAAAGGCCGTTTGTTCTTGCCTGTTGTTCGCGAGCGACCTTTCCGGGCGGAGAGTCCTGACGTTGGAGAGCCTGGGAGAAGAGGGAAAGCTTCACCCGATTCAACAAGCCTTCTTGGAGACGGGAGCCGTACAGTGCGGGTTTTGTACTCCCGGTATGATTCTTTCCGTCAAGTCTCTTTTGGATAGCAATCCCAATCCGGACGACGAAGCGATTAAAAAAGCGATAGAAGGAAATCTGTGCCGGTGCACGGGGTACGTAAAAATCGTTGAAGCGGTCAAGCGGGCAATCGCCATCATCAAATCCCGCTGTCTTATGATATAATTCACCGATTATCTGAAAAGGGGGCGCTCTTTGTTAAAAAGGACCCATACCTGCGGCGAAATAACCGCCGATTTAGAGCATCAAACTGTCACGATTAACGGTTGGGTTGATCGTGTCAGAAATTTGGGCGGCGTGCTTTTCGTTACCGTCAGAGACAGATACGGAAAGATTCAGGTGCTTTTCCAACCAGAAAACGAATCGCTTCTTTCCGACGCTTCTTCTTTGCATGGGGAAGATGTCATAGCCGTCTGCGGAGAAGTAACCAAAAGACCGGACGCGGCTGTTAAGGAAGATACCGGCGGCGCGCTGGAAATTATCGCTCAGAAACTTGATATCCTTTCAAAAGCGATGACACCGCCCTTCTACATCCATCTTGAATCCGATGTCAACGAGGAGTTGCGATTAACTTACCGGTACCTCGATCTTCGAAGGCAACGGATGCAAAAGAACATTCAGTTAAGGCATCAGGTAGTCCGGTCGGTACGAGATTACTTCAACGGACACTCTTTTTTGGAGATAGAGACGCCAATTTTGACGAAAAGCACACCGGAAGGCGCGAGAGACTTTTTGGTCCCTTCACGCTTGAAGCCCGGAAAGTTTTATGCGCTCCCGCAATCCCCGCAACTGTTTAAGCAGTTGCTGATGGTATCTGGATTCGATCGATACTACCAAATCGCGAGATGTTTTCGAGACGAGGATTTCAGAGCCGATCGACAACCGGAATTTACGCAAATAGACTACGAAATGTCTTTTGCTGAGCAACGAGACATTATGGATGTCACCGAAGGGGTTTTAAAAACGGTCTTCGAGAACGTATTGGGCTTGGCTATCCCGACGCCATTTCCCATAATGGACTATGAAAAGGCGATGGACTCGTACGGAACGGACAAACCGGACTTACGGTACGGACTCTCCTTTAGCGACGCAACGGATATCATGAAAAGCACCGGGTTCGAACCGATTCGCAACATCATTCAGAGTGGCGGGGTCGTGAAAGGGTTTTCTATCCCGGGAGCGGCGCCCCGATTCAGCCGAAAGCTAATCGAAGAGATGGAAACGATATCAAAAAAGGCCGGCGCGAACGGGCTTCTCCACGCTAAAGCGCTTAAGAACCCGGAAAACGGACCCTCGGTCCTTCTAAAAACGAACTTTGACAAGTATCTCACCGCAGAACAATCGGCGAACCTGGTCGAAGGCTTCTCGCTCCAAGAAAATGATCTCCTCTTCCTGATCTCCGGAACGAAGAAGACCGTGAATACCGCTTTGGGAGTCCTAAGAGTAGAGATCGCCAAGCGCGAATCTTTGATTCCCAAAAACGAATACTGTTTCTTATGGGTTGTCAACTTTCCGATGTTCTCCTATTGCGAAGAAGAGCAACGGTATGTAGCGGAGCATCATCCTTTTACAATGCCCAATCTATCCGAATTGGAAACCCACAAGGATAAGGATGCCACGAAGATCCATGCGCACGCTTACGACGTTGTGTTGAACGGATGGGAGATAGGGGGTGGCAGCGTTCGGATCCACTCTCGAGAAGTCCAAAAAAATGTTTTCTCATTGTTAGGGATAGATGAATCCTCTCAAAAGAGCAAGTTTGGGTTTCTATTAGACGCCTTCCAATACGGCGTACCCCCGCATGCCGGTTGCGCGATGGGTTTGGATCGTCTGGTTGCGATCATTGCCGGAGAAGAGTATATCCGAGACGTGATCCCGTTCCCGAAAACGACAAGCGGCATTTGCCAAATGACGGCGGCCCCTTCAGATGTGGAAAACGAACAATTGGAAAAGTTGTCCTTAAAAATCATAAAAGATGCGCGATGAAGGTGAAAAAGAATGAACGATCTAAAAATCCAATCTAAAACCGAAGAGAACAGGATTATCCTTTTTATTAGCGGAGATATTGATGCGTATCATTCGCCAAAATTGAAGGAAGAGATGGAACCATTCATTAATGGCGAAATGAGAGACATCTCGCTGGATCTCTCCGATGTGCCTTACATCGATAGCGCGGGTTTGGGAACGCTGGTATCCATATTGAGGGAAACGAGAAACGGAAAAAAGTCCTTAAAACTAATCGGGCTACGGCAAAACATCAAGCGCATCTTTGAGATGACGCGTTTGGATAAAATATTCGAAGTATATGATACGCTTGAAGAATCCGCTTTAGCGAGTAAAAAGGTCGGAGGTTCTTATTGATAACGCCTTTCTCGATCGCGATAGACGGACCCTCCGGCTCTGGGAAGTCGAGTTTGGCGAAGGCTGTTGCGAAATCATTAGGTATTTTTCATCTGGATAGCGGTGCTTTTTACCGTGCCGTAGCTTATCACTTGAACCGTCATGCCGTTGATTTCCAGAGTAATGAACGGTGCCAAGAGGCCCTAAAATCGATACATTTTGAAATTTCGCCGGCTGGAATAGTTATGAATGGCGTTGTTTTGGGTGAGGAGATCCGTACGAGCGAGAACAGCCAGATCGCCTCAAAGGTATCGATGGTCCGCCAAGTTAGGGAGTTCGTCACCAAAGTGGTCTGCGAGTTGTCTAAGGACGAGAACGTCATTATGGATGGCCGGGATATCGGGACTGTCGTATTGTCGAACGCCAATTTGAAGTTCTTCATCACCGCTTCGGTCGAAGAACGCGCGAGAAGAAGGCAAATAGAGCTGGCTCAGCAAGGGTATCATGCGTCATTCGCAGAAATGCTCGAAGAGATCAAGGAAAGAGACCACCGAGATACTTCCCGAGAGATATCACCCCTTAAACCTGCTCCGGACGCGATCCTCATAGATACGACAGACCTTTCCTTCGAAAAAGCGGTAGAAATCGTGACGTCGATTATTCGAGAAAAGATACCCCTATGAAGAGCGACGCTGGCGACTACCGCCATCGGACTCGAAAAGTTGTCGTATGCGGTTTTTCAGGGTTTTGCAGCGGGGTAGAGAGAGCGATTCGTTTAGCGGAGGGGTTTTTGGGAGAAAGGCCGGGCCAAGAGTTATACGTTACGGGGGATATCGTACATAACGCTGGCGTTATGCGACGGTTAAGCGCTTTAGGATTGAGACGAATAGAGGCAGACAGGCTCCCCGTTGGCAAGACCGTGTTGATACAAGCGCATGGCAT
>CAZMHO010000063.1:0-8605 GCA_964566085.1 uncultured Thermotogaceae bacterium | reverse complement strand
AACCTTGAAGAGGCGTTATTAAAAAGCCGCAATCTGATCATCAACGGGACCTGCCCGATTTTACGACGGAATTTTAATCGTTTTTGCCGATCGGAAAAACAGGGATTTCGGTTTTTTCTCTTTGGAGACCGCGCGCATCCTGAGGTAGAAGCCATTCAAGGCCTGTTGCGTGATGTTATCGTGTTTCGCAATCCCGAAGAGCTTTTCGACATTTCGCCATGCGATTTGGCGGTTGAAAAGGTGGCGCTCATTTCTCAATCCACGAAACCGGTGGACGAGTATCGACGAAGCGCCATGATTCTGATCCAACGATTGAAACCGAAACAGCTGTTTCAGATGCATTTTTCGATATGCGACGCGACGATTCTGAGAGAAGAGGAGATCAAAGAAAAAGCGCCTTTATTTTCCGTCGTGTTCATCGTAGGAGGAAAACACAGCGCGAATACGGAAAAATTAGCGCTTCTTGCGAAAGAGCGCTGTAATAGCGTATTCTGGGTGGAAAGTGTGCAGGAAGCGAAAGAACGCCTACCGTCAATCTCCGAAGCAGACGCGATCCTTATCGGTGGCGGCACGTCCACGCCCATACAAGATATCAAAGCAATAGAAGCGTTATTTCTCTAAATATTAGGAGGTTGACTAAGATGGTCGAAGGTAACGAGAATAATGAATTTCAAACCATGGAAGAAGCCCTGGAAGACTTCGGTAACGAACACTTTATCGGGGAACCGAAAAGGGGGTTACCTCTCCAGGTGACAGTGTTGGAAATCCATCCAACAGAAATTATCGTGGAAGTCGGCGCAAAGAGCGAAGGAGTCGTCCCTCTCGAGGAGCTGGTCTATCCGATTGATCGCTATAAAGCTGGCGACAAGATCGACTGCGTGATCACCTATCAAAACGAAGAAGAGGGCAATATCGTCCTTTCCGAAAAGAAGCGTTCCTACAGAAAAGCGCTGGAAACCGTATCCGAAGCGTTTAAGACGCAGTTAACCATCAAAGGGGTTGTCCACGGAAAGAACAGGGGCGGGTATACCGTCCGAATCTTCGGCGTCCTTGATGCCTTTCTGCCGGCAGGTCAGGCTATGTTCAAACGGGAATCGGACAATATGAACAAAGAGTTGGATTTCGAGATTCTTGACTTTAAACCCCGGCGAAGAGGGGTTCCGAATATCGTCATTTCCAGAAGAAAACTGTTCGAAGCTGAAATAGAAGAGTTCTTTAATCAAACAGCCGAAGGGAGTCTCGTTACCGGCAAAGTCGAGACGATCACAGACTTTGGCGCCTTTGTCGACATCGGGCCCGTCGTCGGTTTAATCCCAAAATCGGAGATCTCCTATGAGAAGGACGTGGACATCCGTCACTTCATGGAGGTTGGTAAGCAGATCCAGGCGAAGGTACTGAAAATCTCCCCGAAAAGGGAAAAGATTACTTTAAGTTTGAAAGCCCTCCAGAATGATCCATGGAATAACATCGAAGAAAAGTACCCAGCCGGAAAGATGGCGACAGGAAAGGTCTCGAAGATTCTACCATTCGGATTCGTTGTGCGTTTCGAAGAAGGCATCGAAGGCTTGGTCCATTCTTCTGAAATATTCTGGACGAAGAGGCGCATTGATCTTCGGAGCATCGTCGAAGAAGGACAAGAAGTGGAAGTGGAAGTGCTGTCCGCCAACCGGGAAAAACGAAAGCTCAATCTCAGCCTGAAACGGGTTAAAGGCAATCCCTGGGAAAACATCGTTGAAAAGTATAACGTTAATCAAGTCTACGATACCAAGATCGTAAAAATCCTCCCAAACGGATTGATCGCAGAACTTGAAGAAGGTATCTCCGGTTTTGTACATATCACTGAAATCTCATGGAACTTCCTCGAAAATATCGAAGAGACCTTTAAGGTCGGGCAAGTCATTCCCGTGAAGATTTTGGAAATCAACATGGAACAGCAGCGGATCAAATTAAGCGTACGCAAGGTTAACAGCGATCCGTGGGAAATTGCCGTCCGGGAGTTGAAAAAAGGCAGTCCTATCACCGGACACGTTGTAAAAATAACAAACACCGGCGCGATCGTCCTCTTGGATGTTTATCATATCGAAGCCTTTTTGCCGGTCAGCCAGATTTCTTCCGAGCGCATCGAGAAACCCTCGGACGTGTTACTCGTCGGGGACAATCTTGCGGCTGTCGTTGTCAGAACCGTCTATGAACCCGAAAAAGAACGGAGGAATATGGTCATCTCCGTGAAACAAAAGACCATCGACCAAGAGCGAGCGGATTTGAGAGAGTATATGCAAAGCCAAGATAGCGGAATGACTTTGGAAGAGAAAGTCAAACAAAAGGATCAGGAGTAGTCTTTGTTTAAGGTTTTCATCGTAGGAAAACCGAACGTAGGAAAGTCAACGCTATTCAATAAGCTCATCAAGCAGCGAAAAGCCATTGTGGACAACCAACCCGGTGTGACTCGTGACGCGGTCTATGGCGATATCCAAGTCGATGCAGACCGGGTTTTTCGTTTGATCGATACGTGTGGCATTTTTCAACAACCCGAAGGCGTGATTGAGTCGATGATGAAGGAGAGAACCGTAAAATCTTTAAGTGAAGCGGATCTCATCCTATTTGTCGTAAACGGTCAAAGCCCTCCGACCTCAGAAGACTATGAGATCGCCGACATGCTTCGGGTACTCGGGAAACCCTTATTGTTTGTGGCTAACAAAACGGAGAGCAGCAAACGGTACGACGATGTTTACCCGGAGCTATTCGATTTAGGCTTTGGAGAACCGATCGCGGTCTCTGCCGAACACAAGATCGGGACGGCGGGGTTAATCGAAGAGATCGCCGAGAGGATGGATCAGGCACCGCAACCATCACAATCGATTCCGGGTGAGAGCGGAGGGATTGGGGGAAGGAACGCGCAATCGGAGGAAACCATCAAGGTAACAATCACCGGAAAACCCAATGTCGGCAAGTCTTTGCTGCTGAACGCGCTTTGCGGGAAGGAACGCGCCCTAGTCACCGACATCGCCGGCACCACGAGAGACCCGATCGACGAGTTGTTCGTTCATAACGGTCAATCCTATCTCCTCATCGATTCCGCCGGGATTCGAAAGAGGACCAAAGTGGACTACAAATCCTTGGAGAGCTTCAGCATTTCGCGAGCTGAGCAGGCAATGGAAGCCGCAGACGTCGTTTTGTTAGTGATGGACGTACGCGAGGGTGTATCCGAACAGGATCAAAGGATTGCGGGAATGCTCGAAAAAAAAGGGAAAGCCAGCGTGATCGTTTTCAATAAGGCCGATTTGCTGCCTCCCTTAAGCGAAGAAAAGCAGCGGGAAACTGTTGAAACGACCCTTCAAAGCCTTTATTTTCTGTATTATACCCCTGTCGTATTCATTTCCGCTAAGGAGCAGCGCAACCTCGAAATCCTGTACCAAGCGATCAATCAATCCTATAAGTCTTATACCACAACCTTTTCGACTGGAGAGATCAATCGTACCTTAGAGAGAATCAAGCTCATTTTACCGGCGCCGACGGGGAAAGGGAAGTCTCTAAATATGCTGTATGCAACACAAGTGGCCAATAAACCGCCCATCATCACCATCTACGTGAACGACCCGCAGATCATACCCGCAAACTTTAAAACAGCGGTCAAGAAACAGTTCCGCAAGTTTTTAGACCCGCTCGCCGGCTCTCCGTTGTTCTTAAAATTCTTGCCCAGGAGGGAGTCGTGATTGGCGTCCTCTTTATTATCCTGCTGTATCTTTCGGGATCGATTCCGTTCAGTTTTATTATCCCTAAGGCACTCAAAGGGGTAGATATTCGGCAGTTTGGTTCCGGCAATGTCGGAGCTACCAATGTGATCCGCAATCTCGGCAAGAAGATCGGCATCCTCTGCATGATTTTGGATGCGCTAAAAGTCTATATACCCCTGATGATCATGCAAACCGTCCTCAAGGACTACGTGTATAAAGATCTCTTTCTCTGTCTGGCCGCCATCGCCGGCATCATTGGTCATGATTTCTCCATTTTTTTGAGGTTCAGAGGAGGTAAGGGAGTCGCCTGTACGATGGGGACCTTTTTTGCCTTACACTGGTTAACGGGCGCGCTGTTCCTGCTGACCGCTCTGTCGATTGCGTTGAGCACGCGGATTATGTCCTTGGCTTCTTTGACCTCTTTGACCTTGGCGGTAATTTTTGTCTTTCCCATCACTCAAAACTGGTACTACTTCGCGCTATATTTGGTTCTTTGCCTCTTCTCTTTCTTTCAGCATCGGAAAAATATCATCCGGTTACTGCAACGAAAAGAGAACAAATTCTAATGCCTTATAAAGTGTTTTACGGAAAACCCTTGCCCTTTGGATCCACTCCCGACGACAAGGGCGTTAATTTTTCGTTATTCTCGAAAAATGCCGTGAACGTCATCATCGAACTGTTCGACAATTTCTACGACGAAACGCCTGCCTTCTCTTACTCACTGCATCCCGCGCACAACAAAACCGGCGATGTTTGGCACGTCTTCATCGAAGGAATAAAACCGGGATCGTTTTATGGATACCGAGTTTTCGGCCCGTATTTGCCCGAGAAAGGACACCGGTTCAACCCGAACAAATTGCTCACGGATCCCTACGCCAAAGCCAATTCTGGTGAGTATTCCTGGGATCATGAGCGCTCTTACGGATACGATAAAAGCGCTCCGGCGAAGGATCTCTCTTTCTCTGAGATAGACTCGGCGAAAAGCCATGTTAAAAGCATCGTTATCTCCGATGAAGAATTCGATTGGGAAGATGACAAACCCCTTCGATATCCGATGAAAGACACTATCATCTACGAGATGCACGTCCGGCTCTTTACGAAAGCCTGCAAGGATCTCACAAAGGTCTCCGGCTTAACCGGTTACCCGGAAGAAACGATTTCCATAGCCGGCACCTTCGAAGGTATCCTCCGAAAAACCGATCATTTGCGTCGATTAGGGGTTACGTCGATTGAGCTGATGCCGATCTTTGAGTTTAACCCGAATGCGAACATACACGTGAATCCTAAGACCGGCGAACGTTTGAAAAATATTTGGGGATACGACCCGCTCGCATTTTTCGCCGTAGAAGCCAGTTATACACCGGGGATCGGAATCGGCGAACAGGTTCGGTGTTTTAAAAACTTCGTAAAAAGCATGCATAAAGCCGGGTTCGAAATCATCTTGGATGTCGTCTTCAACCATACCGGCGAAGGCAATCACGAAGGGCCCACCCTTTCTTACAGAGGGATCGACAACGAGATTTATTATCTGCTGACCGCTACGGAAAAACGTTTCTATGAAAACTATTCCGGATGCGGCAATACCCTTAACTGCAACCACCCTGTTGTGAAGCAGCTGATTATCGACAGCTTGAGGTATTGGGTCACTCAGATGCATGTGGACGGGTTCCGCTTCGATCTCGCCGCCATCTTGGGGCGCGCCCCGGACGGGCGTTGGATTGGCGATATTTCGCTCCTAAAAGATATTGCGGAGGATCCCGTCCTTTCAGGAACCAAACTCATCGCGGAAGGATGGGACGCCGCAGGCGGCTATTTCGTCGGGGATTTTCCAAAGGGATGGGCCGAATGGAACGGAAAATTCAGAGATGTGGTTCGTCGTTTCATTCGGGGAGATAGCGGCATGGTCCCGGAGTTGGCGACGCGGCTGGCCGGATCCTCTGATCTCTATAATAAGTCAGGACGAAAACCGTTCGACAGCATCAACTTCATCACCGCCCACGACGGATTCACGCTAATGGATTTGGTCAGCTATTCTCAGAAGCAGAATCGCCCGAACGGCGAAAACAATCAAGAC
Organism: uncultured Thermotogaceae bacterium; assembly: GCA_964566085.1. Taxonomy (GTDB): domain Bacteria; phylum Thermotogota; class Thermotogae; order MWEM01; family MWEM01; genus MWEM01. Next base: position 2,797 of record CAZMHO010000063.1, on the reverse strand, counting down.
GGAACGAATGAAAATTTCAGTCATAACCATGGTGTGGAAGGGGAGACGGAGGACCCGGCCGTTTTAAGGTTGCGCGTACAGCAGATAAAAAACTATATCGCGCTGCTTAACGTGTCGCAAGGAATCCCGATGATACTCATGGGAGACGAGATGGGGCGCACTCAAAGAGGCAATAATAACGCGTATTGTCATGACGATCCGACGACTTGGGTCGATTGGTCTTTGCCCGAAAGGAATAAAGAAATCCTGGAATTCTTCTCCAAAATGATACAATTCCGAAAACGGCATGAATGTTTACGTAGAGAACACTTCTTCACCGGGAAGCGAATCGGTTTGGGCGTGCGGGATATCACATGGCACGGCACAAAGCCCTTCAAACCGGATTGGTCTTACGATTCTCATACCCTGGCTTTCGTAATCAGCGGAGAGGATCTCGACACCTACCAAGCCAGGGATAACGACATCTACGTCGCGGTAAACGCCTACTCCTCCGATTTGCCGTTCGAGCTTCCTCCTATCGCCGGAAAAGAGTGGCATCGAATCCTGGATACTTCTCTTCCTCTTCCTTTTGATTTCTCAATCGAGCAGGATGCCCCAATGGTACAAGGAGAGTGCGTGGTGAAAGCGCATTCCGTTCTCTTACTAATTTCTAAACGAAACCGGCTTCACCCCTTCTGAAAACCCCTTTCACCCGCCGGTTAAGAGAGCGGCGATATGATTAAACAGACTTTCCAATAACCGCTTCGCTATCGGTCCGACCGGGAATGGCGTCTTTTCTATGCGCGAAATCGGTACGATGCTCGCGCTGGTATGAGATAAAAACGCTTCGTCGGCTGAAAAAATCTCGTAAGCGTTAAACCACCCTTCTTCAACTTCGATCTTTTCCTTATGAGCGGCTTGAATCACGAGCTCGCGTGTGATTCCGGATAGAACCCCGCAGTCTAAAGCCGGCGTGAATAATTTCCCCTCTCGGGCAAAAAAAAGGTTGCTAAAGGTTCCTTCCGTCAAATATCCCTGTTCGTTTAAAAGCAGATAGTCGTAGAACTCAACCGGTTTATGAATCCTCGAAAGGAATATGTCTAACGCGCTCGTTGTTTTGATCGTATGCTCCCCCATCTTCAGGACGTTTCGTCGAATCGGGGAGAAGCCCACGGAAACCCCGGTTAAGTAGATGTCCGGCGCGATAACAGGCATCGGCTTAACCCATACCAGCGCTGTCTTTTCGGTGATTTGCACGCGGATATAGGCCTCTTTTTCGATGTTGTTTCGACGAATACCCTCTTCGATGATTTCTCGAAGTTTTTCCGCCGAGAAGGGTAACGGAATGTTCATCTCGAAAGCGGAATGACTCAAGCGCGCGTAATGCTCCTCTAAACAAAGGATTCGGGCGTGGAAGGTCCTGAGTGTTTCGTAGACAGATTCAGCGCTCATAAACCCTTTGTCGAATACCGAAATCTTCGCCTCGTCTTCTTCTATCCACTGCTCATTCAGAAACACATGCATGTTGCGACACCATCCCGTCGATATGATCCCGATCGATGGATTCGGGGTAGACCAATATCCTTTCTCCCGCTGAAAAAGGCGGACCGATTCGGTTGCCTCCATTAACCGTATGCAAGATATAGAACTCGTCGTGGCCGTTACAGTAACCGAACTTCGGGTCGACGACTTCTAGAATAACCTCTCGCGCGCGCCGGATATGCTTCTGTCGAAATTGTCTGGAAAGGCTTTCCACGAGGAGACTTAGCGCGCGACTTCTACGTTTCTTTTCCACTTCTTCCACCTTTTCCTGTAAGAATGCCGCCGGTGTGTTCTTCCGCGGCGAAAACCGAAAGATATGGACTTTTAACGGTTCTATCTGCTGAATGAGTGTGCAGGTTTCTTCAAAATCCCGGTCGCTCTCCCCCGGAAACCCGACGATCACGTCAGCCGTGAAAGAGAATAGCGGGTCGATTCCACGCAACAAACCTACCCCTTCCGCGATGACGGAAGGCGCGTAGGGACGACGCATACGCTGCAACACTGATGAAGAACCGCTTTGGATAGAAAGATGAAGGTGTTTGCAAAGATTCGGATACCGCCACAATGCCAGCAGTTCGGGTCGCAGATACTCCGGGTTGAGGGAGCTCAATCGAAATCGAAGGTTCGGAAAGACGCCGAGCACCTTTTCCAACATGGTGACGAACCTTTGGCCGCGGTCTTGATACAGACCGATATTGATTCCTAACAACACGATCTCACGGTAACCGTTATCCGAGAAAGCCCGGATCTCTGAGCACAATTCTTCAACGGGCTTAGAACGGCTCCGTGAACCTCGCGCATGGTATATTTTGCAATAGGAGCATCCGGTGGTGCACCCGTCTTGGATGAGAACAAAGGCCCGAGACAGGCCGAAACGCCCCTCCAAGCTCATGGAGAGAGAGGATCGCAACCAATAGGAATGATTCACCTCTGTGAAGGGGCCTTCCGTAAGGGTCCGTTTTACATATTCAACAATAGCGCGCTTTTCTCCGTTTCCGACGACTGTATCCGCAATACCGAAGTACGGCTCAGGGTCCATTTGGGAATGACACCCGGTTACAAGCACCTTCGCCTTTGGATAACACCGCTTGATGCGCTGGATCGCTCGAAGATTCTTTCTATCCGCTTCGTTCGTGACAGTGCAAGTATTCACGACGAATAGGGAAGGCTTTTCGATGCGCGTATCCGCTATGGGATACTCTTTTTCGAGCTGACGCATCATCCAGTTTGACTCATATTGGTTGACTTTGCAGCCATAGGTTAAGAAAGCGATTGA
>CAZMHO010000062.1:12236-12835 GCA_964566085.1 uncultured Thermotogaceae bacterium | reverse complement strand
TTAGGGTCGATGATCTCCGCCTTCTGCAAGATATTCTCGATTTCTATAATGCGGCCGTTGATCCGCCCCTGTTCATTTTTCGCTTCCTCGTACTCGCTGTTTTCGCTGAGATCCCCAAATTCCCGGGCTTCTTTTATCCGTTGAGCGATGTCATACATCAACTTCTCTCGAAGTTGCTTCAGCTCATCGTTCAACGAGTCGAAACCCTCTTTCGTTAAGTAGATGATATCTTTCGATTTTGCCATTTACGTTCCTCCTTTTCCCTACGGCTTACCAATCAGTTCATCGATAATATTCCGAAACTGATCGATATCTCGGAATTCTTTGTAAACAGACGCGAACCGGACATAAGCCACGTTATCCAACTTCTTCAAGGCTTCCATGACCCACTCTCCGATTTGGGTCGATTTAATCTCCGTCAAGTCGCTTCGCTGGATCTGCAGTTCGACCTCGGACACCAGGGTAATGAGTTGTTCTTCCGAAATGTTCCGTTTTTCGCACGATCGGATAAGTCCGTTCAGAATCTTTTCGCGCTTGAACCGCTCTCGCCTGCCATCCCTCTTTATCACGACGACCGGCTGCATCTCAAAACGTTCATA
>CAZMHO010000062.1:0-12226 GCA_964566085.1 uncultured Thermotogaceae bacterium | reverse complement strand
CATTGCAAGCAGGACAAACGCGCCGCCTGCGAACGGCCCTGTTTTCTTCTGCGGGTCTGGAGTCGGCGACTTTTGTATCTTCAAAACTGCAGAAAGGGCATTTCATTCTTCTTCCACATCCAATTGATAGGCTAATTTTATCATTTTTTTAAAGCGATTGTATAGGGCTGATTTTCCGATTGGACTTTTCATCAATGCGTCCAGTTCACTCAAGCTAAGGTCTTCGTTATTGAGACGGAGTTGCGCGATCTCACGGCTCTCGGCATCAAGGGTTGAAAGTCCGAGCGTCTTCTGGATCGCGCGGATCGCCCAGATTTGTTTGAAGTTGCTGCGCGCCGTTTTGTTGGCGTTTGCGAGCGTAAAATTGATCGTCCGGTTGAAGTCCGCTTTTACCTTTCTCTGATCCGCAATCGTTTCGATCTTTTGGGCGCCGACGGCCGCGCCCATCAGTTCCAGTATCGCGATCATATCGGTGACGCTTTTGATATAGAACTTGTACCCTTTTGAGGAAAGCACGATGCCCGGTGTCATTCGATAGTGTTTTCTGATCACTTCCGCAATAAAGCGGACGACTTCATCGCTCTCTTTTTCGATCAGTTCGAGGTGATAAAGCCTCTTCGGATCGCTGATGTACCCTCCTACCAGGAAACACCCCCTCAGAAAGTCACCGATATAGAGCGTGTCTTGGCTCAGCACGGACTGCCACGTATCGGTTCGGGAATCGATCCGGAAGTTCTCCCAGAGGTCCTTGTTGAACGCGTCCATGGGTATTGCCACCGTAAAGGACTTCTGACGCTCGAAGTACCGGTGCAATTCGTAGGAGGCCTCGATATCCCGATATCCCAATCGTTTCAGTACGGACAAGACGCGACGGGTGACGTAGACGGGAGAGATGTGAAAAACGTAAGATCGGTTCTTTTCTTCGTTACTGCCGGAAAGCAGAATACTCCCTCGGAATTTCAACATCCCGAAGAGCTCCAGTAGACACGAGCGGGTATCTTCGAACGGCGCCGTCGCCAATTCTTCCTTAATCGTGGAACAAAAGCTCAATCTATCGCCTCGGTTACGAAAAGATCCTTTTGAGGATCGAAGCCAGCTTTACTTCATCATGCCGCACCTTAAGCAATTGGTCTCTGTCGTCCACGACGAGCTTTAATAGCCGTTCGACTAAAACGCGCCGATTTCCCGCTGAGGAATCGATCTTCACCGGTTCAGCGCGTTGCTCCGCGTAGCGCTTCATCAGCGTATCCGGGATATCTTCCGAGTTAACGACGAGGTCATCCAGCGGGGACAGCAGATACCGTTCGATTTCGGAAACATGGTCAGAAAGAGACATTCCAAGCGTCTCTCCCATTTGTGTCATGATATTGGCTATATAGACTTTACGGCAGGGGTTCGCCGCGATCGCTTCCGGAACGCCATCCGCCAAAATATTCGGAATAATGCTGGTATAAAGGCTTCCGGGCCCGAAAACGATGCCGTTTGCATTTTTTAGAGCGCCGACAACTTCAGGGATCGCGTAAAACCGTCTATTAGTCGTTATAAAGATGATTTTTCCGGTGTTAGCCTCGATTCCCCTTTCTCCGATTAAGGTTTGGCCGAGCGTGTTCACCGCAATCAACCGAACGATTTGAGAACTCACCGGATAAACCGTTCCTTGAATCGCCAAGACATCGGACAATTTTTTAACCGCTTCTGGGAAACTCCCCAGTATTTTCGTTAGCGCCGCTAAGACAATATTGCCGACCGAATGGTTTTCGAAAACGCCGGAATCGGTGAAACGGTAGCGAATCAATTGTGTCAAGAGGTTTTCATCTTCGGCCAGCGCCACGATATTATTACGCACATCACCGGGAGGCGGGATGTTCATTTCTTCCCGTATCGTACCCGAGCTGCCCCCTTCGTCCGTTATCGTCACCACGGCCGTTAAACGGAAATTTCGAAAACGCTTTAATCCCCTAAGAAGGGTTGATAGCCCTGTCCCACCACCGATTACAACGATATCCTTCATCGTCGGCATACGCGATTACAACCCGATGTCCCGGTGTTCCACATAGACGGAAAACCCCTCTGTCGAAAAAAATGCGCGAATCTTTTCGGAGAGGAATACCGAACGATGCTTTCCCCCGGAACAGCCGATCGCCATGGTAACGTTGTCCCGTCCTTCTTCTTCGTATCGATGCAAAGCTATCTCCAGCATCGATATAATGGTTTGCGTATAGTCTGCCACAACCGGAAACTTTGAGAAGTACTCTTCCAATAGAGGATTCAGACCGTTCAGATGTGACAACTCCGGGCGATAGTACGGATTCGGCAGGAAACGCGTATCCACCACAAAATCCGCCCCGAGCGGCATCCCGTACTTATATCCGAAACTGATGACGCGCAGCGCGGTGATACGGTATCGGCTTTCGAAAGACCAAACCACGATGGACTTAAGGGCTTCTCGAAGCTCATGTGTGTTCCAGTTGGAGGTGTCGATAACATTGTCGGTGATCTCTTTGAGCGGCGACAGAAAGTCTATCTCTTTGCGGTAAGCCTCGACGATGCTGCCCCCGTCGTCCATCAGGGGGTGTTTTCGCCGGGTCAGCGCGTACCGTTTTATGATATGCGCTTCCTGAGCTTCAAGAAATATGATCTTCAGAGCGACTTCAGGGTGATTTTTCCGGTATTGCAGGATGGTTTCTTTGGCGATTTCGAGGTGTTGTTTCCAGCGCGCATCAACGACGAGCGCCATCTTCTGAGCATCCATATGTTCAAACAGGGACATCATATCGTTCAGGAGTTGGGGGGGGATATTATCGACGCAGAAAAAGCCGATATCTTCGAGCAAACCGAGACAAGTCGATTTCCCAGAACCAGACAGACCAGTAAGGATGACTAAATTCCTGGTTTTGTCGTTAGGCATTCTGCTCTTCTTTCAAAAAAACGCGAAAACCTTTCGTTTCGGCCAAAGCGTCCCTTTATCCGACCATATCGCTGCGGTTCAATTTTCCATGACTGACTTCCAGAGAGAGTCTTTCAACTTTTTCTTCCAAGCGCTTGACCTCTTCCTCCAAATGCGCTTCGCGTGTTACGTGATTCAGCAACATCAACACGAAAACTTCTTTCAGCCCCTCTTCCGGATTTGATTCGATATGCTGTCGGTATCGGGAAAGCTCGGTGTCGAGCTCCATTTTCATCTTCTGAATTTTATCGCCAGGTTCATCCGACAAAAATGAAAAGGTATATCCCCCTAGATCGAAATGTATTTTTCTTTTCAAGTAACCGACCCCCCTCAATCGCCTCTTTATTTTACCATAATCCGCTCTTGATCGCAATATCTCTGTCATCGGGCGAGTTTGGATTTTTTCGTGTTATAATCTCGCGTGATGCATAAGAACGGCAACGATCTGAAACAGCGGGAAGAGCGTATTGTAAGGGCTTTCCAAGAGAAACTTGGCGTCGTCTTTAAAGACCCCGCCTTGTTAAAACTGGCCTTAGCGCACTCCTCTTGGGTTTATGAACAAGCTGTCAAAAACGGAGAACACCCCTCGCAGTCCAACGAGCGTCTTGAGTTCTTAGGAGATGCGATCGTCGGTTTTCTCGTAGTTGAAACGCTCTATCGGGACTTCCCCTTCGAAGCGGAGGGTACCTTGGCCAGAGTGAAAGCGGTGATGGCGAGCGAACCGCTTCTATCTTGCGCTGCCAAAGAATTGGAGATGGGCCGGTACCTGTTCTTGGGAAAGGGCGAAATCAATTCGGGAGGGCGTGATAGGGACTCGATATTGGCTGACGCCTTTGAGGCGGTCTGTGGCGCGATCTATCTCGATTCCGGATTGGAACCCGTCCGCCTTCTTCTTCAGCGTTTGCTGTTTCCCTATCTGCGAGATGTATTCGATGACGTCATCTGTTTGGACTATAAGTCAAAACTTCAGGAATACACGCAAGGGTTGGATCGCCTGTTGCCAGAGTACCGGCTGGTTTCCGTTTCCGGTCCTTCCCATCTCCCGCTTTTTGTCGTTGACGTCTACCTCGAATCCAGGCTGTTGGCGAGAGGGGAAGGGAAAACAAAAAAAGAAGCCGAGCAGAATGCGGCGGAAGGCGGAATCAAGCTGCTGTTTTCGGAAGAGAAGGCCGATGAGCTCCGGTAAGGGTCGCTGTATCATTCCCGTTTTCCTATCCTATATGGGGTGCACGCGCCGCTGTTTGTTTTGTTCCCAAAGAGGGATAACCGAAGATGACTCGGAACGGACGTTCGCGGAGCTTGACCTCCGGGTGCGGGAATACCTCGATTCCCGAAAAGCCATCGCCAGAAATGCCGAAATCGCCTTCTATGGCAGTACCTTCACTTCAATCTCCGCCCCGGTTCAAGAGGCTTATCTACGTTGGGCTTTCGGATGGGTGGAAAAGGGCTTCGTCACATCGATACGGGTTTCGACCCGTCCGGACGACATAACCGAAGAAAAAATCTCGAGGTTGGTTCATTACGGCGTGAAAACGGTTGAAATCGGGATACAAAGTCTTGACGAGAACACCTTGCGGCAGAACCGCCGATTCTATACGTTAGCGGATATTGACCGTACCTTCGCGCTTTTAAAGACCGCCCCGTTTCAGTTGGGGGTCCATTTGATGACCGGTTTGTACGGCTCATCCGAAACGTCGGATGAGCAATCGCTCGTCGCGGTGCTGGCACGCCATCCCGATTTCTTGCGAATCCATCCGACCCTGGTGATTCGGCAAACGGCCCTGGAGGAACTGTATCTACGAGGGCTTTATCATCCGGATACGCTCTTTGCGGCGGTGGATCACTGCTCGGATTTGTTGCGCAGATGTCAGCAAGCCGGGACACCTGTTATCCGGATGGGGTTGCACATTCCTTCAAACCGTCTTTCCGAGGTCGTCGCGGGACCGTATCATCCTTCTTTCGGAGATCTGGTGTTAAAAATGGCCTGTTTGAAACAACGCCTCGAATCCGAACGTCACAATGAGAGTGAGGGCGGAAAGACCCCACTTCCTTGTGGGATGGAGAGGGAGCAACGAGAAGCTCTTGGCTCCTATAACGGATTTTTCGCCGGTTGGTTTCAAGAAAAGAGCCGCTTGAGCTTTAATAACAGCGCGCGGCGTTAAAGGGGGGCGCGGATGTTCTTACGAATTTCCCTTTTGCTAATGGGAGTAGTACTTTTAACCAATAGTGTTTTTGCGGACTTTAAAGCGGTGCTGACGAAATACTTTGAATCCTACCCGGCTGCTGTCACTACGGAGTTGGTCTGGCAAAACGCCAACGACGAGTATAATGCCGCTTTGTTGAAAGCTTCTTCCAAACTTGACATTTTGCTGGCGGATGTGGACAGGTACGAGAAACAGTTATCCTATTACGCGAAAAAATGGGATCTGATCGACGCCTTGATCGCCACCCTCTTAGACTGGAAACTCTCTCAGATCGAAAAGAATATTGCCGAAGTCGAATACAACATGTACAGCGAAGACTATAACAACAAACAAAAGGCCTTCGCTTATGGGGGCGTTTCCGAAACGGACGTACAGATCGCGTTGATCCGTCGAGACCTTCATTCGGCCGAACTCGATTACTATAAAAACTACCGGATCCGGTTGGAGAGCTATCTGAAAGAAACGCTTTCCGTCACGGAAATTCCGGTTATTACCCTTCCCATGACCGCTTTGCCGGCGTTGAATGAAGAGACGCAGAAGAAAGCCAAAGAGGGGTCTATCGCGATCAAAATTGCCCAGTCGAGCAATGAGATCGAGATGACCCGGTACCGTCTTTCTTCCGCCGGGATGACCACCGCCTACCAAGCCGACTACTCCAAGCGGATGGCGAAGATTCATGAACTGAATATCAAGTCTTTGGAACAAGACCTTTATTTTGATTTATCCCGTTATCATGAAGGGCTAAAGATCGCCACGGCGCGGTTGAAAGCTTCCATAGACGAAAAAAACCTTCAACTCAACCAGTTGCCGAAGGTTCAAGAGGCCCATACGAAGGGGTATATCACTGCGAACGACTACTATAAAAAACTATTGGAGATCTATGAATACGACCGAACGGCGCACCATGCCCAGCAGGAGTATCTACAAAGCCTCATATTCTTTTTAAAAAAAAGTTATTCGGACCCCATTGCGGTGTTTCCTTTGTACGTCCAGACGAAATGACCGGCATCGCATTCGGTTACGGATCCGGACCGGGAGAGGGTAAGTCTATGAGAGAGATCACCATACGGGTTCCTCGGGTGAGAGAAGAAGAAGCGGAAAGTTCTATCCTCATTCATCGTCACGACACAGAGGACCGGCCCGTGTTCGATTACTACCTTGAGCAGCCGGAAGGTCAAGAAGAATCCGTCTTTCATCTTTTTACCAGCGAGTCGGACACGGCCGCGCTGTTATCCTTTGTCCAAACCCATGGCGCGGTCTTTGGAGAAGCGAGCGTTCGCGAAGTCAAAGAAGGGGAGTGGGCGGTCTATTGCGCCGAATATTTGGAACCCTATTGGCTGGCGGAGAACCTGTTGGTGGATCCCTTCGCGAAGACGGAAAAAGAGATACTCCTCATCCGTATTGTTTGCGGGAAGGCTTTTGGAATCGGCGATCATTCGACGACGCGGTTGGCGGCCCAACTCCTGCAAAAGCATCTGAAACGCGGTCAACGGGTATTGGATGTGGGATGTGGAACCGGCATTCTATCGATTCTCGCCTCGAAATTAGGCGCCGGATCGGTGATCGGTTTTGACATCGATCCCGACGCTGTTTGGGAAGCCGAACGAAATGCGCGGGAGAACCGATGCGATCCCGCACCAATTTTTCGACAGGGCGATTATTGTGACGCATCCGAAAAGATTCCTTTCGAAGTCTTCGTCTCGAATATTTACGCCGAAGTCTTGGAAGAGGTGGTGAAGTCTTCCTTAAAAAGTGTGGGAGTAGGGGATGTCACGGAAAAGGTTTATATTTTGACAGGTATCCTGGAAGATAAATGGGACCGTTTTGATGAAAAGATGAAAGAGCGAGGGTTTAGATTAGTGGAGAAGCGCTCTGAAGGCCCATGGGCGGCAGGCGTTTGGATCATGAAGCCCGGTGGGAGTGCGAGTAACACATAACCTAACATAAAAAAGGAGAACCCTATGACTCAAAAAAACCAAAAATCGCCTATCCGATGGATGTTTGTTGCGCTGATCCTTCTGGGAACCGGATTTGTCTTCGCGCAACAAGCACCGTCCCTCACCACTTCGAATACGAAAGAAGAGATCTGGGATTTTTCGATTCGTGTCATGACCCAAACCTTTGCGACCGAAACGGTATTTTTCAGTCAAACGGATGGTATTACGACGTTTTCAGCGACCACCGCGCTTCATTCCCAAGGCCAAGAGGCTTTGTTCAAAACCCGGGGGATGACCGACGATAGCCGGATTACCGCCTACTATCTTGAAGCGGACTACAATCGAAAGCATTCTGAAATATCCGCTGTCGTGAAGGGGGACACGCTGGAGGTCAAGACGGGGAACACGGTCGTGACTGTTCCTTGGACGCCCAATACGATCTTGTTGGACAACAATTTGTCCTTTATGTGGCAGTACTTCTTGTACTACTTCCCTTATGCCGGGACGGACGATTTTATAGCGGTCATCCCGCAGCTTATTTTATCGCAAGACCAAATCGCCTATCCTTTAACGATACAAAGGCTGGTCGAATGCGACGGAAAGGTTACGTTGAACTTCAAATTGGTCAACGCGATGGGCGTTATCAACGCGGATAACCGTTATAATCTCTTTTACATCCAAATCGGAGCAACCAAAGTCGAAAGGAATAACTGATGGCCCAAGGAAAAGTAACCGTGATAGTCGGTCCCATGTATTCGGGTAAAACCACGGAGTTGCTTTCTTATGCCGAGATCTATAAGCTCGGCAAGAAACGATACCGTATCTTCAAACCGATCATAGACAATCGGTATCGGATGGAAGAGATTCGCTCGCATTCGGGTATGAAAGAAGCGGCGATTCCGATCACCCGAAGCGCGGAATCGGAACGGTTTATCACGGATGAAAAGGCGGTCTTCTTCGATGAAGTGCAATTCTTCGATCGGGAATTGATAGAGACCGTTAAGAAATTGAGACATCTCGGGAAAGACGTCATATGCGCCGGATTGGATATGAGTTTCAAGGAAAACCCGTTTGAAACGACGGCGTTGCTGCTCTGTTTAGCCGATGAGGTAATCAAGAAACGCGCGGTTTGTCACGAATGCGGAGAGTACAACGGGGTAATCTCTTACAAATACGTCGACGATGACGCGGAAATCGACGTTGGCGGAATCGAAAAATACTATGCGGTCTGTCTGGATTGTTATCAAAAACTAACCAAAAAATAACCGTATCAGATATGCCGCTATGAAGATCTATTACGATGTGGCCGTTTCGGGAAGCCCTCTCCAACGCTCATTCACCTATGCCTGCCCAGAAGAGATCGATCTCGGGACGAGAGTGGTGATCGATTTCCGGAATCGAATCACGGTCGGGTACGTTTTGGGTATCACCCATCCCGCCGAAGAGAGGGCCGCAAAAACGAAGGATATTTCGGAAACGATAGACTATCGGCCGATCCTGTCTTCAACGCACATAGCCCTGGCGATGAGGACCGCGCGCTACTATCGTTCCCCGATCGGCAAGATTTGCGACCTCTTTTTTTCTGCCTCCCCGAAAACCGTCGTCCAGTCGCGCATCATTCGATCCTCCTACGAAGAGATGCCCGGTTTCGAGAGTTCCGAAGCCTCCGTCGCGTTGGAGGTCTTTTTCGAAAGAGTGGGAAAGAAGAACGGTCGGGCTCTTTTGGATCAATGGATGAAAGAGAGGCGCGTTACATGGGCGATCGGTTTGAAAACCCATACCATGCAAGCCCGAACCGACTTTTGGGTGCGCCCGGATGCCAGTCTGAGCCAAACCCTTTCGAAGATGGAGAAATCCAAAGGCAAAGAATGGACCATTCTGCAGCACCTGTTGTTTCATTCCGAAGAGAAAGCTTCTTATCTGAAAAAGTTGTTTCGCGTCAATGATGCCACCCTTCAGTCCATGGTCACAAGGCATCTCGTATCGATGGAAGAGATGGGTTCTTCGGTGACGGACTATGCTGAAGAGAGGGCATCGGTCCGTTTGACAGACCGGCAAAAGGAGATCAGCCGAGCGATCCTTCGGGATATGCACGAAGATCCGCCTGTTTTGGAACATCTGGTTTACGGAGTCACGGGCAGTGGCAAGACCGAAATCTACTTTTCCCTTATCGCTGAGCTCTTAAAAAGGCAGCGATCCGTCCTTCTGCTGATCCCTGAGATCTCTCTTTCTCCGCAAACGATTGCTCGCGTCAGAATGCGTTTTCCGGATGTTGAAGTTGGGGTCTTCCACTCTGCTTTGAAACAGGGGCAACGGCAGCGCGAATGGCAAAAAGCGGTGGCCGGGGAAACGAAGATACTGTTGGGAACCCGGAGCAGCCTATGGGTTCCAATGCCTGACCTGGGTTTGATCATCATGGACGAAGAGCACGACGCCAGTTACGCGCAAGAAGATGCCCAACCGTATTATGACGCGAGACGGGTCGTTCGCTGGCTCAGCGAACTGCGGAAGATACCTGTCGTTTACGGGTCCGCCACACCGCGCATCGAAAGTTTCTACGAAGCTCAAGAATTGCGCCAGGCGCAGTTGCATATTCTGTCGGAGCGGCCGAAAGGCATCGCGCTTCCAAAGGTTCGTCTGATCGATATGCTCCATGCCGAAAGAGTCAGCCCGTTCTTGTCCAAGGAGCTCGTTCAGGGTATGGATGCCGTTTTGTCGCGCGGGAAACAGGTTTTTCTGTTAGCGAACAGAAAAGGGTTCGCCCCCTTTTTTACGTGCGCGCAATGCGGTTTCGTCGCTAAATGCGAACAATGCGATGTCTCTTTAACCTATCATCGGGCGGCCCATCGGCTGAAATGCCACTATTGCGGATACGAGACCGCGCCTTACACGCGCTGCCCCTCTTGTCAAAGCCCCGCGTTGAGTTATTCGGGATACGGCACAGAAAAAGTGGAAGAAGCGCTGAAAACCCTCTTTCCGAGCAAGCGGATTATGAGAATCGATCGAGAGGCGGTGGACAGCGTCGAAAAGTTGAATGACGCGTTTCAGCAGATTACCGATAAGAAAATCGATATCGTGGTCGGCACCAAGATGATCTCGAAAGGGTTGGACTTTCCGGATGTCGAGTTGGTAGGCGTTCTGGATGCGGATCACTTTCTATACTTTCCGGATTTTCGTTCCTCGGAGCGCACTTTTCAACTGCTGAGCCAGATGTCGGGGCGGGCAGGCAGAACCCGATCGGATTCTCTGGTGGTGGTTCAAACGCGTTCGATCGATAAAATCCCGATTCAGAGAAGCGCCTGCCACGACTATTTGGGATTTTACGCGTTGGAATCTCACAATCGGCGGTTGGCGCACTATCCGCCCTATGGGCATATCATCATTTTGAATTTTTCGTGTTATGATAGAGAGGATGTCGCTTCGCTTTCATCGAAGATGAGCGCGGAGTTGGAAAAATTGTTAAGCCCCGAAGACAAGCTGCTTGGGCCCACGGAAGCGCTGATTTTCAAGGCATCAGGCCAGTATCGTTATCGCACCATGATCAAAACGTTCCGCCCGGAGGAGGTCGTTGCCACCATCTCGAACGTGATCGAACAAAACCCCGAATACGAGAAAACAGTGAGCGTTTTGGTGGATCCTTTGGGTATGATACTCTAACAGAAATGGGTGAGGAAGTGTGAAAGAACCCCTTTTAAGCCTATGGTGGGATTTTTTTAAGGTCATCGGTTTCCCGATATTCTCGATCAGATTCCGTTCACGCTATGAGGGACCTTCGCCGAAATCGCAATTCATAATGGTAGCCAACCATACCCGCGATATCGATCCCGCCTTGATTTCTTGGTATTTTCAGCACCCCGCGCATTGGCTCTCCGCTCAGGAAGCCTTCATCAACCCATTTCGCCGCGTTTTGCTGACATCGCTTGGCGCTTTCCAGATCAAACGGTACGAGTCCGATCTTTCGGTAGTGAAACGGATCATCGAAGCGGCCGGCGATGGAAAGAGCATCGCCATGTTCCCTTACGGTAACGCTTCGTGGGACGGCAATTTCGAAAAACCCGGGCAGGGTACTTTGGACCTCGTTCGTTTCCTAAAAATCCCCGTTTTAGCGATACGCGCCCAGGGCGTGTATCTGTCTTTTCCCCGGTGGGCGAGAAAGAAACGGCAAGGCCCCCTCCTTCTGAAAGCGGCATTGCTTGACGCGGACGAGGCGATTAAACACATAACCTTTTCCGAATGGGACTGGCAGAGAGAAAAGATGGAGAAGTATCTCGGTAAAGACAAAGCGGCCGGTTTGGAGCGGATCCTGTGGTTTTGCCCCGATTGCGGCGCCTTTCGCTCGCTGTCGATCCTGGGAGACACGGCGAGGTGCTGCGTATGCCGATCGACTTATACCGTAGACGATTACGGCTTTGTGGACGGAAGCACCGTCGCGGAGTTGTTGGCGCAGCAAAAAGCGCTGCTTTTCGACTATATGCGGGCGCAAGCGTCCGTTCCTCTCGGTCCGGCGACTCTCTATATCCGAAAAAAAGGGGAGCTTCGTTTTCACAGTCGGTATCTGGCCCGTCTATCCCTGCATTCGGATGGAATCCTATCGGAACCGGCTGGAAATGCGTCTGCGCGAGTGGATAAGGATACCGCGCCCGTAACGACGCGCTTTTACTATGAAAATATCCAGAACGCAGTGGGCTTTCAGAAAACGATGCTGGAATTTCTATACGATCAGGAGATCGTTCGCTTGCAGACGGATGATTCCAGTCTTTTGATCCTCAAAGCGATCGAGCAAAAAAAGGGAGGCGTCCCATGTACTGGAGCATGATCGATGATATCGTCTATATCTTGCTATTCTTTGCGGCGGCTATGATTCTGAAACGGGTGGTTCCCGCTCTTCGAAAAGCGATCATCCCGAACTCTATCCTCGCGGGGTTTATCGGATTTGTCGTGGGTCCAAACATTCTCAACTGGGTTCGCTTTGACGTCGAAACCCTGGGGCAGATGATCTACCATCTGACGGCTATTGGATTTATTGCCCTGAGTCTGCGCAAAATCGAGCGGAAAAAGAACAACGTCCAATTCGTCAACACCGGGATGATCATCGTGGCGACCTATCTTTTCCAAGGCATTATCGGTTTTTTGCTCTT
>CAZMHO010000061.1:9311-12847 GCA_964566085.1 uncultured Thermotogaceae bacterium | reverse complement strand
CGGGAAATTGAATTTCATGCCTTACGCGGTCGTTATTGTCGATCAGAAGGGAGTTCGAGTCATGCCGGTATCGAATCGGAAAACGTTTTTCGAGCAGTTGATGGATGCGCTTCCCAAGCTGATGCCGATGATCCAGCATATGGCCGCGTACTTTACCCTCAGCCCGGAAATGACTATGGCAGAACGGCCGGAAAGGGCCATCCCGTTGCTCGAGGCGGAAGGAGAGGCCTTAGGGGCGCCGCAGGAACAAGAGACGGAGATCCCCGTCGATCGCGTTTCCGAGCTGTATCGCCGCGTTCAGCCCGGTTTGTCTCCCGAGGATTATCAGGAGATATCGGTGGAAGTGAAGGCACTGCTGCCGCAAGATCCGCAGAACGCGAAATTGCATTCTTTGAACGCCTACGCGACGATGATGCTGATAGAAAAAGCCAGCCCGTTGCAACAAATGCGCATGGCGATGGAAATTCAAAAGGAGATCGACACGGCTTTGTCGTTGGACCCCAACGACGTGCTCGGGCTCATCAGCCAAGGGTGGATGAACTTGCATAATCCGATGGGCAAGATCGATCTCGCTCTCGCGGCCTTTGAAAAAGCGCTGTCCATCGACTCCGAAAACGTAGAGGCCTTGATGGGCATCACCATGGTCTACGAGAAGACGAATCAACCGGAAAACGTCAAGAAATGGGCTGAAAAAGGTTTGACGCTGGATCCGGAAAACGAATACTTCTTGAATTTAACCCGTTGATTGTTGTTGTCCGCAAAGAGATATGAGGAATAGATTCTGGACGAAAGCGCGTCGTAGAGGCTTTCGTCTTTTTTAAGTGGTTTGTGAGAGATTCTCTATAGGGGGGACAGCGATGGCTTATGAGAAACACTTAGCGCTTTTCTATCAAGATCGGGAGCATCAGAAGCGTTTAATGATGCCGATATTTTCCGAATGCTTGGAACAGGACCTAAAGGTTCTGTATATTACCAGCGATGAAACCACGCGTTGGATAGACGGTCTTTTTTCGGAGCTTTCTGTTTCGATGAAGACTCAACCGAAAGACCAACAGATGAAGGCGTGGACTGCCGAATCTGTCTATTTGAGAGAGGGAAACCTCAATTTTGACTCGATACTTCGAATATTGAAGAGAGAAGAAAAACGGGCGGAAACAGAGGGGTTTATCGGCTTATCCTTTTGTTTGGAAGTAACCCATATCCTCCTGAAACTCTATTCCTTATCTTCATTTAAAACATTTATGAATGCTTTGAATACCTTTCTTTCCGGTAATCACCGAATTCTGTTTCTCTATCAGTCGTCGATCATAGAGGCGGTTTCTCTGATGCAAATATTGACGGCGCACCCGTACATCGCCGTCCAAGACGAGTTCATCAAGAACCCTTACTATACGGCGCCCGAGAAGAATCCCGCGCACGTCTTCTTCACGTATCTGATGCAAAACCACGAGTATTTGGAAACGATCTCAGAAAACCGCGAGAAAATGCGGGAAATGTCTACGGCGCGCAATCAGTATGAAGACCAGTGGCGGTCTACCTCCGTCGCGCTGGAGGCGGCAAACGGTTCGTTGGTGTCTTTGGAACGGGCGTTGAAGGAAAAAACGGTTTCCGAAGAGAATTTTTGTAGAGAGGCCGAACGTTTAGCTGGCTTATCGGCGGAGCAAGCCGCTGCTCTTACGGTTTTGGAGGAACGGCTTTGCCGGTTTGAGCGGAACAACGAAGCGCAAAAGGAAGAATCGCGACGGATGGCGTCCCTTCTGTCAGAAATGGAAGCAAGGGAAACAGAGCGTTCCGATCGCGCGGCATGGTTGGAGAGTCAAAACAACTCCCTTCAGGCCCAACTGGATACCCTTGAAAAGGAAAAAACCGAATCGGAATTGAAGTTTTCCGCGTTTTTCCAGGAAAAGGCGTTAGAGATTAAAGCGTTGGAAGAAAGCCAGATGAAGGAACGGATAGAATGGAATGAGACCAAACGGGACTTGGAAGATCGGCTCGGAGATTTCGTGCAGCAATCCCTGAGAGAAAAAGCCTCTTTCGATGAAGAAATCTGCGCTTACGTTAGATCCATCGAGCGGTTGGAAAGGGAACTCGGGAATGAAAAAAGCCGGATAATAGAATCAGAGATCGAGCAACATCGTTTAGAATCTTTACTGGCAGAACAAGAAGAAGCTTTAATCCGCCATTGTCAAGAAGAACAGTCGATCCGGGAACAACGTGAAAAAGAGAGAGAAGAGTGGGCTCGGAAGATGAAGGTCTTTGAAGATCAGACAGCCTTGGCGCTAGAAGAGAAGCTTCGCAAAGAAAACGCCCTGGAAGAAGCGGTTGCCGAAAAAGCGGAACAAGAAAGCCGCATCGAAGCGCTCTTACTGGAAGCTTCAATGACAAAAACCGAAACGGCAGAGTTGTCCAAGGAACTGGAGCAGGTCAAGGCGCTGCATCAGACAGAAACGGAAAACAGAATGGAAATAGAGCGGAAAGCGGTTTCTTTGTTATCCGAAAAGGAACGCCTATCCGCGGAAAACGATGAGTTTCGGCAAGCGATCGCGAGTTTTACGAACCAGATAGCGACGCTCACCGCAAAAATCGAGGCGCAACAAGCAGAAAAACTGCTTCTGGAAGAAGAACGTGAAAGTTGTCTGGAAAAAATCGCTCAACAAGGAGAGCAAATAGATAGAGATAACCAAATCAAAGGCGAACTGGAGCTCTTTTGCGAGGATTCCAGAATCCAGAGCGAAAGAACGCAAAAGGATTTGGAAGCGGCTTTGCAGAAGATTCGAGACCTCGACGCCGAGAAAGAGCACCACCTCCGGCAACTCGATGAAGGAAGAACCGAAATCGTTTCCCTTTCCGGCCGGATTGCGGAAGCGGAAGAGGCGACCGAAAGAAAGCGGAAGTATATCGGCGAGCTGAAGCAAAAGGTAGAGCAACAAGAATCCTCCGAATTTCGTCTGAAAAAGGAGCTGCTAGAAGCAAACAAGGCGCTTGAAGAGTCCCGCGGTGTTATCGAAAGATCGAAAGAAAAAGAGATCGAATGCGGTGAACGCTTAGACCATTTGAAGATACAGATCGCACAGGAGGAAAACCTCTTCCAGGAGGTTCAGAAAGACATTTTTTCATACAAAGCGCAAATATACATACTCGAAGAGCGTCTCAAACACGAAGAAACACATGGTCAGGAGAAGGAACGCCTTTCGGCCGATATGACCAGACTCATCGATTCTCTGAGGGTCGAGAATGAAGAGATAAGAGAAAAATACCGACAGGTTTACGAGTTGAAAAACCGTTTGGAAACCCTATTCGCAGCTAACGGGTTTGGGTTAGGTACCCCCCGGCAGGATGAAAACCATATCGCGCCGTTCGCGTTAGGGGTCACGCCGACGAAAGGCGACCTCGCAAGGGAGGATGAGCGGGATATCGCCCGCTATAAAGCGTCCAAAGAGGAGAGCGAAGGCCAGGTAAGGCATCTTCGAGACACAGTAGCGGCTTTAGAGAGAGAACGGAATGAGCTGCTTTCTTTGCTCGATATCGCCGATGCT
>CAZMHO010000061.1:3729-9301 GCA_964566085.1 uncultured Thermotogaceae bacterium | reverse complement strand
TGAAGAAGGTACAAACGACGGCGAGAGAGTCGCGATAAAAGTCGAAAGACAAAGGGAGAAGGTAGTACGATCAAAAAAGAGTTGCCCACATCGGAAGAAAAACGTGCGTTGCAACGGATTATTTGTTTTTCTTCGACGATTTATTCTATAATCTGTTATCGCATCGGTACCTCTTTTACCTTTTTTGATCGGGGAAACCCAATGAGGGGGAAGTAATATGGGGAGAAAGGGTCGTTTCTGTCTTTTGTTTTTGCCTATCATGTTGTCTTTGATCGCGCTTTTTTCGGGTTGCGCGCAGGTTAGTGGACGGATCAACCCGCCGGAAACGAAAATAGAGACGAAAACTCAAAAGTTCGGTTCTTCCGGTGTTACGATCGCCTTTTCGGGTAAAGACGAACGGACTCCCGCGGAGAAACTCACCTACGCTTACTGGGTCTACCGACTCGTCGAGCCGCTGGATAAAAGCGCAAAAAGCGATCCCTATTCATTAGAAAGAAAACCCGTCCTCGAAGCCACCTCTACCGTAGCCGCCGCAACATTGGACAGTCGACGGCTAAAAGAAGGGCAGTTCCTCATCGCCGTTGTGGCCGTGAACGAATTCGGGTTAGCGGACGAAAGCCCGGCGGAACACGCCTTTCTGATCGATCTGACGCCGCCCGCGCCTCCCCGTATCGAAGCGATTCTGAAAGCGGGGCGAATACGGGTTGCGTGCGCCTACGAAGAAACCCCGAACGATCTCTTCGGCTATGCCTTTACCGTCCTTTCTCCCAATGATTCCAAAAAAGCGGAACAGCCTTCTGACACCTGGACGTTTTCGGCGAAGTTCGGCGAAGTCTACGCGATCGAAGTGCAAGCCTATGATGATGTGGGCAATTACTCCAGTACGATTTCGATCGATTGCGACGCTTCAGAAGATAGAGCTCCGGTTTTGATTTCCCCTATTCCTGCTCTCTTGGGCTCCAGAACTGCGGAGATACCGTTAGAATACTACGACGACTGGGATCCGAATGCGGAGATCATCCAAGAGGCGACACTGTCAACGCTGGCGCTGAAAATTAAAGACGATCGGCTTCAGATAAACTACGGTCAACTTTCGGAAGGCACCAACACGTTACTGTTGGTCCTCAAAGATACGAAAGAGCATACGAACGCGTTAAAAAAAGAGGTGTTCATTGATCTGACGCCTCCGCAAATTCCGGAAGGGTTATTGATCGAAAGCATGTCGGACGGGTATCTGGTGAATTGGAGAAAGGCTCTAGACGCCGACTCTTACCGTTTATACGGTTCCAATGACGGCAACGACTGGGATTCGATCGGCGCCACCAACGATCAGAAGCTTTATTCCTCCCGGCGATACCTGCACTTCGCCGTTTCCGCCTTCGATAAGGCGGGAAACGAAAGCCACATCTCCTACCCCTTTCGGACGTACGATGAGATGTATTCGCCGGTGATCAGTTCCACGATAGACAGCATCAGCGGCAATACGCTCCTGACGACGCTATTTTCACCCTACGTCATTAAGAGCCATTTGGTGATCTCCGAAAACATATCTCTGGCCTTCGAACGCGGTGTCGAAATTACTTTTATCGAAGAAGGGAGTTTGGAAATCGAGGGAGAGCTGATTTCCATTCCTTCGCGGACGGACCGGTACACCCGGTTCCTGGTTCAAAGAGAGCCGGATAGCCGTCCCTTCATCAAAGTCGGTACGGGGAGCGTGTGGCTTGAGAAGATACATTTTGAAAACGCAACGAACGGGGGCTTATTGTTCGGTATGAGCCGAAACAGCAACATCCTGATCAACGACGCGCAGATCAAAGGATTCGAAACGGTTGTCAGCTGCAACAACTCGGATAGTTTCCAGATCACGGAGTCTACCGTCGATACGAAAAATTTCGCCATTGGCGATTCCGTTAAGAATATGAAGATCACTTGTAGCGTGATTCAAGCCCAAAATGGGATTACATTGAATAGCGTGCAGAACCTCTTCTTATCCGATACGACCTTAGAATGCGGTGAATCGTTGATAACGACGACGGGTCTGACGAATATTAAGATAGAAAACTCGCGGCTTCTCTCGCGCGGGAATGGCATACAGGCTCAGAAACTCACCGTTATCGATCTGTTCGACTCGAGGATCACGGCCAGAAACACCGCGTTATCCGTCACCGGCGCTTCTTCTTTGAACATCCGTAAATCGACGATCAGCGATTCCAAAACGGGGGTTCATGCCCTTCAAAGCAGTTACGTCTCGATCTCCGAATGTGAGATAAGCGGATGTGAGCGCGGTGTGCAAGTGGTCAACAGCGACTTGTCCATCAATGATTCGGTCTTTACGAAAAACGCCACGGCAGTTGAGTTGCAAGGACGCAACGCTTTTGAACAGATGAAAGTCGTCTTTACCGATAACGCGGTTGATATCAATCGGAATGAACCTTAGTTTTTCCCAGTTTGAACGCTCGCAGAACTACTATCGGGAGATAACGGGCGTAGAGATCGGCAAGGAGTACCGGTTAACGCACGCAACGGCCCTTCTGTTATGGTTTTGCGGCATTCCTCGAAAAGACGCGTTTTTTGCGGAGATCGGGTGCGGAATCGGTTTCTCTCTGTGTTGGATGGCGAAAACCTACCGTATTCGCGGGATCGGTATTGAAAAGCAGGGCGACTTGCGGGAATCTTTCGAGAGTCTGGCTCAAAAAATGAGCGTCTCCCAACAGGTTTCTTTCCTGGCTGCCTCGTCCGAAGAAATTTCCCGTACCTACCCCGGCCTCTCTTGCGATTTTGTGTTTTCTAACCCGCCTCACTTCGAAGTCAATCGGGGCAAAGCCTACGCTCATCCGGTCCGGCAGATGAACCGCGCCTCAGAAGGCAATGTCCGCGATACCTTTTGCCGCGCGATTGCCGCTCTTCTGAAACCCCGTCGGTACTATTATCTGGTTCTTTCCCCGCACCACTTGCCGGAATGGATGGAAAGCCTCTCCCGGTATCGGTTAACGGCGAAAAACCTTTGTTTCGTCTACGGGCGAAAAGAAAAGCCTGCCGAACTCGTTCTGGTGAAAGGTATAAAAGAAGGGCAACCCGGTTTTCTGGTCATCGATGCGCCGGTTGTTTTGAAGGATGGTTAAGCATGGCTGGGAGAGGAGGATTCGAACCTCCACTTACGGATCCAGAGTCCGTAGTCCTACCGTTAGACGATCTCCCAAAACACCCGCAATTATACACGAAAGCCCTGTAGATGTCAAACATTCGCGGGGTTGAGTCACCGTTTTCGCCTCCATCTGCGAAGCAACTTTTCCATCTCGTTCTTTCTCAAGAAGAGTAGGGTTAAAAAATAAACGAGAACCCCGAATACAAGTTCAAAGACGAATAACGGTTTCGAGTAGGAGAACCGCCCTTCGACGGCCAACAGCGCTGCGCCCATCACGACGGTCGCGACAACCGTTTTCAGTATTTCGGAGAGCTGCCGTCGTGTCAACGCGACTCCTTTCAACTTAACGAGATGGACGAGTAGGAAGGCGATCGGGGTCATTCCGGCGAAGGATGTCGCCAGAGCGACTCCAAACGCGCCGTAGACAGGCGCTAAGAGAATGTCGAGGAAAACGTTCGTGCCAACAGAAATACAGCTCGCGAAGAAGGCGATGTTTCCTTTACCTAAGGCGTATTCCGCTTTGGATAGCAAATAGTAGACGCAATAGAACGGAAGTCCGATGAGATACCCGAGCAGGATTTTCGTGGTGAAAACCGTTTCATAGATTCCAAACGCGCCCCTTTGAAAGAGAAAGACGACCAATTCTTCCCTCAGAATGATCATCCCCACGGCAGCGGGAAGAATCAAGAAGAGCAATTTTTCGAGATTGTCCGTAACCATTTCCCGGAAGGATTCTAAAGATCGTTTAGAAAGCTGGGATAAGGCGACGGTTGAGACGGAGACGCCGATCACGCCCAACGGCAGTTGATATAGCCGATTCGCATACTGAAGCAAAGAGATGTTTCCTTGACCAAGGTGAGAAACAACGACCGTATCGATCAACGAATTGATCTGCGTAATCGACACGGCGGCGAGCGAACTGAGAAACAGCCTCGAAAACGCTTTCATATCCTCTCTGACGAAGTCGATCTCAAAACGATACCCGGTTTTCTTCCTTCCGATAAACAGAACGCTGATAAATTGAAACACTCCGCCGATCATGAAAAAAATCGTAGGACCCAGTATCCGGGGTGAGAAGAATGGGGAGAGCAGGATTCCGACGATTGTGAAAATGTTGTGTATCGCAGGCGAAATCGCCGGAATGAAGTAGATGTCATGACTGTTGAGAATCCCCGTTTTTACGGCCCAAAGGCTGATAAAGATGATAAAGGGGAAGACAACTCGTCCGCACATCACGGCCAATTCTCGTATAGACGGTTCCAAACCCGGCGCGAACAAAAGTATCAGAGACGGCATGAAGTAATACCCTAAGAGGGTGGAAAGGATCAGAATTGGAACGAACACCGTGAAAACGCTGTTCGCGAATCGGATACCCGCCCGCGTGTCGCCCAAGGCCCGTTTATTGTAGATCGGGACGAAGGCGCTCTGAAGCGCGCCTTCGCCAAAAATCCTCCGTAGGAAAAAAGGAAGCAAAATCGCGACGAGATACGCGTCATACTCCGGAGAACTTCCGAATTCGTTCGCAAACATCGCGTCCCGGACAAGCCCCAGTACCCGGCTTATCAAGGTGGCAATGGCCATGTAAAGCGAAAACCTGATTGTTTTTGACACAGCGCGTCCCGTCTACCCTCGGGGCTTCATCTTTTCATCGATAATGAGAGGGAAAAGAACAGTAAAACGCTGCGGCTTTGACCAAATGCTCGGAAGGGCACTGGTCTTGGTTGCTGTGGGCATATACTTCGTTCGCCGGCCCGAATCCGAAGGTCGGTATCCCAAAGATACCGGCTGTCGCAATCCCGTTTGTGCTGAAGGTCCACTTGTCGATCACCGGTTTTTGATTGAAAAGGCACCGATAAGTCGACGCCGCTTTCTGTATGACGGGATGCTCTTCGGGGAAAACCCAAGTCGGGTAATACTTCTCAACCGGGTACACGATTCCCTTGTATGTCGGCGTTTTATACTGCAGTATCTCGATCTTGCCCGCAACGCGGTGTTTATCCAAAACCTGCTGCAGTTCCTCGACGCTGCTTTCTTTCGTCTCACCTGCCGTCAGACGGCGGTCGAGGCTAATGGCGCAACGGTCAGCGATCGCGTTGAAAGAAGGCGACATCGATCGGATCTCTGTTACGGCAATGGTCCCCTTCCCGAGAAAGGAATCGTTTCGCAAGCGCTCGTTTAATGCTTCTATCTCGGAAACAATGGGTATCATCTTATAAATAGCGTTTTCACCGCGTTCTGGGGCGCTCGCATGACAGGATTTTCCATCTACCGTGAGTTGTATCTCCATGCGTCCCCGGTGGCCCCGATAGAGGTTTAGGTTCGTGGGTTCCGTGATGATAACCACTTCCGGTTGCAGTACGCGCTCTCGCAAGATATACTGCCAACAGAGCCCATCGCAATCTTCTTCCATAATCGATCCGACAAAAT